>CAYFRA010000148.1:0-1553 GCA_964345395.1 uncultured Paludibacter sp. | reverse complement strand
AAAACATAAAAAAGCAAAGCCAATAGCTCCAACTATCAGCTTTGCTTGAAAGAGTAAACCACCTTAGAACGGCAATTCTAAGATTGTGGTTTTATGAGTAGCGTAATTTACGCACTCTCATTGCTCGACTTGATATCATTATCAAGTTTATCATCGTTATTCTCGCTAACTTTTCGATTTGCTTTACGCAGTTTATTACGGAATCGATAGTTAGCGAGAATTTCATTTAGTGAATTGTGCAAGTCGATAAAGAAACGGCTGTCGGTGCCAAGCTCCAATTTTGCCTCGTTTTCAATCGAACTAATTAGAAGATTCAAATCAGTGCTAACTCGTTTGCGAATACTTGCAATTTTTGCACGATTCTTAGCCAACTTATCAGCACGTTGATTTGAAAGAGTCAGAATTTCTTCTGTTTTTGCTTGTGCCAACTCAAATTGATCATAAAGATTCAAGCTATTCAACGCATTTTGCGCCTGCTCCGAATCCTTTAGAGTCGTGCTAAGCCCATTCACGATGTTGCTTTGATACTTTGCGCCACCATAACCAATCTTACCTTTGTAATCTTGCATCCAGCCAGCAATAGTATTGGCAGCATTACGCTCTTCGGCAATAGGTGAAAGTAGTTTGCCATTCACTACATCCCTAATCGAACGAAGAATACTCTTTCGATCAGCCGAAATCGCATTTATCTCCTTTGTCAAAGGATTAGCACGATTAGCTTCTTTTACGTAACCCACGTTGCTACTGTTATTCACTAAGCGGCTCAATGCCACTTTTACTTGACCCTCGTCAAGCTCTGTTTCCTGCACTTTTGCGATTATCTCCAAAGCCAAACCCGGAAACTCGTGGTTGGGGAGCTGTCCGATAAAGGACTTCGCAATTTTTGATTGTTTCATATAAAAAAAACAAATTTAAATATTTATAAATAATGGCTATTCGCCAAAATTAACCCTGTGCACTCCATACACTTTATTAATTATATTTTTCAAAAGAGCAAATACTACTCTTCTATTTTTATTCATATCCTAAATAGGTAGCTGCATTTATTCTAATATATAAATGCTATGATAGTTTTCCCGAAAAAATATAGAAAAACAAATTATTTCATCTTTGAACGCCATCAAATGAAATATCAAGCAATATTTAGCGGCAAACATACAGTATGTTTTAATAATTTTGTGCCCAAAATTTCATTTTCTTTCAAAAGTGAGTTTTTTTGATTGTATTTATTGATTTATATTTGCAGTTGACGGAAAAACTAAATTTAAAAAATTATTCCTCACTTAATGAGACTTTCAACCTTATGAAAACGTCTATAAATATATAATCACTCTATTGATGCTTACGAAAATTGATTAGAATAGAAAATACGAAACGGAATATC
The DNA here is from genome assembly GCA_964345395.1 of uncultured Paludibacter sp. Lineage (GTDB taxonomy): Bacteria > Bacteroidota > Bacteroidia > Bacteroidales > Paludibacteraceae > UPXZ01. The sequence continues at coordinate 169 of CAYFRA010000148.1, read as the reverse complement.
TACTATTTTAAAACTATTGTTGTATCTTTGGGTGTGTTTATAAGCTTCAATTAATGGCACTACAACACAGCGAACATTGAAACAAAGACCATTCGTATCGGATAAAATGGTAAAGAGAGTTGGTTTTTAACCATATATAATCCCCTAAAGGTTTTTTTACACTCGTGCC
>CAYFRA010000147.1:0-1556 GCA_964345395.1 uncultured Paludibacter sp. | reverse complement strand
TACATTTTCGCCTTTTCCATATACTGGGAGCGACTTTCCGTGACGGATATTGTTGATAAAAAGTGGTATTAGTTTTTCGGGAAATTGATAAGGGCCATAATTATTTGAACAGTTTGAAATTACAACATCAACTCCGTATGTGTCGTGAAAAGCACGTACAAAATGGTCAGAAGCTGCTTTACTTGCAGAATATGGAGAGTGGGGGTCGTAACTTGTTGTTTCGGTAAATAGGGTGTCATCAAATTCAAGTTCACCATACACTTCATCAGTTGAAACGTGGTAGAAACGATGTGCTTCGTAGTTCTCTTTCCACATCTCTTTGGCGGCTTGTAGCAGACTTAAAGTGCCAAGCACGTTGGTTTGAGCAAAAGTAAATGGATCCTTGATACTTCTATCTACGTGGCTTTCAGCTGCTAAGTGAATGACATCTGTAATTTCATATTTCTTAAACACTTCAAGTATTTTGTCAAAATCACAAATGTCGGCTTTTACAAATTGATAGTTGGGTTTGTTTTCAACATCTATTAAATTGGCTAAATTGCCCGCATAAGTCAGTTTATCTAAATTGATAATTTGATATTCGGGATATTTTTCTACAAAAAGTCGTACTACGTGGTTACCAATAAAACCTGCACCACCTGTGATTAAAATGTTTTTACTCATAATTTACGTTATTTTATTTGTTCTGATTTTACGATTTCAACACATCGCATAAGCGACAATTTCCAATGAGGAATCTCAATTCCAAATGTCTCTTTTATTTTGCTTTTATCTAAAACTGAGAAATTAGGACGTTTCACTTTGCTTGGAAACTCATCCGAATGGCAAGGTTTTATATTTGCTGTGTGCCCAAATGCTTGATTGATCTCTTCAGCAAAATCATACCACGAACATACACCTTCATTGGAGTAATGATATATGCCTGTATTGTTATCAACTCCGTTTTTATCTATGATTGTGAGAATTGTGTTTGCCAAATCGGCTGCATAAGTGGGTGTACCAACTTGATCAAAAACGACATTCAACTCTTCACGTTCGGCAGTTAATTTTCGCATAGTCTTTACAAAATTATTGCCAAAACTCGAATATAACCACGATGTGCGTATAATTAAATAATCGCCACCTTCACGAATAATGGCTTTTTCGCCTGCCAATTTGGATATACCATATATGCCTAATGGTGCTTTCGGATCTGTTTCTACATAAGGTCTGTTTTTAATTCCATCAAACACGTAGTCGGTGGAGATATGGATTAGTTTTGCATCATTCCTTTTGGCTGCTTCGGCTAAATTTTTTACAGCCGTATGGTTGATTTTTATCGCCAAATCTTCTTCTTCCTCAGCTTTATCAACTTGTGTGTAAGCCGCACAATTAATGATATAATCAATTTTTTGTGTTTGGATAAATCTCTCTAAATCAGCCGCATTGCTAATATCCAATTCATTGACATCTGTGAAAATAAAATTAAACGGATAGTTGCTTGAAGCCACTCTAAGTTCATTTCCAAGTTGCCCATTTGAGCCTGTGATTAATATATTCATAATTTAATTAAAGTA
>CAYFRA010000146.1:0-1579 GCA_964345395.1 uncultured Paludibacter sp. | reverse complement strand
CAATTTAAGAATACCCGCAAATCTTATTTCGTAAACCCTTATGAAATAGAGTTGAAACGGGGAGATATGGTTGCGGTAGAGTCATCACCAGGTCATGATATTGGTGAAGTAACTTTGACAGGAAAATTAGTTTCTCTTCAAATCAAGAAAAATAATTATGATGTAGAAAAATATGGTTTAAAAAAGATATACCGAATAGCACGCGATATTGATTTGGAAAAATATAAGGAAGCAAAGTCAAAAGAACAACAAACAATGATTAAATCGCGTCAGATTGCTGAAAGTTTAGATCTCCAAATGAAAATAGGAGATGTTGAGTATCAGGGTGATGGTAACAAAGCTATCTTTTATTACATCGCAGATGAGCGAGTTGATTTCCGCCAATTGATTAAAGTTTTTGCTGAAACATTTCAAGTGAAAATTGAAATGAAGCAGATTGGAGCCCGACAAGAAGCAGGTAGAATTGGAGGAATAGGACCTTGTGGAAGAGAACTTTGCTGTTCAAAATGGATGACCAACTTCAACTCAGTTTCTACTACGGCAGCACGTACACAAGATATTTCTCTAAACCCACAAAAATTGGCTGGTATGTGTGGTAAGTTAAAATGCTGTATGAACTATGAGTTGGATACTTACGTAGAAGCTCAAAAAAAATTACCTTCACGTGATGTGCAATTGGAAGTGATGGAGGGTACGTACTACCATTTCAAAACTGATGTTTTGAAGGGTGAAATGAGTTACTCAACCGATCAATTTATCCCTGTAAATTTGGTAACGATCTCTTCGAGTAGATCAAAAGCCATCATTGAGATGAATAAGAAAGGTATCAAACCTGAAAAATTAGATGATACGGTAGTTGCACAAAAGAAGGAGCATAACAATTATGAAAATGTAGTAGGGCAAGATAGTTTGACGCGTTTTGATAATAAAAAGCAAAATCAAAGGCGCAAAAACCGAAAATCAAACAACAGAAGAAACAACTCAAAACCAGACAATCCAAAAGGAAATGCGTAAACAGTTTTTTTACATATTGCTTATTTCTGTGTTTTTTATTTCTTGCACATCAAACGAGGGGTATTTTAAATATCAAACCCTTGATAATCAGATTTGGCATAAAGATTCCATTTTAATTTATGAGTTTAATATTGAAAATTTGAACTCAAATTATGATATCAATCTACACATAAGGCACGATGGTAATTTCCCTTATCAAAATATCTGGTTTTTTGTAAAACATGAGCGATTAAAAGATTCGAGTATTTTACGAAACGATACCATTCAATACTTTTTAGCTGATGATTTTGGTAAATGGTTTGGTAGTGGTGTAGGTACTTTGAAGGAGTTGGATTTAAAATACTTAGAGGACATTGCGTTTCCAGATAGTGGAAAGTATCGAGTTAGCATCAAACACGCTATGCGAGATTCTGTGCTTTTGGGAATAAATAATGTAGGTTTTAGCATTGAAAAGAGATAAAAAAGGAAGAGCTCAATTGAGTTCTTCCTTTTTTTTAATTTTATTCAGCTATATTCGGACAAGCACATTCAGCGTCCTTATACTCCTCTAAAATAGCTTTTACAC
>CAYFRA010000145.1:0-1593 GCA_964345395.1 uncultured Paludibacter sp. | reverse complement strand
TGCAAAAAGCTTGGTGTCGAGTTATGTTGCACATAAGCAACACCTTCAAATTATAACAACTTATCTACCTTAATGTCTTTCAATCTAAATTTTATTTATTATACTGTAAAAGTAATCTACAATAAAAAAACAAAAACATCAAGATGCTTCCATCGGAAGAGTAAGGTTTGTGCCTTCGCTTCCCTCATCCACTATACCCATCGAATCGTCAGAAAGATCACTTCCTGCTTTCAGCTTTTTGCTTTCGGATCGCTTAGTCGCATTTAGTTTGTCAATCTCACTATTCAACTCATTGATTAGTGTTTTGTAATTGACATCACTCCTCACAAACTGCATCAACTCTATTGCGTTGAAAAGCTCGCGAGCCAATAAAATTAAGTCTTTCTTGACTTTTTCGGTCATGACTTTCTCCAAATTGTCGAGAGCGATGTTGCGATCAGCATATATCTGAACAGCATCGTCAACAATTTTGATATACGAGTCAATAGCTTCCTTCATCTGCAAACTTTCAACAGCACTTTGATATTTTTCGTTTGTTTGATACGTATCTCTCCAAATTGATATCGTACGAATTTTAGCATAATTTGTTTTCGCACTCAAATTGTTGAAATAGCTCATACAAAAATCAAAAAACTCAATTGTATCTGCTTCTAAATCTTTTATACGCTGTTTCTGGCGTATCGATTTTGAAAGCATAGCTGTTACAGTTAGCAATTGACTTATCAATTTATCCTGCTCACGGGTTAGTGGCTTTTTCTTATTATTGAAACCCAATTCATCCACCAACGCTTGAACATTTTCGTTGAATGTATCAAATTCGGCTTTTACGCCAAGTTCTTCTACATCATACTTCTCGATAATATCGATAGTCACTTTACAAAATGCAGCAAAGAGCGTCTTTCTTGTCTTAATTGAAAAATATTTTATTTTTTTCATATAAAATATAATATTTAATCAAACAATCACTTACAACCTGCACCAACACACCCACACAATTTTCATTATCTCCTACGTAAATAAAGAACTCATTTACCAAATCCAATTGTGCATCAGTGAGCTGAAGGGTTATCACCCTGTAAGTTTGAGTAGATAACCTAATTGCACACAATGCTAAAAAAACTAACGCTTGAAAAAGAAATGAAAATGAATTAATTTCAATTTTAAGAGTGATTTTTTCACATTTATGTGAATATGCTTTATCTCTATCAATTTACGTGCCAGAAACACACGTTTATTATGTAAAATTTACATAAATCGCTATTATTACGTTTAGTATATGCCTTTTTTTTACTTAATAAAAATATATATGCCATTTTGATATAATTATAATATACAGATATTCAACCTGTTAAGCTTTTATTGATATCAACATTTATATTTGGATTAACACTATAACTATATGTATAACAAATGAATAATAATTTTTATAATAATATTTAATGCTGAACAAAAGCAAATAAAAAGTATGACATTATGGCATTTATCCATAGAAACTATGACACAAGCCCAGTGTATGACACTTTGGCAGACTTATTAGAGTTCAAAGTTTGTAAAGTTATAAAGAATAAAGAACAAGGAGTAAAGAGCAAAGAG
>CAYFRA010000144.1:0-1691 GCA_964345395.1 uncultured Paludibacter sp. | reverse complement strand
ATTAATATTCACAGGGTGACTCAAAGCCACCCCGTGAAAAAGATAAAAATAGAACAAACGTTCTATTATACAAACAATACCTCGTGAATAATTTCAGCTACAGTGGGGTGAGGGAATATTATTTTCTTAAACTCCTCAATGCTGTAGTTCTCTTCGATAGCCATTGTAGCAGTTGCAATGATTTCTGACACAGGATTACCCAACATATGGCAACCGATGATGGTTTCATTCATATCAGTTACTAATTTGCAAACACCATTCATATTCTCATTCTCAGCCATAAAACGACCCGAATAAGCCATTGGAAGTTTGAATACCAAATACTCTTGGCCGTTGGCTTTAAGCTCCTCTTCTGTTTTGCCAACAGAGGCAATTTCAGGATTGGTATAAACAACACTTGGATTAGCTTTATAGCTCATTTTGTCCTCTACTCCTACAATGTGATTGAGTGCCACGTCGCTTTCGCGTGATGCTGTATGTGCCAACATATAAGTGCCTGTTACATCGCCTGCTGCATACACTTTCGGATGTGAGGTTTGCATATATTCATTCACTTTGATACCGTTGCGAAGCAGTTCTATATTGAGTGATTCTAAGCCTATGCCTTTGATGTTTGCTACACGTCCTGTGCTCACCAATACTTTTTCGGCTTCAATTGATTTGCTTTCACCATCTTTCTCTACCAAAACAGAATTAGCAGTAACTTCTACCACTTTTGTTCCGATATGGAAATCAATTCCACGCTTTTCGTAATCTTTGCGTAGCATAGCAGAAAGCTCTTTATCCATGTTTCCTAAAATTTCAGGTAGCATCTCTACAACGCTCACTTTCACACCGAAACTATTGAAAAGTGCAGCAAACTCCATCCCGATAACACCACCGCCTATAACAGCCAATGATGCAGGCAACTCTTTAACTTCTAAAGCTGTTTTTGAAGTCCAAAAATCAACATTAGAAAGCCCTTTGATCGGAGGAACAAATGTTTCAGAGCCAGTAGCAATGATTACATAGCTAACTTCGTAAAGCTCTTCGCCAGCTTTGATTTTGATCAAATCGCCCTCTTCGCCTTGTATAACAGCTTCGTTTTCAACCACAGTTACACCGCTTGCTTGCATTTTCATTTTTACACCGCCAATCAGCTTTTTTACTGTTCTGTCTTTGCGTTGCACAATTTTTTTCAAATCAAAACCCGGTTTCTCAATATCAAGAATACCATACTTTGATGCTGTTTTTGCACTGTCATACAACTTGGCTGAGTATAACATCGTTTTTGTAGGAATACATCCTTCATTCAAACATACACCACCCAAAGATTTTTTCTCAAATAAAACGGTTTGAAGTCCGTTGTGAGCAGCTCTTTCAGCCACGTTGTAACCAGCTGGCCCGCCACCGATAATTGCTAAGTCAAATTTCATAAGATTGATTTGTTTTTTATATTATTAAAATTTTATACTGTTTTTCAAATTCTCAACTGTTTTATAAAAACTTCCTATTTTTTTATTTCAAACTTCAAATATAGTAATTAAATTTGAATGCCTTCAAATTTTCCCATTGCTGCTTTGTAAATTTTACTTGGATTATCCAAGAGATCTGTTTTGGATGATTTTGAGGCATCAAACCCTGCAACTCTACCTATTGCATTGCAAAGAGTTTGCAACGAACGTCTTATTGAGCACTGCCGAAATAAAAGG
>CAYFRA010000143.1:0-1724 GCA_964345395.1 uncultured Paludibacter sp. | reverse complement strand
GAATACCACCTTCATTTTGAGGTGTTTGAAGCCATTTCCAGTGTGAAAACTCAGAGTCGGTTGATACCCCGATTACGGCACAGTTTCTCGCTTCGAACTCTTCTATTTTCTCTTGAAATGCTATAATCTCTGTAGGACAAACAAATGTAAAGTCTGCTGGATAAAAGAAGAGCACTACATACTTGCCCTCATATTGTTCCAAACTAAAATTTTCTACTATTTCAAATCCGTTTACTACGGCTTTACCCGCTACTGCAGGTGCTTTTTTACCTATAAGTAATGACATAATTTATTTTTATTGTTGTTGTTTTATAATGTATTATTTTAATAAAATAATATTCTATCTCAAATTGTAACTACTCAACCATTTTAAAGTAGTCTATATTGACAATTAGATTATTCTCAACCTATTGTTAATGATACAAACTGAACTAACTTCAATTTACATACTACAACTTCTCCTTTAGACTTGTCTCGTCTCGCCACAGGTAAGAGGATTGAGAGCTGAATATTCACCTCAATTTTTAGTAATCAACACTGTAACATAAGCTACTATCCCTTCTTCTCTGCCTAAAAATCCTAATTTCTCGTTGGTTGAAGCTTTGATAGAGATATCTTCTTCATCTACCTCCATCACCTCAGCCAATTTTTTCTGCATAGCAGGAATATGAGGATTTAACTTTGGTTTTTCGGCTACAAGTGTGCAGTCTGCATTGCCAAACTCCCAAGCATTTTTTCGGAGTAAAATCATCACTTCTTTCAACAGCAGTTTGCTATCTACCCCTTTGTAGCGTGGATCGGTGTCCGGAAAATGAAAACCAATATCACGCAGATTGGCAGCTCCAAGCAGTGCATCGCATAGAGCATGTATCAGCACATCTGCATCAGAATGACCGCGAAGTCCTAAGTGGTGATCCAATTTAATTCCACCAATCCATAAGTCGTATGCTTTATCTAAAGCATGCACATCAAAACCAAAACCCACACGAATTTTCATTTTCAAAATATCCTATCAAATTAGTTAAACAAAAAAAGCTGCATCGAGTTCAGTCTAAGCAGCTTTTTTATATATCATTTACTTATTTTATCTCATTAAGTTTTTCAAACCATCCAAGTCAAATCCCAGCGTGAAACGCAGTGTTTGATCTAAAGGATTGCTTTGAGCTGCAGAGATTAAATATGCAGCATCGATTTGAAACATATTCATTTTGAAACCAACACCGGCAGTAAAGTACTTACGATTACCTTTGAATTGGTTTTCGTGGAAATATCCACCGCGAATAAAGAATTGATCGTTATAAGCATATTCCGTACCTACTGACCACATGATCTCTCTGAACTCTTCAGACATGCCGCCTGGAGCATCAGCAAAAGATTTAAAAATACCTGCGATAGGGCCAATCTGCTCGTACTCATCACGGCGTTGCAAATAGTCATCAACCGATTCGCCCTCCATCTGTTTTACAGGGGTAGGAACCAAGAGTTTGTTCATATCCACACTAACAGAGATTTTATTGTAATCATCAATAGGGTAATCAAAAGAGGTACCTAAACGCAAATTGGTGGGGATAAAAATAGAGGTAAGATTCTCATCATACGATATTTTTGAACCGATATTGGAGATGTTCAAACCGAAAGCCAAGTTGGCATCGGCATAAGACAACTCAATTGGTGTGCGATAATAAGTAGCTACATCAGCACCGATAGCATTACCGGGAGTCATA
>CAYFRA010000142.1:0-1724 GCA_964345395.1 uncultured Paludibacter sp. | reverse complement strand
AAAAGCGACTAAAAAAAGTCGCTTCTCTTTGCGGTATGGACGGGACTCGAACCCGCGACCCCCTGCGTGACAGGCAGGTATTCTAACCAGCTGAACTACCACACCAATAAAATTTTATGCTTAAAAAGAACCTCTGTTCTCAAATGCGTTGCAAAGATAATACCTTTTTTTAATTCTGCAATAGATTTTTTGAAAAAAATAATTTATTTGTTGTTTTTGCTATAAAATATCAATTTTAAATAATTTCGTGTTATATTTGTAAACTACTTTTAAACAATTGGAACTTATTAAATAAAAACTCATAACTATGGAAGTAACAAGACTATATGACATTTTAGATCGCTATTTGGAAGTGTTTCCTGAACAAGATGCTGCTCTGGCATCAAAAGTGAACGGTGAATGGAAAAAGATAAGCATTCAAGAGTATGTTGAAAGAACTAACTTAATCAGCTATGGTTTGATGGCTATAGGCGTAGAAAAGGGTGATAGGGTAGGTCTCGTTAGCGGAAATAGACCCGATTGGAACATAATTGATTTTGCAATTATGCAGATTGGAGCTGTATCTGTTCCTATATATCCAACAATTAGCCAAGATGATTATCGTCATATTCTAAATCATGCAGAAATGAAAGTGATTTTCATTGACGGGCGAGATCTAAAACTAAAACTACAACCTATACTTCCAGAAGTGAAAGGTTTGGAACATATCTTTACTTTTTCTGATTTAGGCGAAGATTACAAAACTTTAGATGCTTTGATTGCTATTGGCAAGGAGAATATGCAAATTGAAAAATTAAATCGTACTAAAGCAGCAATTAGACCAGATGAATTGGCAACTATTATTTATACATCGGGGACTACTGGTGCTCAAAAAGGAGTTATGCTTTCTCATTTCAATATTGTCAGCCAGATTCATAATGTAAAGCATATCCCTGCAAAGTGGAGTAATCGAGCATTTAGTTTTTTACCTCTCTGCCATGCTTATGAGCGTATGTTGGTGTATTTATATCAATACTTGGGTATGTCAGTCTATTATGTAGAAAACTTGGGAACAATTGCTCCAAATATTAAAGAAGTAAACCCAACAATGATGAGTGCTGTGCCGCGTGTGATGGAAAAGTTTTATAAAAAACTTTACCAGGCAGGACAAAAGCAATCAGGATTTAAGAAAAAGCTCTATTATTGGGCATTCAATTTAGCTACAAAATACGAAATAGAGGGGATGAGTGCTTGGATGAAATTTAAATTGAAAATTGCAGATAAATTGATCTATTCAAAATGGAGAGAAGCAATTGGTGGTAATTTTGATATTGTGGTGTCGGGTGGTTCTGCAATTCAGCCACATATGGCAGCATTTTTCTCAGCGATTGGTATGCCCGTGTTTGAGGGTTATGGTTTAAGTGAAACGTCGCCAGTGATTGCGGTAAGTCAACGAGGTAAAAATGGACGAAAAGCAGGAACTGTAGGACCAGCACTGCCTGGGGTAGAAGTAAAAATTGGAGAAAATAACGAGGTGATTTGTCGTGGACACAATGTGATGATGGGTTATTACAAAGACCCAGAATTGACTGCGGAGGTGATAGATAAAGATGGTTGGTTCCACACAGGGGATACCGGCAAATTTACGCCTGAAGGACAACTGATTATAACAGGAAGGTTAAAAAGCTTATTCAAAACATCATTTGGTAAATATGTTAATCCTGATGCAGTGGAAGCTAAATTTA
>CAYFRA010000141.1:0-1776 GCA_964345395.1 uncultured Paludibacter sp. | reverse complement strand
ACTTTAATATCTGTACCATCACGCAAAGTAGTTATGAAGTTTTTAACCTTAGCTGTTCCTGGATATGGGTCACCTGACATAGTGCCTGCTGTAGGTTTTCCGTCTGCTTCGATAATATCTACACCCATTTTAGAGGAAGTGTTATTTACTACATTGTAATCCCAATCTGATTTGCTGTAATTAATCCGGGTAATCAACATACCCTGCCCAGGCAAATAAGCATCAAAGCCTACTTTTTGCCTATTCTCGAGAAGAAAAAACTCAGCTGGCTTAGGATTTTTTCCATTTAAATTGTGGCTTTCAGTCGATGAAATCAAATAGGCTTGATTGCCAACAGAGGGTGTTTCAAGCTGATAAGTTCCTGGGGTTTCAAGAATTTCTGGAGTTAACCACCCAGTAAAAAATCTTTCATAAGCTGAATACAAAGGTGGAGTACGTCCATTATTCAAATAAGATCCCACATCCATAACATCCCAAGAATTTAATGTAAAATGCGAAGCTCCATTGGTTGCATAAAAATCCGGTAGTCCTAAAACATGACTAAACTCGTGAACAAATGTGCCTATTCCGGCCATATTTTTCCCAGAATATCCTCCTAATTCTGAAGTACAAGCATAATCATTTAGTCTTACTCCGTCATACGAAGTGGGATTAGAACCAAAATAATTGTAACCTGGGTAAATCACCCAACGATGTGGCCAAATGGTATTACCTCCGCCACCTTCAGCTTCATTATGCCCCGCATAATAGACAAAAACATTATCTAATATCCCATCATTATCTGTGTCATAAAGTGTAAAATCAACTCCGTCATCATAAGCTGCTTTACAAGCGTCAACAATCATATCTACAGGCTTTGCATCACTGGCATCGTTGGTATTAGCTCCATAAAATGCCATGTTTTGTGGGAGTTCATAAGGCCCATAAACATCAAAAACTGGATCAAATTGACCGTTAGAACTTTCATTGAAATAATCTTTTGCAGAGCCTGTTCCACCATTTTCGCTATAACCCGGTTCATTGAGCAGATTGGTGAATGCTTCATTGGGATTTGGAGTAGCAAACTCTTTGTCTGAAAAATTAACTAAAATAACCAACGCTCGTGGCGATCCAGTTGTTGGATATGCTTTTTGTGGATTTGTGATTGTTGATAATTGTTGTTTTTGATTTCTTCGTTTTTGATTAATTTGATTAAATTGTTGTTCAAACACAGAGGCTTTTTTTAATCTATTTGTAAATTCTACATCTTGCACGCTTCTGTTTATTTGATTCTTAGCTCTGACTTTTGTTGGATGAATCATAGCTTGATTATCAAACTCAGCATAACGAAAATAGCCATCATTATCTTCGGTTATTAAGTAGCCATCTGAAGTTGTCATGTAGTTGAAAAACTCATCACCGTGTAAAAGAATTGTGATTTGAGTACCGTCAGGTTGAGTTTTGATGATTGGCTTATGATAAGCAGGAACTGCGTTAAGCAGATTAAAAGAGAGGATTAGAGCTGTGATAAATAAAATAAGTCTTTGTTTCATGACGTTGAATAATAGTTTGTGTGTTTTTGCTAATTGTTTGTTTAAGAATATATAATTTATCAACCAAAGAAAGCCACTTCGAAGAAGCAGCTTTCTAAAGATTTTGCGTAGTTTTTATTCTCATATTGCAAAAGTAGTAATTGCAATTGAATTAAAAGAACAATCGCAAATGAGAAATAAATTTCTAACTAATTATTTGACAACTTTAACAGTAGATGTTTTAGCTCCGCTTAATTTAACAATG
>CAYFRA010000140.1:0-1819 GCA_964345395.1 uncultured Paludibacter sp. | reverse complement strand
TTTACCAGGTATCACTACGCTAATGGCTTGTCCTGATGAGTGGGAAGCTAAATTGATTCAAGCACTTGATGCGGTTGACAACATCTCTGTTGGAGAAGGAACTTTAACGTTAAATAAAGCTCGTATGGCACCAATGGTGGTGTTGGAGTTAGCTAAATAGAAAAAAGATGAAAAAAGTGAAATATATTTTTGTTGCCATAGTAATGGCTTTCGTGAGCATACCAATGGTAGCCCAAAAATTTGAAAACAAAGATGTGGAAATGTTCCCTCAACCCAACAAAGGCTTTAAGCAAGTGGTAATTCAAGTGCCAACTAAAAAGAATGAGAACAACTTAAAAGTAGAACTATTTGCTGGGAAACAGATGGAAGTTGATTGTAACAGACATTTTATGTCGGGGCAGATTGTCGAACAAAACTTGGAAGGTTGGGGGTATAACTATTATAAAGTTGAGAGCAATGGAAATGTAGGTAGCACTCGCATGGCTTGCCCCGATGCAAAGAAGAAAAATGAGTTTGTAACAATGCCATCACTTTTGATCAACTACAATAGCAAACTGCCTATTGTCATTTATGTTCCACAAGATTTGGAAGTAAATTATCGGGTATGGAAAACCGATAAAAAATCCAAAAAAGCGATTACAAATATCGTTGCACCAGCTTTAGATAATCCAAAAGTTGAAGATAAAAAATGGCAATTGGTAGAGCTCAACGGCAAACCGATTGAAGGGACTTCAGAAACCCACTATATTATTTTTCATTCCAAAGACAATCGATTAGAGGCGAAAGCCAATTGCAATGTATTGTCATACAACTATGAAATTGTTGGTGAATATAGACTAAAATTGACTCGTGGTATAAGCACAATGATGGCTTGCCCCGAAAGTGTTGAAGATGAATTGGTAGCGGTATTGAATCAAGTGGACAATTTAAGCGTAGGCGACGATGTGCTCACATTGAACAAAGCTCGAATGGCACCTTTAGCAAAATTTAGATTAGTAAAGTAGTTTTGATTAATAATTTTCAAAAAGGAGTAATGGTTTCTAAACTGTTGCTCCTTTTTTATTTTAAAAAAACGAATTAGGAAAACTCTCTATTAAACATTATCTTTACCGCTGAAAGTGAACATCATTAAACAACAAATATATTTAGCTATGAAAAGAAAGAAAAAATTAGTTGTACTTACGGGTGCTGGTATGAGTGCCGAAAGTGGTTTAGCAACATTTAGAGGTTCTGGCGGTATGTGGGATAATTATCGAGTAGAAGAAGTTGCTACACCCGAAGCGTGGGAGAGTAATCCGCAATTGGTAATCGACTTCTACAATCATCGCAGGAAAGAGCTTATCAAATCACATCCAAACAAAGGACATAAGATTCTTGCTGAATTAGAAGAGCATTTTGACATTGAAATCATAACGCAAAACGTTGATAATCTACACGAAAAAGCAGGTAGTTCACAAGTGCTTCATATCCATGGAGAGTTGATGAAGGTTCGTTCAACTGGACCGGGTGGGGAGATTTTTGAATTAAACGAAAACAATATTTTCTCTAAAATTGGAGATCTTTGTCCTAATGAATATCAGCTTAGACCACACATTGTTTGGTTTGGAGAGCCTGTGCCACTGATGTATGATGCTATAGAAATTGCAAAACAGGCTGAAATTTTCTTGATAATTGGCACCTCAATGCAAGTATATCCAGCAGCCAGTTTGATAGATTATGTACCTGATGATTCCCCTATCTACCTAATAGATCCCAACGAGACTAAAGTTTATAATAGCTCCGTCAATTTTATTTTGAAAGGTGCGAGCGAAGGGATGGA
>CAYFRA010000139.1:0-1863 GCA_964345395.1 uncultured Paludibacter sp. | reverse complement strand
AGTTTTACAGAAAATGTAAATCAATTTAATAATCTTCAAAAACAAAAATTTGATGACTTAGTAAATCGACAAGAGGCTATTAAGCAAGAAACTTCCGAAAACCTAAAAGAGATGCGTGAGACTGTGGAGCAGCGTTTACAAAAAATACAGGAAGATAATAACAAGCAGTTAGATGAAATGCGTAAAACGGTGGATGAAAAACTGCAATCGACAGTTGAGAGGCGTTTTAACGAATCGTTTAAGTTGATTTCAACGCAATTGGAGCAGGTGCAAAAAGGACTTGGCGAAATGCAAAATTTGGCAAGCGGAGTAGGTGATTTGAAAAAAGTATTGACCAATGTAAAAACACGTGGCAATTTAGGAGAAATACAGTTAGAAGCAATATTAGACCAAATCCTTTCACCCGACCAATACGATAAAAACGCACAGGTTAAAAAATCATCGCAAGAGCGTGTGGAATTTGCAATCAAACTACCTGGTGTTGACAAATCACGTGACTTTATCTATTTGCCCATCGATTCAAAATTTCCGATAGAAGATTACAACCGCTTGATAGAGATTTATGAAAGTGCAGATAGCTTATCAAGCCGTGAAGTGGAGGTAGTTGCGAAGCAATTTGAAACTGCCGTGAAAAGAAATGCCAAAGATATTTACGACAAATACATCAACCCGCCTAATACAACAGACTTTGCCATTATGTTTGTCCCTACTGAGGGTCTTTATGCTGAAATTCTTCGTCGCACAGGGCTGTTTGAGACATTGCAACGGGATTACCGAGTAACGGTAGTGGGACCAACCAACTTGGTCGCTTTTTTAAGTAGCTTGCAGATGGGCTTTAGAACTTTAGCCATTGAAAAACGCTCAAGTGAAGTGTGGGAAATACTTTCAGGCGTAAAAACGGAGTTTGGACGATTTGGTGATGTCTTGGAAAAAACAAAGAAAAAATTACAAGAAGCTTCAAATGTGATTGACCAAGCAGGAGTAAGGTCGAGAGCTATCGAACGTAAACTTCGAAATGTGGAAGAGTTACCCCTGTCAAACAGCGACAATCAAATCAATATAACACTTTTGGATGATATTATTGAAGATAATTAGTCAAACACGAGAATTATTATTTTTGGCACAACTATTGCAGTTTTCAGTAGGTATTTAAAAAATAAAAATTAATAACAAAATAATATCTACAAGGAAATGAAAAGAAGAATATTAAAAACAACACTTTTGATGATGGTGTTGACTTTTACAATGATATCTTGTAAAGGAAAAAGCGAAACAGCCGTAGTAAATAACGATCATAACGCTCAAACTTCATTAGATTGGGCAGGAAGCTATTCAGGTATTTTGCCTTGTGCCGATTGTGAAGGCATTGAAACAGAACTAACCTTAACAGCAGATGGCGAATTTACTCTTTCAACAAACTATTTAGGAGTAGATGAACCTGCTACTTTTACTGAAAGTGGTACATTCAAATGGGCTGATGATGGTAACACAATAGAGTTAGAAGGGCTTGCAGAGGGTTCACAGTCACCTTATTATAAAGTAGAAGAGAATAGAATCCAGCATCTTGATATAGAAGGAAATCTGGTTGAAGGTGATTTAGCACCCTTTTATACTTTAACAAAGATGGGCAATTCTGCAGTGGAGAATCAAAAATGGAAAATAGTAGAACTATTTGGTGAAAAGGTGAAAGATGATGCTGATAATTTTTACTTGGTATTCCATTCAGAAGAGAACAGATTAGAGGCAAAAGCTAACTGTAATGTACTTTTACTCGAATATAAGATTAAAAACGAATTACAATTAGAAGTTTTACCAGGTATCACTACGCTAATGGCTTGTCCTGATGAGTGGGAAGCTAAATTG
>CAYFRA010000138.1:0-1887 GCA_964345395.1 uncultured Paludibacter sp. | reverse complement strand
TCATCACCACTACTTATCTGCAATAAATAGATACCACTCTCTACATCTAAATTAATTTGTTTCTCAACATTCAAATAGCTCTGTATCAAAACTCCTGCAAGGTTGTAGAGTTGTATTTCATCTATTCTCTTTGGCGAGTCGATGTTTATTAAGCCTTTTGTCGGGTTTGGATAGATATGAAACTCTACCGCAGTATTGTCTATCACATCAGATGGTGAGTACCACTGTAAGTTGAGCCACGCTACGCGGTCATTGATGTAGTTTTTTGTATTTCTAACAGATTTAGAATAATTATTAGAACCATATTGAGGCCAACGTTTATAATCACTTTCAACTGCTAGATTAACTCGATCAACAAAATCATCAACATAGGTGTAGAGCTTATCTATTAAATTATTGTCTTGCAGTTGCGACCAACGTTTTTTTACTGTTTCTTGAAAATGTGGATATTTTACAATTTCAGGTAGCCAATGCGATGCAAACTGTATATCTTGGTATATGAATTTGTGTCCGTGTCTGAAAGCGTTTCCAAAATCCCACACTGGTCCGAAATGAATTTTGCTGTTATCGCCTCTATCTTTTGTAAAATAACAGCTGCCATTGAAGGACTCGGTGTTACCCACAATTTCTTGAATGATATAAAAATCGACAAGGGTATTCAAGTCGATAAAGCTTTCCCACAGATTATTGCTTTTGTCTGTTAAATAGATGGCATTTTCCGTTTGTTGAAGAAAATCGACGATATATGATTTTTGTATTGAAGATAAGTTTTCGGGCGATTTAATTGTAAAACGAGGCACTCGCTCTGTCGATACTTTACGCGGGTCTTCATAATTATCAATTTCGATTAGCCAGCCACCTGTTACCAATTCCGGGTTGGTTTCACCATCTTTTTGTTCGACAACATTGACACGTTCGCTCGAAATTTTTATATGATCTGTGAGAAAATAAAGTCCACGATATTCATTGTTCAGTATCAATTCGACAGGTGTTTGAAGTGGTGTGTAACTCATTCCTAAAAGGCGACTCAACTCAAATCCTACTTCATTTCGTAAAAAAGTGTTGTCATCAGCGTGAGCCAGTAGTGCATAGCTTTTATCGGTAGTCATGTCAAGAAGTGAAGCTTTCTTCTTCATCTTGATGCGGTAAGGTTTTTTATCAAAACTATTCCAAGTATAGTTCCCTCTTCCTCTAACTTCTGTTTCTACCGGATCTTCTTTTGTGCCTATAGCTGAAAATTGAGGTGAATATTGCGTATCTATATATAAACTGCCATTGATGTAATTATCTTTGCTTTTAATCTCCTCACTATTTTCGGTATTTAATACAAATATAGGCAATGTTTTTGATAATTCTTCTACAGGATTCCCTATCCATCTACCTTGTGCCCAATTGTCGCCCGATGATGGCGTAAAAATACCTCCTACTATCATCGCTTGGTCTGTAGTGGCAGTTCTGTTGGCAAAAATGGTTTTGCTCACATACTCTTTCATATCCGAAAAACCCATATTGCTAAAAGTACCTTCCGCAAGATTTGTATTGCAAAAACTGTATCGATACGTGTTATTTACATCGGCAGGGATGGTAAATTCCCATATCTGTCCCTCTTTATGAGAAAGATTGATGATGGTGTGGCTTGCGGGATTATCTGTTCCATACAAAAACTGAATTTTATCGTAATTGGTTTTGGAGTTGTCGAAATAGTAAACACCCGCTTTGATATTGAGTGCATTTGCAAAAATAGCAATTTGTAGAAAAAGAATGATAGAGAGAAGTTTGTTGTACATTTTGTGTCTTATTTGTTGCTTCAAAAAAACTGCCTTTTGGCAGTTTTTTTGAAAGTTTATTTTTTATTTTATCATCACTTTGTGTGATTTACCATCTATA
>CAYFRA010000137.1:0-1917 GCA_964345395.1 uncultured Paludibacter sp. | reverse complement strand
AAACCAAATAGCCACTGATTTACCACTGAATTACCCATTTCACTTTACAAACTTTCAACTTTATACTAACTCTCCATTTGAGAAGCTTTAACTTGATATTCGATTTGCATTTTCATCTCTTTGTTTTTATCAAGATCAAAAATAGTGAGTAGATATTTATTATCGTGCAGAGGGTTAATCGCAGCTTGCTTCTCCACCATTTGTCTGTTTAGTTGATATTTTTCAAGAAACTCTCTATCCTGTCCTATCAGGTAGAGCAAACGTTTACGCTCTTTTTTGTCTATATCCTCCATCCAATAACTGCGTGGGCGTTGCGTGAAATTATCGTAATAGTCATCGCGAAGTTGAGCAGAGGCATTGATCTCTTTTAGCTCTAAAAAATGATACAGGTTGCGAAACAGATCTTCTAAAGAGTAGCCTATGTGTGGTAGCTTATGGTGATTGTAGTGATGAGCAATATCATCAAAAAGCTCAAAATAACGGTGTTGGTAGTCCCCTTTAATCAAAAACTGCATGGTGCGTTTGAACCGTCCACTATTCCAAAACTTTTCAAGTGCATCCTCAGCATCATGTATTCTTCTAAGCTCATCGGCTGAAATATAGTCGTTGTACAAAATTTCATATGGAGCCTGTTCTTGATATTTATAACCATATTTATCGGCATAACGGCGTAGATTGGTACCTCTGAGCATCTTCAAAAAACCCAATTGCAGCTCTTTAGCACCCAATTCAAACACATCGTTGAAAGATTTTACAAATCGCTCAAAGCTTTCATAAGGCAAACCCGCTATCAAATCAAGATGCAAATCTATCTTGCCACCTGCCATCAATTGTTTGATATTGCGTAGCAATAGCGGAAAGTTTTGTACACGCTTCACCGCCATATTGGTGGGTTCATAGGTGGATTGAATGCCTATTTCAAAACGAAAATAGTCTTTAACGAGTTTCTCATTGAGGTAAGCGATGGTGTCATCTGTGAGCAAATCGGCATATATCTCAAACTGACAAGATAAATCGGCTCGATGATGTTCTAAGAGATACCCAAAGACCATTTCGGTGTGCTGCTTATTGAGGTTGAAAGTGCGGTCTAAAAACTTCAGCTTTCTTGTATCGCTTTCAATCAAATATTTCAGATTGTTGATGATGTATGTTTTAGAGAAATAACGTATCCCTTTTTCCAAAGAGGAGAGACAATACTGACAGCGATAGGGGCAACCTCGTGAAGTTTCAAAATAGACAATTCTATTTTTCATCGACTCCCTATCTTCTAAAAGCTGATAAGGAGAGTCGCACTGCTCCAGTTTTGCTATATCTGCCTGAGCTGTCTGTTTACTGATATGAGATTTGGTCGAAACAGCTTGAATAATATCCTCACCACCATTTTCTAATTGTGAAAGCAACTTTCCTAAAACAAACTCACCTTCGCCACTTATGAGATAATCGATTGACCAGTTTTCCATAAAAAACTGTGGTTCATAACTTACTTCAGGGCCACCAACAACAACAATCAACTCTGGTTTCTTATTTTTTAGCAGCTCTACCAACTGCCTACTCTGCTCCACATTCCAGATAGAGACACTTACACCTATCACATCGCAATTTGTAGAGAGCAATTCATCAGCTACTTGCTCCACACGCTCCTTGATGGTGTACTCCCTGAAACTGATATCGAAACTGTCTTTATTCGCTACATAAAGCCATCGCAACGCCAAAGAGGTGTGGATATATTTGGAATTGAAAGTAGTAAGTATGGTTTTTAATCTCTTGTTTTGCATCATTTGAAAATATCTAAAGAATATGCAAAGGTAAGGTTTATTAGTGAGTAATACGGTGGGTATTCGGTGGATATTCGATAGTTATTCGGTGGATGTTCGGTGGATGTTCGGTATAAAGTTAAATAGAGCAAGGAACAAAGAA
>CAYFRA010000136.1:0-2016 GCA_964345395.1 uncultured Paludibacter sp. | reverse complement strand
GAAAAAAACAAGCTGATGCTGAAAACAAAATAGCAGCACTCAAAGAGAGTATCGCAGCTTTGAAATGATAATCAAAATATGAATACCACTATTAAAACCACCATAGTTGATATTAAAAACATAGCCGACGATGTATATGTAATCAGTTTTCCTCGTCCTTATTCCTTTAGGGCAGGACAGGTAATTGCTATTGACTTGGAAGAAAAAACTGAACCGAGGCTCTACAGTATTGCAAGTGGCGAACAAGATGAAAACATCGATATCCTTTTTGATAAAAAACTTGAAGGAAAACTGACACCTCACCTAAGCAAATTGGAAGTGGGTGATTCCATTTGGATATCTGAGCCATTTGGTGATTTTACTTGCAATGATGCGAACGCTTGGTTTATTGCATCTGGCACTGGTGTTGCTCCATTTGTGTCGATGATACGCTCAGGAATGAGTGAAGGAAAACGCTTGATACACGGTGGGAGAAAAGATGAAAATTTTTATTTTTCAAATCTTTTAGAAAATTACTTATCGGATGACAACTACATCAGATGTGCTTCACAAGAGGAAAAAAGCCAATATTATAAAGGTAGATTGACAAGTTGGTTAAAAGAAATTACTGTTTTACCAAAAGAAATAAAATACTACCTTTGTGGCAGTGCCGAAATGGTGGTCGATGTGCGTGATATCCTTATTGCACGTGGAGTAGCATTTGACCATATTGTTTCAGAAACCTATTTTTAGCAAATGGAAAATAAGATCGATATTTTTGGATATACATTAACTAAACTCCAAGAACTTGTTTCAGAATTGGGTTTGCAAAAGTTTGTAGCTAATCAAATAGCAGACTGGCTCTACAAGAAGCATATCACGAGCATTGATGAGATGAGTAACTTATCCAAAAAAGCACGAGAACTTCTTAACGAGAAATATACCATTGGCTTAACAGCTCCGTCGAGTGTACAGGAGTCGGTAGATGGCACAAAGAAATACCTCTACCCCACTTCACAGGTTCATAAATTCATTGAAGCCGCTTATATTCCCGACAAAGATAGAGCCACGCTTTGTGTATCTACGCAAATCGGTTGTAAAATGGGTTGCCTTTTTTGCATGACGGGTAAGCAAGGTTTCCAGGGCAACCTTTCAGTTGGTGAAATCATCAATCAAATACGCTCACTCCCTGAATTTGACAAACTGACCAACATTGTTTATATGGGAATGGGTGAGCCATTAGACAACTTGCAAGCTGTAATGGAAAGCATTGAGATTCTCACTGCTGATTGGGGTTATGCTTGGAGTCCCAAACGAATTACAGTATCTACCATTGGTGTAGTGCCGGCAATGCTACATTTTTTAGAGAACAGTTTTGCACATCTTGCCATTAGTCTGCATAACCCTTTCGATGATGAAAGACGAAAAATTATGCCCATCCAAAATGTATATACCATCACACAAGTGGTTGAAGAGATAAGAAAATGGAATTTTGGCAGACAAAGGCGAATCTCTTTTGAATACATTATGTTTAAAGGTGTGAACGACACGCCACGACACGCACGAGAATTGGTTCGTATGCTTAGCGGAATCAGGTGTAGAATAAATTTGATTAGGTTTCACGCCATTCCCGACACAGCACTTGAAGGCACTGAATATGATGATATCGTAGCATTCCAAAACATGCTAAAAGCTCGCGGAATGACCGTAACAATTCGTGCATCACGAGGTGAAGATATTTATGCAGCTTGTGGTATGCTTTCCACAAAAGAGCTTTTGAAACAGAAAGAAAACAGAGATTATTGACCATAATAATTATTTTCAAACAAAAAGTAAATGGGCAATGATGAAGATATTTAGAAATAATTGGTGCTTTAGCCAAAATTGATAGATACTCTCTGACAGATTTAATACCTACACACAGAGTGAGATAGCATCAAAACTCAACTCAAAAAAGCTTATAATCAAGTTATTATAATATTAAACATAATACATTGATTGTTTATTCATACAAAATTGTATATTTGCGTATATTTA
>CAYFRA010000135.1:0-2022 GCA_964345395.1 uncultured Paludibacter sp. | reverse complement strand
AAAAAAACCAGAAGTCAACACCTCTATGTCGCTTCTGATTTTTCACACATATATTATTTTAACCAAATAGGTTCTTGTTGGATTTACTTCTTAATTGCTGTTATATCGTCAATGCAGAAATAGGCAGGCGTATTCATTCCCCATTCTCCTACATCACTTGATGTCATTTCAAACTTCACACTATTTACATAACCAAGTGGAGCTAAATCTATCCACTCCCACTCATTTAGAATAAATGATTTTCCATCTCTATAGTCAGCTAAATAGTAATCTACCGATCCTGTTTTTTGAGAGGCATCATCGTATCCAATAATGCTTAACTTAAACCAATCGCCGCTCTCAAAAGCTTTGGTAAAATCATTTCCTTCTTTGATTACTTTATAGGCATAAGTGGCATTGGTAATGTACATCCCTTTAAGTAGCGTGAGCTCATTTGACACAAAACTTAGCTGTGCGGGGGTAAAATCATTGCTGTTTACAGTTAAATAAACAGAACCTGTTTTTGCTTTTCCTGTAATCGCACTGTTATTGGTGTAGTCACCTGTAGTAACGTCGCTTTTGTTGGTATAAGCAAAACCACCCCAAATAAACCACTCAGGATTATTGAAATTGTTGAATTTGAAAAAGCCATCGTTGAATGAATTGTTGTAGTAACCCGCATCATCTAACTCACCGCTCGTATCGCCTGTCCATTCGGTTTCAGCTTCTGTCAGTTTATTCTCTAAATTAAGAACTATTGTTGCTTCAATTTCATTTTCTTTGGTACAAGATGCAAACGAAACTGCCACAATCAGCAGTAAGTAAATCAGATTTTTTTTCATTGTTATTTAAATTATTATTGTTATAAAATTATTGTATTACTATTTTTTGAGTTTCTATTCTATGATTGTCTGTTATACGAATTAAGTAAACACCACTATGGATATTAGTCGCATTCAATGTGTTTTCACCCAAGCTTACCGCTACTATCTTTCCTTGTAAAGATATGATCTCAATTTTTTCTAAATCAATACCACCATCAATTTGAATGATATCCCCAACTTGATTTATCCTAAATTTATTTATTGATGTATTGTTAATTCCAGAATAAACTGCATCTGGATGCAAATCAACAATGCCTGAAATTTCTGTGGATGTTTCGCCCAACCAGCCTGCTTCTTGAACTTGAGCTGTATGTATTTTTATAAAATCAATATAATCCAAATGTACAGATTCTCCATTTTCATCAACAGCCCACTCAATATTGAATCCAATTTTATCTATAGTAGAATTATTCGGATGGTTATCGGCATATCCCCAGTCAAAAGATTTTAATTGCCAATTTGTACCTTGTCCATTAGTATCCACTCTATTGTTCATTAGTTTTGTTCCTTTTAGGGTGTAGCTATCCTCTTCAATCCAAAGTGGATACATATAGTTTTGCGTTGCAAAAGAGATGTGTGTCACTTCGCCACTATTGCCTTGATTATCCGTCCACGCAACATTTTGCTTTGTACCTTCAGGTCTATAGTAAGTTATTTCATATCCTTTTATTGTTTCTGGATTATCATATTCGCTTCCAGCTAACTCATACCAAGGCTCATCTTCATCAGGAATACCATTTTTATTCAAATCTTGACATACCATTACAATTCCTGGTTCAGATGCATTTAGTGTTGCGTTTCCTAATATTTTGAAATCATATTCACCAGCTATATTAACAATAGAGTGATCAAAACCAACGATTACATAGCCACCAAATGCACCCAAACCAAGCGTACCCTTATTGTTAATCAGCGTATTATTAGCCCATTGAAGTGCATCTTCGTAGGAGTTACTCATTGCTGCTGTTGGAAAAACACGGTTGATGTGCTGTCCTGGTGCAGGACGATACTCTAACACACGAGAAATTTTATCAGAATTTTGAGCCGATAAAGAGAGAGAAAAGAAGAGAAGGATAAAGCCCCCCAACCCCCTAAAGGGGGAGTTTGTAATACGGTTGAATATTGTTTTCATTATAATTTGTTTAAGCCCCCTAACCCC
>CAYFRA010000134.1:0-2033 GCA_964345395.1 uncultured Paludibacter sp. | reverse complement strand
GCTCAAAAAGAGAAACAGACCATTGTTGCTCTCGAAGATTCTCTTTTTTCAGCAAGTAAAGAGTTTGCAAGTGTTGGAAAATTTAAGATTAAAACTTTTGGTGTAAATGATAAACAGAAAAAAATAAACATTGTTTTCAATGAAGAGATGAGCTATTTGCCTCTTCGAAAAAAGAGTGTGAAACGCTTTTATGAAATTGCAGAAGATTTGATTCAGGAGTTTTATCCTCAATATGAAGTAACGCTCATTTCTGACGGTTTGGAAATTTCAAAACTTATTCCAGGATATTTCAGAGAAGAAAAGCGAGACCAATACACCCCCTTTCGGGTTGAAACGGAAACTCACCCGCTCACAAAAAATTTATCTTCTCCTTTTGATATTAAATCGGGTTTAGCAAATCGTCATATTGCAGTGTGGCAAAGCCACGGTAGATACTACAATCAAGCACAAGAAAAATGGATGTGGCAACGACCTGTGCTTTTTCAAACGGTTGAAGATCTCTATACCCAATCCTATGTGCTTCCCTATTTGGTGCCTATGCTCGAAAATGCAGGTGCAAATGTGCTTTTACCCCGTGAGAGAGATACGCAGCTTAATGAAGTGATTGTTGACAATGATAGAAGTAGCGGTGTGTCAGTGTTTTCATACGAAAAGCCTTGGACAAAAGGGGATGGACTAGGATTTGCCGACCTTTTTGGTGAATATACCGAACGACAAAATCCGTTTACAATGGGAAGCTATATGCAGAGCGTTACCACAAAGGATATAAATGAGGAGAGCCTTGTTAAGTGGATTCCTGATATTCCAGAAACAGGAAAATATGCCGTTTATGTATCTTATAAGACATTGGCCAATAGCAGTAAAGATGCGCGTTATACCGTGGTTCACGCAGGTGGTAGCACTGAGTTTAGCGTCAATCAAACTATGGGTGGTGGCACTTGGATCTATTTAGGGCATTTCGACTTTCACAAAGGTAGAAACCCACACATGGGCGTTCGATTATCAAATCATAGCAGTGATGAGTGGAAAATCGTAACTGCTGATGCTGTGAAAATTGGTGGTGGAATGGGTAATATCTCACGCAAATCATCGGATAAAATTGTTAAAACCTATGTAGGCTCGGGCAAGAGACGTAGAGCTGTATCGACTGTCAAAAAATTTACCAATTACTCTACAAGTAACTATCCCCGATTTACTGAAGGGGCTCGCTACTGGCTACAATGGGCTGGTGCACCCGATTCAATTTATAGCAGAACCGAATATGACAATGATTACTCTGACGATTTTCAGTCGCGTGGTTTTTGGGTTAATTATATGGCAGGCGGTTCTTCAGTTTTGCCCAAAGAGGATGGGTTAAATATACCCATTGACTTGGCTTTTGCATTTCATACAGATGCAGGTTTGAAAAACGATGACCAGATTATCGGTACATTGGCCATTCACACTGTTCTCAATAGCGATAAGAAAATTTCTTATGCCAACAATGTTTCAAGACGCAAAGGGCGTGAGTTAGTCGATATTGTACAAACACAAATTGTGGATGATATTAGGGAGTTGTATAAACCTGATTGGAATCGTAGAGGACTGTGGAATAAAAACTACAGCGAATCGCGTGTGCCCGAAGTTCCTACAATGCTTTTGGAGTTACTTTCGCACCAAAACTTCGCTGATATGCGATTTGGTTTAGATCCAAACTTCCGTTTCACAGTTAGCCGTGCCATCTATAAAGCTATGTTGAAATACATTGCCCATACAAACGATTTTAAATATAGGGTGCAGCCTCTTCCTGTCGAAAACTTCAGTACCCGTTTTGTTGGCAAAGATGAGGTTGAGTTGCGCTGGGATGCTGTGATTGACCCGTTAGAACCTACAGCTAAAGCTAAGTCTTATTTGATTTGTACCCGCATTGATGATGGTGGATTTGATAATGGTGTTGTAGTTAAAGGCACCAATCACCGACTTAAAATAGAGAGAGATAAGATTTACAGTTTTCAGGTGTATGCCGTCAATGATGGTGGAAAAAGTTTTCCATC
>CAYFRA010000133.1:0-2041 GCA_964345395.1 uncultured Paludibacter sp. | reverse complement strand
ACAACAACGGGTGTATCTTTATGAATAAGATTTAATGCCTCTACAATCTCGCACAAATTTTCAGGATTATCTGTATTTTCTTGACGATGAATAGTTGATAAAACAAAACGAGACAAATTTAATTGAGATATAATTTGTGACTTTTCTTTTGCCTTTTCTGCATAAAATAGAGCAGCATCCTGCATCACATCGCCATTTTTAATAATTTGAATATCGAAATTATCAAAACCCTCTTTTTTCAAATTATTCACAGCTGTATCGGTAGGACAAAAAAGATAATTTGAAATACGATCTGTCAAAATACGATTTATCTCTTCAGGCATTTGCATATTAAACGAGCGAAGCCCCGCTTCAATATGAATAACAGGTATATGCAATTTGGCAGCAGCCATCGCACCAGCCAAAGTAGAGTTGGTATCACCATAAACCAAAAGTCCATCAGGTTTTTCCTTCAACAAGATTTTTTCAATCCCCTCCAACATTCTACCTGTCATAGCACCATGCCCCACTCCGTGAATGTCTAATTGATATGCTGGTTTTGGTATCTCCATCTCTTCAAAAAAGACTTCCGACATATTCGCGTCAAAATGTTGTCCGGTATGTACAATTTTCTCATCAACTCCAAGAATTTGAAATTGCCTGCTAAGTGTAGCAGCTTTCACAAACTGAGGACGAGCACCCACTACTGTTATTATTTTATTCATTGCATTAAATTTTCATTATTCAAATATCGACAACAAGTAAAATTAGCTATTAAGACAATCTTCAACCATCTGTTTTGTCAAGTTTCTACGAGAATATTTCTCTACACTTTCCGAATTAGTTTGCAAGATTTTAAGTTTATAAGCTGCATAATACTCCAAAACTATAGTTCGCATTGCAAGCTCATCATCAAAGTCTGCTATTTTCCCTGCTTTGCTCTCTTCTAAAATTTCAGCAAGTTCACCATCTGTAGGCCCTATAGCCAATATAGGACGTTTGGCAGCCAAATATTCATAAAACTTACCAGTCATCATTCCTTTTGCATTGGGAATGTTATTAATTAATAGCAATAAAACTTGTGAAGATTTTTGAAACATTATTGCTTCTCTGTGTGGAACGTAATCACGAGTAATTAGATTGTCAATCAATCCATTTTCTTGGATTTGCTCTAAGATTAACTGATCAAACTTACCAATCAATTGAATCCTTAAATCATCTTTAAACTCTTGTTTTTCTCTTGAAATTTTAGCTAAAACTTTCCATAATAGAGTCGAATTCTGTGATTTTATCAGCGTCCCTATATAAGAGATGGTAAACATATCATCAAGCACGATATCATCAAATTGATAATCATCATAATCAAATCCATTGGTGATAGTGATAGCATTTTTAGAACCCAACAGCTCAAATTCTAATCGATTCTCCTCAGATACAGTCACCACACAATCAGCAGTTGTAACCACCTCTTTCTCTTTTTTATGATGAATATTATCTGCCCATTTTGTAAGTCGCAAATCTTGATAAAAATCAATATTCGTCCACGGATCACGAAAATCAGCTATCCATTTGAGATTAGGAAACTGCTTTTTCAAGCCCAAACCTATCAAGTGCATTGAGTGTGGTGGCCCAGTTGTAACAACTGCATCTACTGGATTTTCTTTTAAATAATTTTTAAGATAACGAACAGATGGTTTTATCCAAAACTTTCTTGGATCAGGGATTAGAAAATTCCCACGTAGCCATATAGATAATTTATCCTTCCAAGTAGATTGTCTGTTATCAGAAATAAAACCTGCTGGGATTTTTTCACCACGCTTGCCAAATAAATTACGATAAATATCGTAAGGTTCCCAAATAGTTGTTTTGATAACTTTCACATCATCAGGAATATCCTGTTCCAAAGAATAATCCTCCGAAGGATATTCGGGATTTTCAGGCGTGTAAATTATAGGTTCCCAGCCAAACTCACGAAGATACTTAGTGAACTTAACCCAACGCTGCACACCCGCCCCACCCGATGGTATCCAATAATAAGTGATGATTAAAAGTTTTTTCATTT
>CAYFRA010000132.1:0-2067 GCA_964345395.1 uncultured Paludibacter sp. | reverse complement strand
GACTGTTTGCAAAGATAGGAAATGTTTTAACATTAGAGTGTTAAATAAAAGTAAAGAGCAGCTTCCTGATGTTGAATGTGTATTTTTAAAAATAATCAATCATCTCTCTTGCTCAATATAAGTTGATAAGTTCCATTGTTAGGAGTGGGGGATTGCAAAGTATTATTTAAGATTATACTTATAAACTTGCTCATTTCCCGCTGCATCTGTAGCTGTAAAAACTAAATTTAGATTACTACCTTCCAGTCGTTTATCATCAAAGGTGTAGATGTAGTTGGGTGATTTGCTATCGTGAGTAAACAAAACAAACTTCCCATTGATTTCGCCTCTAAAAGAGGCTATTCCACTTTGGTTCTCTTTGATTTGCAAAATAATTTGTTTTTTATTTGACCAACTGTTGGGATTGATGGGCACAATTTCTGGAGCAGTTTTGTCAATGGAAACTGCATACTTATGCCCCAACTCAGAAATGGATACTTCCATATATCCATCTACATACTTGCCACCTATCCAGCTCTCTTTTCCCTGACTGTTTATTTGCACAACTCCTAAATGCTGAATATCGTCAGCTTTTACATTTTTAACGGCAATGGCCAATTTTGCGTTTTGTGTTAAAGCAACAGGACGATCGTTTATTTGGTGGATATCTGAGTAGTATTGAGAGGAATTTGTTTTGCTATAATTGAAACAACAGTCGGTATAAAGACTTGCTGTAGGTAAAAAGAGAAACAATCCATCATTTGTAAAACTATTACTCAAGATGTGCGAAAAATGTTTGTTGCATGCTTTTTTTTGTGGAAATTGTTGTCTCACGCCCTCAATTTGGAATGAGTAGGTTGTTTTATTCCCATGATGATCCGTTAATTCGTAGCGTAGCTTATATGTTTTTTCTCTATCGATATGGATGTAGCCGGAATTTTTAGCATTATAAAATTTCAATCGGTTATTAGGCTCTACAAAAGATTTCATAAAGAAGGAGCGATTTAATCGCCAATCTTCAAAATCGATAAAAGAGTTGATCATACGCGTATCGTCAAAAGAAAACCGCTCAATGTTACTTTCAAAGATTTGGTCATCGTCAACAAATAGTTTGATGTTTTTTACTCCGTAAATGTTGCTTGTACCATTCATCAAGTCGTAAGCTTTCACTCCGACACCAATTTTTCCCCACGCAGAGATTTTTCGTGGAAGGGCCAAGGGTAAACCATTTTTAGATTTACCAATATTTAATCGGGTAGGATTGTAGCTGCCATTGACTAAACCTTGGTTGTCGATGGGGTAGAATGCAATTCCTCGCAAGTCAGGTTTGATATTATCTTTAACTGTGTGGGCATAAAACAGAAGTGGATCAATCGGCTCTTCTGTTTTTTCATCCCTTATCTCAAAATGCAGATGAGGGCCGCCCGAGCTACCTGTGTTTCCACTTAGGGCGATTTGTTCGTTGCGTTTGACAGGTAGTTCGTTAGCTTCTAATTTGATATCAATTCTGAAACTTTCTAACTCATACTGTTTGTTGGTTGCATATTGTGCAATTTTGCCAGAAAAAGCATTCAAATGCCCATAAACGCTTACGTGTCCAGTTGAAGGGTGAGTAACGTAAAGTGCCAAACCATAACCCGAAGGTGAGATATTGATACGTGAAACATAACCATCTTCGATAGCAAAAACTGGTTTGTTTACTGCATATTGGGTGCGGTAGTCGAGCCCCGAGTGGAAGTGATTGTTGCGTAATTCGCCAAAGTTGGCACTGAGCGAAACAGGGATATTTAGTGGAGAGGTATATGTTTGTGCAGAAATGAAATTTATTATGAATAAAAATGAAACGAGAAGGATTGTATGTTTTTTTAGTTTTGTCATAACTTATCAGTTGTTTTGATTTATTTGTTCAACAGAGTAAATCAAAGGTAATGCAAAACCGATTGAAATACTTAATATTTTAATAGGCTTAAATAAGCTTTGTTACTTTTTAACCCGAATTATTTATCGTAAAAACTTGTTGCAGTTCACAGATTGCTGATAGGAAAAGCCTTGTGGTTAAAATTATTGAAATACTTTTGATCCCAATTT
>CAYFRA010000131.1:0-2108 GCA_964345395.1 uncultured Paludibacter sp. | reverse complement strand
TTTTACAACATCTCTTTAACTTGCTGATAAATATTTTCAGCAGTGAAGCCCAATTTTTCATCTAAGACAGTGTAGGGAGCTGAGAATCCAAATGAATTTAATCCCCAAATCTTACCATTTTCGCCTACTAAACCTAAAAGATTTACTGGCAAACCAGCAGTCAATCCAAATCGTTTAATACCTTTTGGAAGCACGCTCTCTTGATAACTTATATCTTGATTGCGGAAAATTCCTTCTGAAGGCACTGAAACGATGCGTACTTTTACACCCTCTTTGCGAAGCAGTTCTGCTCCTTCTACCAAAGTAGAAACTTCTGAACCAGTGGCTAAAAGTACAACATCAGGCGTGCCATCGCAACTTACGATATAGCCTCCTTTTTCAGTCTGTTTAGCATCAGCTTTTCTGTTTTCGCCAGGTAGGTTTTTAATATTCTGACGAGATAAAATCAATGCAGTTGGGCTTGTTTGATTTTCCATTGCCATTCTCCAAGATACAGTAGCTTCTTCCACATCGGCAGGACGTAGCACGAGCATTGAGTTTTTACCGCTGTGATTTTGTAGTTTTTCCATCAAGCGAATTTGTGCCTCTTGCTCTACAGGTTCGTGTGTGGGTCCATCTTCTCCTACGCGGAAAGCATCGTGTGTCCACACATATTTAACAGGAAGCTCCATCAATGCCGCCATACGAATGGCAGGTTTCATATAGTCTGAAAAGACAAAGAAAGTTCCGCAAGCTACGTGAACACCGCCGTGAAGGGCAATACCATTGCTTACGCAAGCCATTGTCAATTCAGAGACTCCGGCTTGTAAGAACTTGCCTGAGAAATCATCACGAGTGATTGATTTGGTTTTTTTCAAAAATCCGTCCGTTTTGTCCGAGTTGCTCAAATCGGCACTCGAAACGATCATATTATCTACATTTTCGGCAAGAAATCCTAAAACCGTAGCTGAGGCAGTACGTGTTGCTTGATCTGCTTTTTGTTCAATAGAGTCCCAATCCAAATCAAGTGGCTTGTTTGCAAAATACTCTGCCATTTTAATTGCCAAATCAGGATTTTGAGCAGCCCATTTTGCTTGTTCTTCTTTGCGAGCCTTTACAAGCGCTTCCAATTGCTCTTTACGACGTGCATAAATGGCTTTTGTCTCTTCAAAAATGGTAAATGGTTCATCAGGGTTGCCACCTAAGTTTTTAACTGTAGCTTCAAAGCTTGCTTTTGTATTTCCAAGGGGTTGCCCGTGTGTATCAACCGTGTTTTCGTAAGATTCGCCATCAGCAGTAACAGCTCCTTTTGCCATCACAGTTTTCCCGATGATCAATGTAGGACGCTTACTCTCTTTTTTTGCATTTGTCAAAGCCGTTCTGATTTCGGTAACATCATTTCCATCAATCTCAATCACATTCCAATTCCACGCACGGTATTTCATTGCCACATCTTCTTTTGCCACCTCATCTACAAAAGTTGAGAGCTGCACATTGTTGGAATCGTAAAACATAATTAAATTATCCAATCCAAGGTGACCTGCAAGACGTCCTGCTCCTTGCGAAACTTCTTCTTGAATACCACCGTCAGAAATAAATGTATAAATGGTTTGATTCATTACATCTCCAAAGCGAGCTTTCAAGAACTTAGCTGCAATAGCTGCACCAACAGCATAAGTGTGTCCTTGTCCTAACGGACCAGAAGTGTTTTCAACACCACGTGCCACATCTAATTCGGGATGTCCAGGTGTGATGCTTCCCCACTGACGAAACTGTTTTAAATCTTCTAAAGTGTATTTTCCAGTCAACGCAAGGGTAGAGTAGAGCATAGCAGACATATGTCCAGGATCTAAGAAAAAGCGGTCGCGACTTTCCCAGTGCGGATTGTTTGGGTCATATTCTAAAAATTCAGAATATAATACATTGATAAAATCGGCACCACCCATAGCACCACCAGGATGCCCAGATTTTGCTTTCTCCACCATCGCTGCACTTAACATACGAATATTGTCAGCTGCTTTGTTTAAATCTACAGTTGTGTTCATTGTAATATGTTTTTTAATTTATAAATATCATTTAGTTTGAAAGTTCGTAAAGTTATCAAGTTTATAAAGAGCAAGGAACAAAGA
>CAYFRA010000130.1:0-2165 GCA_964345395.1 uncultured Paludibacter sp. | reverse complement strand
TTTCACTTTGATTGGAATTATTATGCCTTAACAAAGTGTGTAGAATACTCATTAGAGAATAATGAAGCGAAGGTTTATGAAGATTTTGAAATAAGAAAAAAGTACAAACTAATCAGTGAGAGAGATGATTTAGAGGACAAATACAGTCATCTTTGTAAATTAGCTGAAAAATTGGATTATGCAGATAGACAAAGAGATGAAGGTGTTTTTGAGTGTCACTATCATAATGAATCTGTCGATGGTTCACACCTTTATTTCGGTGTACTCTTAGCTTGGGGTGATTTGCCACACGGACCGTATGTACTTTCCACCACAGATGGTTCAAGAATGAAAATACTAAGCGGCACCGATATGGCTTCTCCAAACAAGCCTAAATGGTTAGAAAATAACGTAGTTTACACGGTTTTTAAGCGAATAGGAGAGGTGCTTTATATT
Organism: uncultured Paludibacter sp.; assembly: GCA_964345395.1. Taxonomy (GTDB): domain Bacteria; phylum Bacteroidota; class Bacteroidia; order Bacteroidales; family Paludibacteraceae; genus UPXZ01. The sequence continues at coordinate 1,730 of CAYFRA010000130.1, read as the reverse complement.
ACCAATTTAGATAGGGATGAGCCGCAGTTGATTGATGAGCGTGTGAATGTTTTTACGGTTAGAAAATAATAATTCTCAAGTTTTCCAAAGTATAAAGCTTTGGAAAACTTAATGATTTCTAGACAATTACCAATTGATAAGTAAACCTCTCTTTTTTATGCTTAACATTCCACCTATTGAGTTGCCAAATTGTGTTCCTCTGTCAGCTGCAAGCGAAATTCCTACATCCACTCCCCAGATTCTTTCAACTCTTTTGTTGAGTTCTAACATAAATGCTTGGTTGTAACTCTCTTTTGGCACACTGTAAGTTCCGTAGTTTTTAGCAGAAGAAAAGATTGCTCTGTAATTGATTTTTGCAAACTCTCCTGTCATTGCTAAATGATGTACTCGGGTGCGGGTATTAAGTGTTTGCAAGCTATTTGACTCCTTATTATAGATTGGCGAGCTTATAAATGCTATGCCTATAGTTCTAAAATGATGATTCCAACCGTTTTGATAAATGCCATTTCTGAAGTAATTATCACCACCACCAAATACCAATCCATCTATATCGTGTGTTGGCCCTGCTTGATCTGTTGTCTCTAAATATTCATAGACTAATTTCCTTACTGGCTTAAATTGTTTTTGGCTGATACTTATTCCATACAACCCATCGGGTCGGTTCAAGGATTTCCAAGGTACTTTGATAGGTCCATCTTCAAATATATTTTGCCAGTAAAGAGATGTTTCCCAGTTTTTTAACTTCAAATCTACACCAATTTGTTGCGAACCAATATGATTGCCTTGTGCGTTAATTTGGTCGTTTGCCATTGTGCCACCCGACTTTGAGAAAAACACATTGTAATAATCTCGCCACCCATTTCCCAATTCGCCATAAACAGGCGAAACTCCTCCCCATTGTGCTGCGTGATGAAACTCATAATTGATACTCAAAGGCAAAATGCCACCGCCTAATCGCACGCCTGCAAATTTATAATGCATCAAAGCGCCATTAATATATACATTATCCCTAAACCAAGCGTGAGTCAGTCCTCCTCTGATAGCTAAATTGTTGAAAGTATAAGGAACAGCAAGATATTCATCAATCCCTAAGCTAATACGTGGTAGCGGTCTTGCATTTTGAGAAAAAAGAAATCCGCCAGACGAGAGTTCTCTATCCTGATTACCTGTTTCAATTGGTTTTACGCCCATTACAAAATCAAACAGATATAGTTTGGAGTTTAGATACAAATCCTGAAAAAACAACTTGCTACCATTAGTATCTGAAATTAGAATGGGTTTTATTTCAAAACCATAATCAAACTGATAAAGTGATTTATCAAGTTCTTTTTTCAATGAGGCAAATAGATTGCTACTTTTTGCTTCTGTCGAAACTGTTCCATTTCTATTGGTATGAAGCCAAAAGTTGGAATACTCACCAGTCGAGTAAAGTCCCATAGCTCCTAATTCATATTGTATGCTATCTTTTTGAGCAAATAGCGACGTCATAAATAGGAACCCAATTAGTGCAGTGATTATTTTTCTTCCCATCGATACAAATCATTTAAAATTTCACCCTCTTCGCTTTGTCCTAATCCATAATAAATAGAGTTCCCAACTTTGAGCATCAGATGACTTTCCCTTGCTTTGCCTGGTAGAGAAGTTGTAATTTGCCATTTGTTTTGCAAAACATCATACTCAAACAATCGGTCGTAAAATACTTGTCGTGTCATAGTTCCACCAAAATACCT
>CAYFRA010000129.1:0-2198 GCA_964345395.1 uncultured Paludibacter sp. | reverse complement strand
AAAGACCTGTAAACAACACCAAGAAGAGGAAGAAGGTTAGCTTAACAGATGAAGCCTGAATGCCCGAAACCGCTGCTTGAACTGGTAAGATATCTTGAATAACCCAAGGCTGACGGCCAACTTCTGCTACCACCCAACCCAATTCTCCAGCTAAGAATCCTAATGGAATAAACAATACGAAAATCCAAAGCAACCATTTGTATTTCAATATCAGATTTTTTCTCTCTAAGAATAGCGATATTGCAAAAATGCCAAGGAATGCAACTCCTAATATAACCATAAAGTGGAAAGAGTAGAATGTAAGTGGCACATTAGGTATCATATCTTTAGGCTCTTTCAAAAAGCCATAACCAAAATGAGGATAGTTCTCATCTAAAATCTCTTTTTGAACCGCCATTGCTGCCTCATCTTTCACTTTTTCAGCTTTCAGATATTCACTCAGTGCAATTTGTGCTTTTTGCCCTCGCTCTTGTCTTTCTGCAAACGAGAGTGCTACATTGCCATCAGGCTTGATGTAACCACCATCAACTACATCTTTGATACCCGGAACATAGGCATTGAAATCAGAGAATGCCAAGAAAGAGAGCATTTTTGGAAATTCAATTTTTGCTATCACACCTTCTGCATCGTCATCATACGACTTTTTGGCAGGATTTACTACACCAATAGCAACAAGCGGTGCTCCCTCTTGACCTTCATAAAGCCCTTCCATTGCTGCCAATTTCATAGGTTGATGATAGGCTACTTGTGTTGCAGAACCGTGACCGGTATAAATAATGAATAAAGTAGCTAAAACACCAAATGTAGCTGCTACACGAATGCTTCTCTTAGCAAATGCAATTTGACGTTTTTTAAGCAGGAACCAAGAGCTGATGCCTACCACGAAAAGTGAACCCATAATCCAACCAGACGCAACGGAATGGAAAAACTTATTTATCGCAACAGGCGATTTTACAATCGCCCAGAAATCAACCATCTCATTACGTGCTGTAAGTGGATTGAACTCCATACCCAAAGGAAGCTGCATCCAAGCATTGGCAATCAAAATCCATAGTGCCGAAAGTGTTGCTCCAGTAATCAAAAGCCAAGTAGAAGCTAAGTGAACTCCTTTGCTCACCTTGTTCCAACCAAAAAACATAATAGAGATAAATGTAGCCTCCATAAAGAATGCTAAAATCCCTTCAATTGCCAATGGTGCACCAAATATATCGCCTACAAAGTAGCTATAGTTCGACCAGTTGGTTCCAAATTGAAATTCGAGAATGATACCAGTTGCCACACCAATGGCAAAGTTAATTCCGAAAATCTTCATCCAAAATTGAGCAGTTTTTTTCCACTCCTCTTTTCCCGTTTTTACATAAATGGTCTCCATAATAGCTTGAATCACTCCAAGACCCAATGTAAGCGGTACAAATAGCCAGTGATACATAGCTGTCAAAGCAAATTGCCCTCTTGACCAATCGATTAACGATGTGCTTAATAATTCCATATGATATTAATTTTAGTGATAAATTTTATGATATAATTAGTTTGATTGTTCTGATTTGTGAATATAAGTGGTATCGCTCAAATCGGCCGAAGAGCGATTGATCAACTCCTGATTTACGAAGTTTGCTTTGTCTTCCTCTTTCTCAAATTTTGTATTGAGGAAGTTTGGAAAGAAAAATACTTTTAAAATACCAAACATGATGAAAAGTTTGAGAATCACTATTCCCCACAACTTTTTCCCAACAGTCATATTTGTAAAGCCTTCGTAGTAAAAAAGGTAAAGGTTTTTAACCCATTTAGGTATTTTCATTTTACTTATGAATAAATATTTATCTGAAAACTTCAGAGATGTTTTACAACAAAAATATACAATTTTTTTAATTAACTGAAATATTTTGTAAATAAACTAACAAATTGAGATTATAAGCTTATAGATAATTTAAATTTATTGCTGCCCGATGAAACCTTTATAGATACTATACTGTTTTTTTTAGTGATTAGTGAAGAGAAAGTTAGAAAGTTTGTAAAGGCACACTAAACCTACTATGTTTTAGCGATTTTAAAGTGATTAACCAAATTACAACTGAATATCTATTGAATTACAATTCTTCATTCGGTCATTCTTAATTCAAAAAAAAAGACCAACAGATAAAACTGTCAGTCTTAGATTTTTTGCGGAAAGAGCGGGATTCGAACCCGCGATACCCTTT
>CAYFRA010000128.1:0-2215 GCA_964345395.1 uncultured Paludibacter sp. | reverse complement strand
TTAGCTTATTGCTAATTTCCTCTTGTTCTAAACCTACAAATGAATCTAGGGAAAACAAGGATGTGTCCACATTGGAAGTAGAAACAGAAAGCTGGAAAGGAGTACCCGATATTGATTTTGAAAAATCGACCGATAAGAACCTACCAACTTATGTATGGCACAACGAAAACACAATTTTATACCGTGATAAATCGCTCGATTCTGATGTGGTAACGACTCTTGAAGAAGATGCCTGGAAATTAATAGCATTAAGCACTGAATTTGATGAGGATGGCCAACTTTGGTACTATGTTTATTATCCCGATAAAGATATTATAGCTTGGAGTAATCAGCTTGATAGTGATATGTTTTTGAGCTATGATGATAAAACAGCTCTGTTTGTAAAAAATTACACACTTGCATCGCTTCAATTGGGTGCCAATGTGATGCACTCAAAACATCTGTTAGGCACTCCATTAGAGGAAACAGTTGAAAAGAAAGCTTTAGAGGCAGAAGGGGTGGTTTATGATGATGAGATAATTGAAGTAGCGAAATTGAAATACGAAGGCATTGAATTGACTTATATTGATGGATTACTGAAAAAAGCCATTCTAACTGCACCAAGCAAAAGTTTTGGCTATCTTACTATTGATGACGAGAGTTGTGATAAACAATTTGTGCAGACACTGTTTGAAATGAAGGAAAGTGATGCAACAACTGATGATGGCAGTTTTGTGATAATGACTGAAGTACGATCTGTTAATCTTTACTTTGATGAGAATGAATTAATTCAAAAACTTGAATTTAACTGGTATTACTAATAATTTAAAAATAGAACTATGAAACAAAAATTTTGGATATTTCTTACGCTAATAGCCTTAGTAGCTTGTGGCGGAAAATCGAAAGAGTCTGATAGGACAGAACAAGGAGAAACGCAAATAGTAGAAACAAAAATTGCTGATTTTGCATATCTCACCTACTACAATGAACGCTACGAGTACAAGGTGGACTATCCCAATTTTCTGATTCCGCAAGAAGAGGCGGGAAATGGCGATGGTCGTGAGTTTCTTTCAGTAGATGAAAGGTATAGAATGTTGGTCTATCGTACTTTTAAGATGGGTGAGAATGGCGAGCAAGCTACACTACGAGAAGCTTTTAAGCAGGATTTGGAGGGTAAAAATAGTTTTGAAAAAGAGTTGCTTTCTACTCGTTACTTTATCAAAGGAAAAATTGATGATGAGAAAAACTTCACGCAACATACGCTCTTGCTTAATGAGGAGTTTTACACCATCTATTTTGAGTATCCCAACAAAGATTTTTATCTTTTTGAAGATATAGCCAAACGTGCTGTTGAGTCATTTGAATTGGGAGTAACTGAAGAGACATTTGTAGCAATTTTAACTGATTTCATCAACGATTGTTGGTGTGATAAAAATTTCAATTCGCTTCTATTAAACGATGATGCTGTTTTGAAAAAATATACCGACCCAAAAATGCCGGTAAGAAGATATTTTTCACCAGGTTCAATTCCTATTCTCTATTCAGCAGATTATTTGGACTTTGGATTTGATTCTTATTCTGATTTTGATACAACGTTTGATTGTAAATCGGGTTTTACTTTGCAAAATATCGACGAATTTTTGAATATAGTAGATTTTGAGTTTGAAAATAACGGAATGTTTACTTTTGCTTATCACAAGGCGGATAAAATTCCTGATATAGTTATTGTTGATGATTTAGGATCATTTACCACAGAGCCGGTTGAAACACCTTATCCCAATGCTGATATGATTGTTCTTTATCTACCCGAAAGCAATGGAAATCCGCGTGCATTCTATTTTATAGAGACAGCAAACTCTTGGAAATTGGCTTTTGTGGATGATACATTATTTAGTGCGTAAGTCATTAAATTAAAATTGTAATTTATGAAAAAGTTTTATTTAATAGCTAGTATTATGACCTTGTCAATCTTGCTAATCTCTTGCAAACAATCGACTTATAAAAATGAAGCAAGCAGCTCAGAAACTGAAGAAGTTTTGCTTTTGGAGAATGAAATGGAAGAGAAAACAAGTTTAGACCCTAATTTATTAGACTATTCCATTGCTTATTTGAAAAATGCAAAGCTCTATTTTTACGATTACGATAATCATAATGTAGTAGAGTTTGCTGAAGAGACTGATTCTGTGCTTCATTGTGCTTATGCCGATGATGGAAACTTTTATTATACAACAAGTAA
>CAYFRA010000127.1:0-2224 GCA_964345395.1 uncultured Paludibacter sp. | reverse complement strand
CGCTCCACTATTTCGCCTTCGTGGAGAACGCAGATCAGGTCGGCATTTCTGATAGTAGAAAGACGATGTGCTATGACAATGCTCGTGCGATTTTCCATCAGTTTATCCAAAGCTTCTTGCACCATTTGTTCTGACTCGGTATCTAAGGCTGATGTTGCTTCGTCTAAAATCAATATTGGTGGGTTTTTCAATACTGCTCGTGCAATGCTCAAACGCTGACGCTGACCGCCTGAAAGTTTGTTTCCTCTATCGCCAATGGTCGTTTGGTATTGGTTTTCGGTAGCCATTATAAATTCATGTGCATTGGCTATTTTTGCAGCTTGAACAACCATCTCTTCGGTGGCGTCATCAACACCAAAAGCTATATTATTGAAGAAGGTATCGTTGAAAAGTATCGCTTCTTGATTGACGTTGCCCATCAAGCTCCGCAAATCCTTTTTTGTAAAATCTTTGATATTTACACCATTCAGTACTATTTCGCCACTTGTGGGGTCATAAAATCGGGGTAGTAGATCGACCAAGGTAGATTTGCCCGAACCCGATTGTCCTACCAAGGCCACACGTTTTCCGAAAGGAATTGTCAAATTGATATCTTTCAAAACCCAATCAGATTCATACTTAAAGTTGATTTGGCGATACTCAATTTGCTCAATTTTGTTGGGAATAATTTGAGGTTTAGAAGGGTCTTCGATATGATTATCAACATCTAAAATCTTATCTATACGCTCCAAAGAAGCCATACCCTTACGAATACCGTATGAAGCTCGCGACAACTCTTTGGCAGGTGGCACTATCAAGTAAAAAATAACCAAGTAATAGATAAATTCGGCTGCACCGATTGGGCTGTTTTCGTTCAGAATGAGATATCCGCCAAACCACATTAAAATAGCAATAACTGCTGTACCAAAAAACTCGCTCACCGGATGTGCTAACAGATATTTTCGGTGAATACGGTTGAAAGTTCTGCGAATGGTGTTGTTCAATAATTGAAAGCGATTGATTAATTTATCTTCCGCATTAAAAGCTTTGACAACTCGCAAACCTCCTAAAGTTTCATCAATTTGTGACAACAAATCGCCAGTTTGTTCTTGTCCCAACATAGAGCGTTTTTTCAACGAACCGCCAATAACCCCTATTGTCCACATACTGAAAGGGAGTAGCAGCAACACAAATAGAGTAAGCTGCCAGCTCATTATCAACATCACAGCAAGATATATGAGGATGATAAGTGGGTTTTTCAAAATCATATCAATAGAGCTGATCACCGAAGCCTCAACTTCAATCACATCGCTTGTCATGCGCGACATAATATCTCCTTTACGCTCATCTGAGAAGAAACCAATAGGCAAAGAAACCACTTTTTTATAGAGTTGCTCACGCAAATCACGTAAAACTCCTGTGCGAATTGGTATCACAAAGACAGAACCTAAATAGGCAGTGCCCACCTTAAAAAAGGTCATTACAATGAGAAAAAGAGCTATATAAATCAGTGCCAAACTGGCACCTTGGTTCAAAACAGTTTGTTCAAGCCAATAAGAAACATTATTTTTTAGTGCACTGACCACCGCAACAACTCCATCACTCCAGCTCCAAGGCTGAAAAACAGTGTTGGAATTGGTGACCCCAAACAGTATTTGAAGAATGGGGATGATGGCTGCAAAAGAGAAAAGACTCAATATTGTGGACAAAAGATTTGCCGATAAACTAAGAAAAACATATTTCTTATAGGGCGGCACAAATCGTTTAAGTATAATCTTAATGTCGTTCATAAATTCAGTTTTCTGAGCTATTACATCCCAGTGTAATTGCTTGGGCTTATTTTTCTCAACTCCTCTTTTACTGAGTCGCTCACATCCAATGTTTCAATAAAGTTTTTGATTGTCATTTCGTTAATGCCTTCATTGGTACGTGTCAGAGCTTTCAAAGCTTCGTAAGGATTGGGGTAGTTTTCGCGGCGGAGAATGGTTTGTATGCCCTCGGCAACAACAGCCCAATTGTTATCCAGCTCTTTTTTTAGAGCAATCTCATTCAACAAAAGCTTATCAATTCCACGAAGCAAACTTTGTGTTGCAATACGTGTATGGGCAAACGGGACTCCTACATTTCTCGAAACCGTACTATCTGTTAAATCACGCTGCAAACGTGAAATGGGTAATTTTTCAGATAAAAAGTGAAAAACAGCATTAGCCATGCCTAAATTTCCTTCAGCATTTTCAAAATCAAT
>CAYFRA010000126.1:0-2373 GCA_964345395.1 uncultured Paludibacter sp. | reverse complement strand
ACTTTATAAACTTTCTACTTTTAACTGATACATCAGTCGCTTTAAAGCAAAAAAATCAGCTTATCTCACTCATGCGATAAGCTGATTCTATAGATATATTATAAAATGATTTTTACATCATTCCACCCATTCCGCCGCCCATAGGCATTTGTGGCATGGGGTTCTCTTCGGGTTTGTCAACTATCACAACTTCGGTAGTTAAGAACATACCAGCAATAGATGCTGCATTTTCAAGAGCTACGCGAGTAACTTTAGCAGGGTCAACAACGCCTGATTCCAATAAATTTTCATATACATCAGTGCGTGCATTGTATCCGAAATCATCTTTTCCTTCGCGTACTTTTTGAACAACAACTGCTCCTTCTTTGCCAGCATTAAATACGATTTGACGAAGCGGCTCTTCAATAGCACGTTTTACGATTTCGATACCTGTGCGTTCGTCATCGTTATCAGCTTTGATTGACTCTAAGCTGTCGATTGAGCGAATATAAGCAACACCTCCACCAGGTACGATACCTTCTTCGATAGCAGCACGAGTAGCGTGAAGCGCATCATCAACGCGGTCTTTCATCTCTTTCATCTCTACTTCTGAGTGAGCACCAACATAAAGAACAGCAACACCGCCAGATAATTTAGCTAAGCGTTCTTGCAGTTTTTCTTTATCGTAGTCTGAAGTAGTAGTGGCAATTTGAGCTTTGATTTGACCAATGCGAGCATCGATGTTCTCTTTTTCACCGGCACCATTTACGATGGTTGTATTGTCCTTGTCAATGCTGATTTTCTCTGCAGTTCCCAACATTTCAAGAGTTGCATTTTCCAGTTTAATGCCTTTTTCTTCTGAAATAACTGTACCACCTGTTAGGATAGCAATATCTTCCAACATCTCTTTTCTACGATCACCAAATCCAGGAGCTTTTACGGCACAGATTTTTAATGAACCGCGAAGTCTGTTCACAACCAAGGTAGTTAAAGCTTCACTTTCAACATCTTCTGCTATAATAAGAATAGGACGACCAGTTTGGGCAGCTTGCTCTAAAATAGGAAGTAATTCTTTTAGGTTAGATATCTTTTTATCATAAATAAGAATTTGAGGTTGCTCAAAATCAACCAACATTTTCTCTGTATCAGTAACGAAATAAGGAGAAATATAACCTCTATCAAACTGCATACCTTCTACAATATCGATTGTAGTTTCAGTACCTTTAGCCTCTTCGATTGTGATCACGCCATCTTTTGAGACTTTGCGCATTGCATCAGCAATCAATTTACCAATACGGGTATCATTATTAGCAGAAACAGTAGCTACTTGCTCAATTTTGTCGTAATCATCACCAACTGTTTTGGCTTGGCTTGCAATGTTAGCCACAACAGCTTCTACCGCTTTGTCAATACCACGTTTCAAATCCATTGGATTAGCACCTGCTGTTACGTTTTTAAGTCCTACATTGATGATTGACTGTGCCAAAACAGTAGCAGTAGTGGTACCATCACCGGCATCATCACCAGTTTTAGATGCCACCTCTTTTACCAATTGAGCACCCATATTTTCGCTGGCATTTTCAAGCTCAATCTCTTTTGCCACACTCACACCATCCTTAGTAATATGTGGTGCACCAAATTTTTTCTCTAAGATCACATTACGACCTTTTGGTCCAAGTGTAATTTTCACTGCGTTTGCAAGTTGATCAACGCCTTTTTTTAGCTCATCACGAGCTTCAATATTAAATAAAATTTCTTTTGACATTGTTTTTTATTTTTTTTGTTTTATCCTCTTTATTCTTTTTTAGTTACACGCGTCCCGCAATCAATGTTTTTATTAATAAAGGGCGGGAAAGTTACACTAAGTTTTGTCACTAAGTTTCACAAAGAAATATGTTCTACTTTAAGAACTTTATGAACTTTCTAACTTTTAACTTACTCTTTGTTCTTTGTTCTCTATTCCAAACTAAATTATCGCCAATAAATCCGATTGACGCATTATCAAATAAGTGTTGCCTTCCAATTCAAGTTCTGTTCCGGCATATTTGCCATAAAGAACTACGTCGCCAACTTTCACTACCATTTCTTCATCTTTTGTGCCATTACCAACGGCCACAACCTCGCCTTGAAGTGGTTTTTCTTTTGCACTATCTGGAATGATGATTCCACTAACTGTTTTTTCTTCTGCTGCAGCCGGTTTGATTAGCACTCGGTCTGCCAAAGGTTTGATGTTCATAATTCAAATACTTTTATTTTGTTGTTAATTGTAATTTTTTTATCTGCAACAACTATATCGAAATCTATGCCAAGCATAAGAAGCAGAAAAAATGACATATAATTCATAGCTTTGAGAATAATTACAGAGTCAGTCTGACAAAATGTCAGATGTTAGAG
>CAYFRA010000125.1:0-2694 GCA_964345395.1 uncultured Paludibacter sp. | reverse complement strand
AGTTATTAAGTGAAAAGCAGCGTTGAGCGATTAGTTTTAACCTGCTCGAAAACCTATTAGATTTATCTCACCGTGTCATCAATTGGATAATTGAATATACGCCAAAATAGATTACTTTTGCATTCATTTTACGTAATTATGAAAATATTTTCATTTTTGATGTTACGTTTTCTTTTTTCAAACGTCATATAGATAGAATGAGCCAAATAATCTTTAAGAATAAGATATTACCCTTGCGACAACAGTTATTAGCTGTTGCGTTGAAAATGCTTTCTGAAACTCAGGATGCAGAAGATGCGGTGCAAGAAACTCTCTTAAAGATTTGGAATCAACGTAGCTCTTTGGATAAGTATGACAATGTAACGGCTTTTACCATCACGGTTTGCAAAAATCTGTGTATAGACCGCATTCGGGCACGAAGCAAAACTGATGAAATTGAAATGCAAGATTGGCTGATCGATACCATAAATCCGCATCATCAATTGGAATTGACGGACGATGTAAGTTTAATAAAACACATCATTTTAACGCTCCCTAAACTGCAACAGATGATAATCACATTGAAAGATGTGGACGGGTATGAAGTAAAAGAAATAGCTGAAATAGTGGGTGCAAATGAAGAATCAGTGCGTGTAAACCTTTCGAGAGCTCGCAAAAAAGTACGTGAACAGTATTTAAAATTAACAAGAAGATGAAATTAACAAAGCATATAATTACGGAAAAAGAGGCTTCATTATTACTTGAAAAGTATTATGAAGGCTACAGCAACTCGGCTGACGAAAAGCGAATAGCTCAGTTTTTAAGACAGAAGAATCTGCCACCAAAATTTGAGGCCGACAAGGCTATGTTTGCCTATATTGATGAGAAAAAAAGTGAAAAATCAGATCAAAAAAGCCGAAAACTAATGCCTACTTTAACATGGGCTGCATCATCTGCCGCCGCTGTACTTATAGCAGTTTTCATCTTATTTTCCACAAATATGAGTAATACAAATTTTGCGTATGTAGATGGCGTAAAAATAAGTAAAAAGAAAGAAATAAGGGCATTAGCCCAATCAAGTATTAACAATCTTACAGACAATCAAGATGAGATTTTAAGCAATCTCAAACTTGTAAACCAAGAAAATATAATAGAAGCACAATTGGAGCTTTTCAAATAAAAAATAAACTTAAGCAGAATTAGCATGAATGGTATAATAAAAAAATGGGTTTTACTGATTCCAATCCTTGTATTAACTTCATCGGTAACAGCACAAGCCCAAAGCAAATTAGAAATTGCACAAGCCTTTGAACTATTTGGACAACAAAAGGGCTCAACGATGGTAGAGATGAAAAAATCGATGTTGAAAGATTATCCTTTTGATTTTTATAAAAGTCTGATTATTACGGATAATACAAAAGCCATTCGTTTTACTCGTCAATGTGTAGAAAAAGATCAAAAAGGTGCCGAAAAAATAAAACAGGTGGTGAGTGACGGAAAGATAAACACACTTTTCCTTCAATTACCAAAGGAGGGCAAAAAGCACAGGTTAATTTTGTATAACGAAACAGACGTGCCGCAACATAAAATGACATTAATCTATATAGAATCAGCACAACATCCTGATACTTACATGGATATTATATTACAAAAGAAATAAAAACAACAAAAATATAGACACAATGAAAAAACTAAGTATTTTATTTATTTTCAGTGCTCTTTCATTTGCACTGCTCAAGGGCCAAGAAAAAAATGACACTACTATCAACTTTAATCAAAAACGTTATGAAATTTCTGACAAAGACAATCAAGTAAGAGTGAAAGTATTCAAGACAGATAATGACACAATAGAGCATGAACTTTCACCCATTTATGAGGCAGTTTTCTCTGACAATCAAAGCGTAGAAACCTACTCTATAGAGTCCAAGTTTGAATTTAACTTCCCTATGATTAAGCGAAAAAGAAGATCAAATATTCATGGACATTTTGAAGGTATGCAAATAGGGCGTCTTTATTCGACTGATGCTATGAGTCAGTTTGACGAAGCAGGCGGCGTAGCTTTAAGTAAATCAAACGAGATAGCGATTAATCCTATTTCAGCTACAGTAACACTTATACCCAGATTTGCAGGTATCACTACTGGTATCGGGGTTCAATGGCAAAACCTGCACGTAGGACAAAACATGCACTTTGTAAACAACAATGGCATAACAGAAGTTGAGCCAGCACCAGAGGGTATAGATTATAGAATATCCAGACTTCGCACCTTTAATTTTACATTACCAATTTATTTAGAGTTACAGCCTACAAAAAAGGATAGATTCTTTTTGTCAGGAGGGATTTTATTTGGCGTAAATGCCTACACATCAAATAAAGTAAAGTACAGAGACCCTGTATCAAACACAAAGATTAAAATACAAGAAGGAAAAGAGTATAACATAAATCCATTTTCGATAAGCTACGTAGCACAAATTGGCTGGGATGATTATGGTATTTATGCAAAATACACTCCTACTTCATTTTTCAAATCGGGTAAAGGCTTTGATTTCCAAACATTTTCCGTAGGTATTGCATTTTATTCATTTTAACTTTTTCAGCAGTGAGTAGTGATAAAAAAAGAGGAAATTCAAAGTTTGTTTACATTTGTTAAGACTTTGATACTACTCACGGGGTGACTCGGAGTCACCCCGTGAGTGTACGACAAGAAGTTAAAAG
>CAYFRA010000124.1:0-2713 GCA_964345395.1 uncultured Paludibacter sp. | reverse complement strand
CGTGAGAGTTTGAATATCACACTTTTAGATGAAGATTTCGAACGATTAGAAGATTTGGAATCAAACTATGATTTAATGACGCTTGTAGGTTCGCCTACATCTATAGAGAGTTTGAAAAGTGCTGGTGTTGCAAAAGCCGATCTCTTTATTGCTGTTACACCTCACGAGGCTGTCAATATGACTGCTTGTATGCTTGCAACCAACTTAGGTGCAACAAAAACATTAGCTCGAATTGAAAACTTTGAGTACTTACAGCCTGAAAATCGTGAATTCTTTTTCTCTCTCGGCGTTGATTACATTATTTATCCCGAAAATTTGGCGGCAAAAGAGATTATTGATGCTTTGCGTTACCCGTGGTTGCGTCAGCATATGAGTTTTTGCGAAGATGCTCTTGTGCTTCTCGCTACAAAACTTCGCGATAAAGCAGCCATCTTAAATATTAAGTTTAACACAGGTTTCTTTAGTCACGGTAAGTATAGGGTAGTTGCAATCAATCGCAACGGACGAACCATCATTCCAAAAGGTGAAGATGAATTGATGCTTAACGATATTGTCTATTTTGTTACAATGAGAGAGAATATCGATTTCTTGCGTGAACAGAGTGGAAAAAAAGAATTTCAGGTAAAAAATATGATGATTATGGGTGGTGGTAGAATCGCTCAAAAAACCGTTAAATACTTACCAGAGGATATTGATGTAAAGATATTAGAAAAGGATAGAGATAAATGTTATTTGTTAGCTGATGAGTTGAATAGAGCATTGATTCTCAATATCGATGGTCGTGATGTTGAAGCATTGAGAGCTGAAGGAATTGAAGATATTGATGCCTTTGTTGCTGTCACTTCAAATACGGAAGCTAATATTTTAGCTTGCTTGGAGGCAAAACGTCTAGGTGTAAAAAAAACTATTGCCGAGGTAGAGAATATTGAATATATTCAGTTGGCTGAAGAGTTGAATATTGGTTCAGTAATTAACAAAAAAATGATTGCTGCAAGTTACATTTATCAACTTACATTGGATGCCGACGTGTTGGACGTGCGTAGCCTTACTTCGGCTGATGCTGAAGTGGTTGAATTTGTGGCTAAACCAGACTCTAAAATTACAAAAACATTGGTCAAGAATTGTAAACTGCCTGATAAAGTGAATATTGGTGGGATTGTACGTGGTGGTGTTGGAAGTATAGTGTATGGTGATACACAGATAATGGCTGGTGATCACGTTATTGTTTTTTGTGCAGCTTCATCTATTCGAAAAGTAGAAGATCTATTTAATTAAACAAAGCCTACAAGCTTAACTTTAAACGTATGTATCGAGAGTTAAATAGTAAATTGATATATAAAATCCTTGGTTGGCTACTTCTTACTGAAGCTGTTTTTTTACTATTCCCTATTATTACAGCTCTGATTTATGCTGAATATGATATTATTTCAAACTTTATCATTACAATTCTTATAGCAGTTTTGGCAGGTGGAGCAGGTCTGATAGCTGGAAAAAATGCCTCCAACCAAGTAGGAAAGCGTGAAGGTGCTATAATAGTTAGTGCAACTTGGATTCTATACACCATTATTGGTGCACTTCCTTTTACGTTAAGTGGGCATATACCAAATTTCACTGATGCTTTTTTCGAATCTCTTTCAGGTTTTACAACTACTGGTGTAAGCATTTTAAACAATATAGAGTCACTGCCCAACAGCCTTTTGCTTTGGCGTTCATTGACGCATTGGATTGGTGGATTAGGAATTGTAGTTATATTTTTGGCAATACTGCCTATGATTGGTGGGGCAGGTTATCAACTTTTCAATTCAGAAAGTACTACGCCGATGCGTGAAAAACTTTCTCCCAGAATCAATGATACAGCAAAAATACTACTTACTGTTTATCTGATAATTACCTTACTCTGCACCCTTGCTCTTTATGTTGCAGGTATGAATATTTTTGATTCAATCAATCACGCCTTTTCAATTATCGCTACAGGAGGATTCTCTACAAAACAAGCCAGTATAGCTTATTACAATTCGCCTGCTATCGAATATGTTACTATTTTCTTTATGTTCTTTTCGGGTGTCAATTTTATATTGTACTATTTCCTGTATAAATTGAACATTCGCAAGGTCTCTTCCAATGAGGAACTAAAATTTTATCTACTAATATTGCTTGGTGCAACGTTTTTAATTTTTTTATCGCATATTGATTTTTCAAATATTGGAAACCTTACAGACTTAGAAACTTCATTTCGCAACAGCTTGTTTGTAAGCACCTCTTGTATGACTACAACGGGTTTGGCTACCGATGATTTTATGACTTGGAAGTCTTACACCTGGGTTATTATATTGCTTCTAATGATTTCGGGTGCATCAACTTATTCTACCTCGGGTGGCTTGAAAATTTCACGTGTCGTTATTCTATTCAAGTTCAGCTATTATGAATTCAAAAAATTAGTACACCCGAATGCTGTTATTCCTGTCAAATACAATGGACAAATTGTAAAGGATGATTTGATGATGCGTATTCTGGCATTTACTATTATTTATCTATTGATCATACTGTTTGGTTCTCTTTTTCTTAATATTACCGGCTTAGGTTTTATAGAGTCTCTTAGCGGAATGGTAACCTGTATGAGTGATGTCGGCTTAGGTTTAGGGCAGTTGGGACCATCACACAGTTTTGCAGAAATACCTGCATTGAGCAAGTGGTTTTTAGCTTTTGTAATGCT
>CAYFRA010000123.1:0-2828 GCA_964345395.1 uncultured Paludibacter sp. | reverse complement strand
AAGCAAGAACAAACACCAATACAATAACACACAGGGTTGATTTCACAGTCACACACTACATCCAAAACCACGGGTGGCAAGTGTTTTTGTTACTGAACAAAATCATTCTCGACAGAGTCAAGAGTGCTTTTGTTACCGAACAAAAGTATGCTCGGCAGAAAATTTTGTACTTTTGTTCACAAACAACACCACTTCGGAAAGAGTCAAGAATGCTTTTGTTCATGAGCATGAGCTGTTTTTCGTCGAATTTAGTGCTTTTGTTCGCAAACAAACGCTAAATTCTTAGCATTTTGCCTCATTGTTCAAGAACAAAAGGTCAAATCCCTAGCGTTTTGTGCCTTTGTTAATGAACATAGACACAAAAAAATCTGCCGAGAATGGTTTTGTTATCGAACAAAAACACTTTTGCCAAAGGAGAGAGTACTTTTGTTACCGAACAAAAGCATTTTCAAAAGAGGAGAGAACGTTTTTGTTTAAGAACAAATAGGGATTTAGTTGAAAGTTTGTAAAGTTAAAAGTTAAGAACTAAAAACTAAAAGTGAGGATGGTGTAATCTTTAATCGGCTAATCACTAATTGATAATCGCACAATTTAATAGTCTCCCCTTTGGTTAGGGTGTCCAATTCTTTATTCTCGTTTTCAGGTGTCGTTTTACTTCAAAAATGATATAAAGTTCTGAATATATGGATATTAATATTTTCAAAAGTGCAATTTTTGAGATATTTTATGAATGAGTAGTTATTAGAAATTTCAGCTTGTTAGGGGTTCATTTTCACCTTTCTTTCAGGTGATTAAACAAAGATGATTTATCAAAAAAAATCATCTTTTGGAACATAATTTTATAAACCCGACCCTTTGGAGAGATTGGAGGGGCTCATTGTTCCTTGTTCTTTATTCTTTGCTCTTTACGAGTTTCAACCTAGCCATTCAATCACAGCCCACCTCCCTCCTCAAACAGAGATCTTTTAACACTCAAGGAAAAGTTATTTTCTCATTTGTTAAATCATTAGTGCTATCAAATTTGATATTATAACTTATAATCAGAATATTATGATAATATATCTATACTAACACTTGCATATATTTTAATTGTCAATTAGTTAAATCGTTTTGTATTCAAGCTCAATTTTCATTTTTCTATATTTTCTATTTTAATTGCATATTTCTGTATTTCTAATAAAAATGGATTAAAATAGCAATCTAAGTATATTTATAATACTAGCTAAAAAATAAATAAAAAAACTTATCAACAATTCTCAGCACTTAAAAATACATTTATATTGCTCACTGTCAATACATTAAGTGCAATAAGTGAAAATAATAATGTTTTTAATTGACAAGATTTAATTTTATTTATGATTTAATTCAAAAATAAGTATTATATTTGCCACCGTAATTTGATTTTATGATGCTTAAAGTAGCCACATAATATCTATAATTATGCAAAATACAAAAATTTTGCCAAATTACGGTTTTCTGAACCGATTGGAAAATGCAAAATTTCCAACAGCAATTAATGGCATCATCGCTCCTTTGGAGCGCGAGGGTGTCGAGTTAGGCGAAAGCCTTACAGCTAGAGCATTAGCGAATGTTCGAGCTGAAACAAATAACATCAAGCTGTTACAAAAGATGATTCATAGTCATCCACTCACAGCTGAGATAATCGAGCATGTCGAAAAACGCCACCAGGCAATTATGTCGTTGGTGCAAAGTACGGAGGCGGCTCAACACTCAGTGAACAAAGAGCGGAGGGAGTCATCGAAAGTAGTTCGTATGTTGTTGCAACCTTATAGACGAGAGTTTACTAAGAAAGGTGCAGGATACATATCGGGTGTTATTACATTTTTCGAAACAAGCTACATAGAGAGCGAAGTTTTGCGAGATGCATTAAAAACACTTGATCTGGAGGATCAATTTCAATATGTGGTCGATTTGACAAATGAAATTAATCTGAAAGTCACCAAGCGCAACTCGGACAATAAAGAGCTATACAGTAGAGCGCAAAAAACGCGAAACGCTATCTACCACAGTTTCAAACAATTGCTTGTATCCTTGGTGGGTGAAGCAATGGATGATAAAAATGGTGATGGCAAGTTTTACACGCTCTACTTGGATGTAGCAGAACAGCTGAAGTATTATCAAAGTACCAGCAGCAAGCGTAAAAGCAAGGCTGATGATTCAAACTTTGATGAAAAAAATGATGAAAAAAAATCAGATGCTAAAGATAATCCCTCAGAGGAGTAATCTATAACATCTGATTAAGAACCTGGCATCTCATACGGTAAATGTTTTGACCGACAGACCGTAGAGTGCTCCTTTAGGAAAGGGAAGGGGGAATTAAGACATAGATGTGTATATAAAATCATTCTATTAACAGTGGCTACTTTTAGTGCCATCTTATCTTACTCCTTCTTCCTTTTTTTTATTATTAATGTGATGATATTTACTATACGTATGAAGCCAAGAAAACAAACGAACCACAATTTTCGGCTCATCTGCACAGCACAACTTAATAAATAATCATCGACATAAACTGAAGAAACTGGATCAAAAGTGAGCTGACTTTTCAAACTCTTTCCATTTGACAATAGGTAATGTAGCGAAGAAAACGGCTATCGGAAGCCTTAGAGTACTGAAGCTGTGTTCAATGTACTTGTTGTTTTTAATTAAATAGTTAGTTTTAGTTCGTTTTCTTTTTCGATTTCTGATTATCTTACCTGATAATTGCACTGCAAAAGTAACTTTAATTACCAACAACTGCAAATAATTTCACATTTATTCACATTAATTTTTACCAGAAGTATCAAAGCATTTTGTGGTAAGTGAGT
>CAYFRA010000122.1:0-2847 GCA_964345395.1 uncultured Paludibacter sp. | reverse complement strand
TGCTTCACTGTCAGGGCTACTCACGGGGTGACTTTGAGGCACCCCGTGAGTAGCTTCATTTTTTTTTCAAATTAAAGGGGAGGGATATTGCTTGTGTACTATTGCTTAGTTTTGAGCCAGGCAGTAAGGAAGTTTATTTTCTTACTATCAACTTTATCTCTAAGTATAGCGTAATAGGTCTCTTTTGAATTTTTATTTGCCTCTATTATTTGTTTCGCAAGTTCAAAGTCTTCGGGTTCCAAAAACTGATCGAAACTCAGTCTTCCCATCAAGATATAATCCGATAGATGCCCCGTTATGGTAGTGTATGCCAAGTTTCTTTCCTTAGCTATCTCATCTATGTTTTTACCAGAGATAAAGGCTTCGTAGCTAATTCGGGCAGAGTCGCCTTTCTTTTTCTTTGGAGCTCTGGGTTTTTCGGTTTTGATAAGTTCATCAATACGCGAAGTCAAATTATTCTCTTCACAAAAGCTTCTTATTTCTTCGAGAAATAGCTCGCCATACTTGCTATAACGTGTTTCGCCAAATCCATGTATTTTCAACAACTCTTTTTTGTTTTGTGGTAAATAGTTGGACATCTCTACAATAGACTGTGCACTGGCAACAAAATAAACAGGAATACCCTTGGTATCGACAATTTCATTTCTGACTGCATAAAGACGGTATGCCAGCTCTGGAAACGCTGATTGAGGCAAAGCTTTTTTACTGGTTTTTGAATAAGAGCTGTTTTTTAACTTTGGCAAGATTAATGATTTTCTTAAATCAAAGTAAAGTTTTATACTAAAGCCATTTCTGACACCCTTTATCCACTGTATTTTCTGATGTAGCTTGGCATACAAATCATCCCAATATTGATCAAAATCTTTTGCCAAACTTTTACTATCCGTAATAGCAGGAGAATCTTTTAGCAAATCATCAATATCTTTTAGCTTAGGAATGAAGTAAATTGATGCTGCCTCCAATCGCTCAGTAAGCTGTGCACTCTCTATTGAATATGTCTCAACAATACGATTGATTTGATTGATAAATTTCTCACCCACTTCATCAATTTCTGTTACACTTGCAAATACAGCTTTCAACATCTGAATAGTTTCCTCATTGAAAGAACTTTCATTTTTCAGTGTGCTATTTAACCATTGCCTTGATATTGAATTCATTGATTTGAAGTTATATATATCTGTCAGCAATTTCTTTTGATAGTCGTCTTCGCTCTTTTTAAGCAATATATCCATCTCTTGGATATCGTTTTTATACCCCGAAAACTTCACAATATCCTGATTAACACGGAGCAAACTCTTTTCAATCCTGCTCTTCAAAACCATTCCTTCCAAATTTCGACAACGGCTTAGTGCCACATACACTTGACCAGATGAGAACGAATCTCCGGCATCGATCACTGCTTTTTCAAATGTCAAACCTTGACTTTTATGAATAGTAATAGCCCACGCCAAGCGTAGCGGAAACTGCGAGAATGTGCCAATCACTTCCTCTTGTATTGTTAAATCTGTATCGTTGGTGGTATATTGTACATTATCCCATCGAGATGGTTTTAGAACAATTACATCTGGATTCTCTTCTGATTTAATTTCGATGGTATCGGTATGTAGATGCGTGATAACACCAATCATCCCATTGTAAAAGCGACGAGGGTTTTCAGTATCATTTTTAACAAACATCACTTTTGCACCAACTTTCAAATGCAGTTCATAGTCAGCTGGATAATTCTTTTCAAAAAAATTACCAACTACTGTCGCTTCATATGTTGTGATTTTACTATTAATCTTGCCCAACTCGGAGTTGTTGATCTCATTGGCTTTGTAATTGTGTGTGGTGAGCGTAATGTAATTATCATCAGGTATAGGAGAAAAATCAGGCTTGAATCTCTCCTCCAGTAGTTTTTCTCCTTCGGTCGAAAGCTGATTATTGCGTATTTCGTTCAATAGCTCTATAAAACGAAAATCACGCTGCCTGAAAATCTTTTCAAACTCAATATGCACAAATGGTTTCTCCTGATATACCTGGCTATTAAAAAAATAAATACCATTATAGAACCTGCTCAAGATATCCCACTCTTCATTTCTTGCAATGGGCGAAAGCTGATGCAAATCACCAATAAAAATGAGCTGCACCCCGCCAAAAGCCTGATGATGACGGTGCCGAACGTGGCGTAGCACCGTATCTAATGCATCCAATACATCTGCTCGCACCATACTGATCTCGTCAATCACAAGCATTTCTAACTCTCGAATTACCTTGCGTTGCTCACGCCTTATTTGTAATTTGCTTACCAAATCTTTTCTTCCTTCGGGAGATGGAATGAAGGGTGTGAGTGGCAGCTGAAAAAAAGAGTGAATCGTAGTTCCACCAGCATTGATAGCAGCAACGCCCGTAGGTGCAACAATAGCCATCTGCTTGGAAGTAGTCTGCTGTAGATGGCGGAGAAATGTGGTCTTACCTGTACCTGCTTTTCCTGTTAAAAATATATTTTGGTCGGTATTGTTTGCAAATAACTGTGCGTAGGCTTGCAATTCAGTCGTTTCAATCATTTTCTCGGATATCAAGTTAAATTTCTAATTAAAAACTTTAAGCAAACTTACTCATTATTGTCATTAATATCAAATTAGAGCTGGTACGTTTTACTTAATTGGTTAAAAAAAATCGGGTGACAGCATCCTATTTTGAATTTGAACAAACCAGTATGAAACAGTGATTGATATATTTTGCTCAATTGAGAGATAATATCACATTATTATTTTGACAGAATGAATATTATCTTTATCTTTGCACTCGCAAAATATGGCGAGATAGCTCAGATGGTTAGAGCGCATGATTCATAATCATGAGGTC
>CAYFRA010000121.1:0-3001 GCA_964345395.1 uncultured Paludibacter sp. | reverse complement strand
GAAAACTGTTAAAGCATCAAAAATTTCATCTATCCTGTTGCTTTTTGTTAATAAAATGTGCCTCTTTATGCGTTTTTATTAAATTTGCATAGTGCATTGTGCCAGTTTTGTAATGCTATTATTATAGCATTCATTCATTTTGGGTCGATTTTGACTTCATCTAATTGCTTTCCAACTATCTGATAACGAAAGTAATATCCTAACAAGAATCGGGTCTTACTGTTGGCGTTTTTATAGTATTAATTAATTGTTCCGCACAAACAATGAAATTAAATATTGATTATGTCTAAAAAATTGATTTCTTATACATTAAGCAATTTCAAAGAAATACCTCAAATCTCTAAATTATCTCCGCAACAAATTGAAGCTATAGAGGTGGTAGGACGTGTTTTACCTTTCAAAGCAAACAATTATGTCGTTGAGGAGCTAATTGATTGGAACAATGTTGATAACGATCCTATCTTCACCCTTACATTCCCACGTGCTGAGATGCTCAGTCCTGAACATTACAATACGGTAAAAAAGATGCTTGATGACAAGGTGGAAAAAAAAGAGTTTAACGACACTATTCATAATATTAGATTAGAGCTTAATCCCAATCCTGCAGGTCAAGAGCATAATGTACCCACAATTGATGGAATAAAGCTGAGAGGTGTTCAGCATAAATATGATGAAACCGTGCTCTTTTTTCCAAGTCAAGGACAAACTTGCCACGCTTATTGTACATTCTGTTTTCGATGGCCTCAATTTGTGGGAATGACAGGTTATAAATTTGCAATGCGTGAAGCTGAATTGCTAAAAAAATACCTGATACAACATCAAGAAGCTACGGACATACTCTTTACGGGTGGCGACCCAATGACGATGAGTGCTAATCTTTTGAGAGGTTATTTGGAAACAATGCTATCACCTGAATTAGATCATATCAAAACTATTCGGATTGGTACGAAGTCTCTCTCTTATTGGCCTTACCGATATCTGACTGATAGTGACAGCAATGAAATCATAGCACTTTTTGAGAAAATTATCCAAGCAGGAAAAAATTTATCCATCCAAGCTCATTTCAATCATCCAACTGAATTATCTACTCAGGCTGTGGAGCAAGCTATCGAGCGTATTCGTTCTACTGGAGCACAAATTCGTACACAGTCGCCCCTAATGAAACATATAAATGACTCCTCAGCAGTTTGGGCTGAAATGTGGAAAAAGCAGGTTGACTTAGGCTGTATTCCGTATTATATGTTTATAGCACGAGATACAGGTTCGAAGCGATTTTTCGAGCTTCCACTGGAAGAGTGTTGGAATATTTTTCGCGAAGCCTATCAGCAAGTAAGCGGGATAGCTCGTACAGTTCGCGGCCCAAGTATGAGCTCAGACCCAGGTAAAGTTCATATTTTGGGTGTTCAAGAAGTATATGACGAGAAAGTTTTTGTACTTCGTTTCCTACAAGGTCGAAAATCAGAGTGGGTCGATATTCCTTTCTTTGCAAAATATGATCCCGAAGCAACTTGGCTTGATGACTTAGAACCCGCTTTTGGTGAGAATAATTTCTTTTTTCAAAAAAGAAAATCAAGTTAAAAAAGAAAGGTCTTGTCTTGAAAGTTTTGTTGGATACTCCCTTATTTTTGATTTTAAACCGGATATTTCAAACTTCATCTTAATTTATTTATAGCAATAAACCAAAGACCAAAAAGTGATCAAATATGAATAGCCGTAGGTGCAAACCTACGGCTATTAACAACAGCACACGACCAACTCTGAAGGAGTCGAATAAAACGATTTAATTAAATGTTTTTCATCAAATTCAACATCAAATTCCTTTAACAAAGATATCAACTCATCTTTATATGAAATCTGTTTATGATGCTCTTCTTGGTTTTTGATGTAGTCTATCAGCTTATCTTTATCCTTGATGTTATATGTAAATGCCCCATAACCAACTTGCCAACCACTGAAACCATCAAATAAATTTATTATTTTATCTAAATTCTTGTTTATCTGTTGTTTTGTTACGTGTTCTATTTCAAATTTTGTTTTGCATTATCAGCAAATAATTTAATTTATAAACTCCAATATATGTTTGTTCACTTCTTCAGGATTATCCATATTGGCACAATGACTCGCATTTGCAATTATCTTCAAACTAATGCTGTTGTCTGATTTTGCCCATTCAGAAAGTGCTTTCTTTATATTTCCTGCTTTAGATTCTTCTCCACAAATAAGAAGAACAGGCATTGAAAATCTATAATTTGTATCTTCGTGTAAAACATTTAAAGTGGAAAGCATAATTTCTATATGTCTATTTTTCCCAGTTTTTAACAAGCAATTTCTCACATAGTTTTTTGTGTATTCTGTTACTCCACTCAACTTTACACCATTAGAAATATACCATTTCCAAGGAAGTGTTTTTAATATTGTTTTGGCATACTTCAAAGTAAAGCTTTCTATAGATGATAATTTTTGGGTGTTTTTTGTGCTTTCAATTAAAATCAATTTATTTACTTTTTCTGGCTGATAATACGCAATCTCTTGTGCTAAATTTCCACCCATTGATTGCCCAATTAATGTGGCTTGTTCAATTTGATAGTATTCAAAAATTTTCAAACAATCATCATACATTTCTTTAAATGAGAAACTTTGTCTGACGTTTAATTCAGACAAGCCATGAGCACGAGCATCCCATACGATTATGTGGTAAGAATGATCAAATATACCTACCTGTTTTTCAAACATAAAGTGGTCACAACTTGCACCATGTAGTAATATGATGAACTTTCTTTCTGTCCCTTCTTTATACCAATGTTTTACTTCACAATCTGAATTTCTGATACTTAATTCTTTGAAATTTTCAAATCCCATTATTTGTATGATATTTAAGTAAAGCTATTTTATTTCTGTTTGTAGATAAGGTTTTAGCGGTTTGAAGTTCGGACGGATTTATATACTATATTCAGAACCAAAGCACCAAACTTTCAAATATACTAAAAGGAAGCGGTAAAAC
>CAYFRA010000120.1:0-3014 GCA_964345395.1 uncultured Paludibacter sp. | reverse complement strand
CATTCTTTATATATAAAAGAAATGCCGAACAAATTTTGAAAAATGTTCGGCAAAAAAAAATTATTTGATATGTAAATTATAAGACTACCTAAACTCCATCATTCGGGCGATGTATTTACCAATAATATCAAATTCGAGGTTTACCACTGTGCCTGGTTTGATTTGATGAAAATTGGTAAACTCATAAGTATAAGGTATAATCGCCACTTGAAAGCTGTTATCTGTAGGTTTCACTACTGTCAAGCTTACGCCATTTACAGTTACAGAGCCTTTATCAACTGTCATATAGCCTTTTTTAGCCATTTCAGTATTCAGCTCATATTCAAAAGTAAAATACCAACTACCGTCAGCCTCTTTCACCTCTTTACAAACAGCAGTTTGATCCACGTGTCCTTGCACAATGTGTCCATCCAGACGACCATTCATAGGCATACTTCGCTCCAAATTGACTTTGTCGCCTACCTGCAATTTTCCTAAATTGGTCAGGTTTAGTGTTTCTTGTATGGCTGTAACCGTATAAGTATCAGCTGTTTTGCTAACAACAGTCAGGCAAACACCATTGTGTGCTACGCTTTGATCTACTTTTAACTCATCTACAAATGAGCAAGATAAGGTAAAATGGATATTCTCTCTATCCTTTTCTATAGCTACCAATTGGGCAGCTTCTTCTATAATTCCTGAAAACATAATGCTTTGTATAATCTAAGTTTCTTTTATTTAAAAATCTGTTTGGCTTTTGACCAAAATGAAGTTTGAAAAGAGATTTCACTCTCTTCTTCCGTTACGTCTAAGATAATGTTAGCACCCATTAATAGTGGGAAATTCTCATCAATATGCCCAGATGACAAACCAAAACTAACCGGAAAATCATAGTCTGCAACTGCATCAGCTACCATTTGATAAACATCCTCACCCTCTTCATGTTCGATCTCCGTAAATTGCCCAACAATCAATCCTGATATTTTAGAAAAAGCTCCACTGATTTTTAAGTTATGCAACATTCTGTCAATTCGATACGCTTTCTCACCAATATCTTCAATAAAAAGGATATTTTTATCAAAGTCAATATCATATTTTGTTCCTCGCATGCCCATAAAAACAGCCAAATTACCACCTACCAAACTACCTTTTGCACGTCCTACCCTATTTTTTTCGTTGGCAACAACTTTGTAAGTTGGAATATCTCCTTTCAGCACTCCTTTCATCAGATTAAGCGTCTCCGACTCATCAGACAATTCTGTTAAACTTTTCGACATACTTGAATGAATTGAGGCGAAATCTTGATTATACAGAGCCTGATGCAAGATTGTGATATCGCTGAAGCCTATCAGCCATTTGGGGTTTTTCAGAAAACGGCTAAAATCAATCCTGTCTATGATTTGTATCAATCCATATCCGCCTCTCGAACATAGAATGGCTTTCACCTCTGGATCATCCAGTGCCTGTTGTAAATCGGTATAGCGCTCTTGCTCCGTTCCGGCGTAATCTCCTTCTATTCGCTTGCGGGTAAACATCCCTTCACTTACTTTGTAGCCCCACGACTCCAAGCGCTCTTTTGCTCCATCTATATACTCTTCTTTGACATAACTGGCGGGTGAGATTATTCTGATTTCATCACCCTCTTTCAAAAATTCTGGGTACTTCATAATGTTATTTTAATATTTTTAATCAGCCTACTTTCTTATGTGACTTATTTACTCTTCTTAGAATTTCTTTCTACGCTTCTACTTTTCGGATTTCTACTTTTATCGAACCTCTGGTTGCTTCTACTTCTTCTAAAATTTCCTTTACCTCTGCTTCTACTTCGTGACTGTGGGTTATAGGTCGGCGCTTCACCCAATCCTTCGGGTAGAGGGATTTTAAAAATCTCTTTTCCGAGAAAATCTTCAATCTTCTTAAATCGAAACTGCTCTTCTACCCCCACAAAAGTAATTGACATTCCCTCCTCGCCTGCTCGGGCAGTTCGCCCAATCCGATGCACATAATCTTCCACTTCGTAGGGCACATCATAATTGATCACCAAAGTAATATCATCAATATCGATACCGCGAGAAACAATATCGGTAGCTATAAGCATATTGACACGACTGTTTTTGAAATCGAGCATTACCTCATTTCGCTCTTTTTGCTCCAAATCAGAGTGCATTTCAGCAACCGAAATACCCATACTGCGGAATGTGCGTGTCAGCTCTTTCACTTTGATTTTCGAACCTGAAAACACAATCACCTTATTTGGCGGTGTATCTGTGAAAAGATGCTTAATAATTCCGTTTTTCTGACTCTCTTCACAAATATATGCGGTTTGCATAATGCTTTCGGGCGGACGAGAGATGGCCAAATGTATCTCTTTCGGATCAACCATCAAAGATTTTGCCAACTGCCTGATTTTAGGTGGCATTGTGGCTGAAAACATCACAGTTTGCCTCTCTTTGGGGAGGCGACTTGCAATATTCAGAATATCCTCATTAAATCCCATATCTAACATTCTGTCGGCTTCATCTAATATAAAATATTTTACTTGCGACAAGTCGATTTCGGATAGATTGAGGTGCGAAATTAATCGACCGGGTGTAGCTATAATTACATCGGCACCTTTTTGCAATGCTGTTCGTTGCTGTGTCCAATTCTCTGCACCGTCACCCCCATAAATCGCAACTGATGTAACAGGAACAAAATAGGAAAAACCTTCCATTTGTTGATCTATTTGCATGGCAAGTTCGCGAGTAGGCGACATGATTATTGCATTTACTGCACTGTCAGAGCGGGGTTTTATTAAGAGGTTATGAATCAATGGCAAAAGAAAAGCTGCGGTTTTGCCTGTGCCCGTTTGTGCACAAGCAATCAAATCTCTACCCGCTAATATTTCAGGGATGGCGTGCTCTTGCACCGGTGTCATCTCCGAAAAATTCATCGCATCCAAGCCTTCAAGCACTAAGTCATCTAATGGTAATTCGTCAAACCTCATAGGTTCTTTTCTGTTTTAAAATTTCTAATCTTACAAAAATACAAAATAA
>CAYFRA010000119.1:0-3042 GCA_964345395.1 uncultured Paludibacter sp. | reverse complement strand
TTATTTCCTTTCGAAAAGTTCATCAACTGTTCATCTTGGCTTATCTCGTCAATCTCCAACTCCTCTTGAAACTCTTCTAAAAAACTTTCAGCGATGTCGTCAGTGGTCTCCTCAATATCATCTAAATCATATTTTTCGTTAGGGGTGATATGTTCTGTTTGCGTGTAATCCTTTAGTTTTGTAAGATTTGATTTTATCTCATCTGCCTTATTGATTGCCAACAACAGTATTGATTTAGGAAACTCCTCCATCGACTCAAAGCCCTTTGTGAGCAGTGCCATTTCATCAATATCTTTTCTGATTAACTGTACTAAAAAATCCTTGTTCATATCTTTTTAATAGAAAATGTTTGATTGTAGGTTATTTTGTATATTTTTGTGATGTCGTATTATTTATCAAATAATAATATTGTAAAGATACAACATATAGTAGAGAAATATAGTTCGAAAGTAATAAAAATAGATAAAAAATGATATATTCAGAGCGTAATAACCCCAAACAGCTACGAAAAGGAAGCATAGAGGTGATATGTGGCTCAATGTTTTCGGGCAAAACAGAAGAGTTAATTAGAAGACTGAAACGTGCAGAATTTGCTAAGCAGAAAGTGGAAATTTTCAAACCAAAGATCGATACACGCTACTCTGAGGAAGAAGTTGTGTCGCATGATAGAACATCAATACCATCTACTCCTGTTGATTCATCTGGTAGCATCCTGCTCCTCACAAGCGAAGTTGATGTGATAGGGATTGATGAGGCACAGTTTTTTGATGATGGTTTGCCTGAAGTTTGTGCTCAATTGGCTGACAATGGCATTCGTGTTATCGTTGCGGGCTTGGATATGGACTTCAAGCGTAATCCTTTTGGACCGATGCCAAACTTGATGGCTATTGCCGATGATGTGTATAAAGTGCATGCCATTTGTGTGCGTTGCGGTTCTTTGGCTTATGTTTCACATCGGTTGGTTTCAGGGGATAAGCAAGTGCTCTTGGGGGAGATGAATGAGTATGAACCCATTTGTCGCGATTGCTATAATGAGATCAAGTAGATAAAAAAAGAGCTCTTTCATTTCACGAAAGAGCTCTTTTTTATTGTTGAATGTTTTTATTTCTCCACCTTTTTGATATCTCTAATCATTAGCTGTATGCTGGTTTGGTTGTTGAAGTGATTCTCTTCCAAAGTATAACAAATATCTAAAGGATTGAGGGCTTTAAGATGATCGTTGAATCGGTGCATTTTGAATGCAATTCCGCTCATTACATTCTCCGAACTGTTGTCCGTTAGCTCAAGTTTAAGATGCTCTTGATCCCTGCCCACCAATTTGCTATTCCCAAAGTCATACACATTTTCTGAAACAAAATAGGGTTTCATATTACCCGGCCCAAATGGTGCAAACTGTTTCAACACCTTGAAAAACTTGGGTGTAATATCTTTGAACTCTATTTTAGCATCAATATCAATCTGTGGATATGTAAATTGCTCTTCAATATTATTTGCTACATATTCTTCAAAGCATAGGCTAAATTTTTCAACATTTTCAAGTTTCATCGTTAAGCCCGCAGCATACATATGTCCGCCAAAGTTTTCCAATAAGTCTTTACAATGCTCCACAGCTTTATAAAGATCAAAGCCAGGAATAGAACGAGCCGAACCCGAAGCAAAACCGTTGGATTCTGTCAATACCACCGTTGGTTTGTAGTACTCCTCTGTAAGTCGTGATGCCACAATACCAATTACCCCTTTATGCCATTCAGGATTGAACACCACAATTGATTTTCTATCTTCAAAATTGTCGTTATCCTTAATTTGATTGCTTGCTTGGTCTGTTATGGCTTTATCTAAATCTTTGCGAGCTTCATTCTGCTTATTGATGCTCGTACTGATCGAAATTGCATCGTTGTAGTCTTTAGATATCAGTAGTTTAACAGCCTCTTTGGCATGTTTCATCCTGCCCGAAGCATTGATACGAGGTCCTATTTTGAAAACAATATCACTGATACCAATCTCTTTGCCAGTCAAATCGCAAACGTTGATAATGGCTTTCACGCCAGTGCTGGGAGAGCTGTTGAGCTGACGCAAACCATAGTATGCCAATATCCTGTTTTCGCCCACTATAGGCACAATGTCTGAGGCGATGCTCAATGCTACCAAATCCAGCAAGGGCACCAAGCTACTAAACTCAATATCATTGCGTATGGCAAAAGCCTGCATAAACTTAAAACCTACTCCGCAGCCAGATAGCTCTTTGAATGGGTAATCGCAGTCGTTGCGTTTTGGGTCGAGCACAGCTGCCGCTGGTGGCAATATATCGTCAGGATTGTGATGGTCGCAGATGATGAAATCAACGCCTAAACTTTTGGCGTGTTTGATTTTTTCTACTGCTTTGATTCCGCAATCTAAGGCGATAACAAGGGAGAAATTATTCTCGTGTGCAAATTCAATCCCTTTGATAGATATTCCGTATCCCTCAGTATAGCGATTAGGAATATAGAAATCAAGATTGGAGTAAAGCTCCCTCAAAAATCTGTAAACAAGAGAGACAGATGTTGTGCCATCAACATCGTAGTCGCCATAAATGAGTATTTTTTCATTTGCTTGCATGGCTTTGGTCAGTCTGTTTACTGCCAAATCCATATCCTTCATCAGAAAAGGGTCATGCAAGTCTTTCAATTCGGGTCTGAAAAAAGCTCGAGCTTCATCGAAACTTTTAACCCCTCTCTGTACAAGGAGTTTTGCTAAAATCGGACTAATACTTAATTCATTGGCTAATTTCTCTTTAATTAAATTATCTTCTTCGGACAATTCCGAATAGTTCCATTTATTTATCATTATGTATATTATTTATTTGCAGGGCAAGGTGAGATATCTCAATATCTCGCAAGAAGGAAAAAATCATCGACAGATAGCAACCGCACATTTTAATCCAAAATTACAACAGCACTCATCATCATACAATTTTGGCAAAATACAATAAAGTTTTAATTGCTTACAAATTTATAAAAAAACTTTGATATATAAAGATTTTGTTCGCTCTAATTTTCAAAT
>CAYFRA010000118.1:0-3060 GCA_964345395.1 uncultured Paludibacter sp. | reverse complement strand
GCTAAAATATAATCACGCAAAAATAAGAAAAACTTTAGGATATTCAAAACGAGGGAAAAATGGAATGGAGTTAAATTTGTAATGTCGAATTAAATATAAATTAATATTCAATTGAATAAATTGTTTGTAATTTCACATCTTTAACAATGCAACAATTAAGCAAACTTGTATATATCGTACTATTTGGTTTCCTTTGTATAATATTATATTTAGTATTTTTTAATTTACAAAAACTATCAATAATGACAAAAATTAAATCTTTACTGTTTGCATTGCTTTTTGTATTTGTTGGTAATGCCGTAGCACAACAAATACAACCGCTTCCACTCGATCCGAAAGTGCGATATGGAACACTTGAAAATGGTTTGACGTATTATATTCGTCACAATGAAGAACCCAAAAACAGGGCTGAGTTTCACATAGCTCAAAATGTAGGAGCGATATTGGAAGAAGATCACCAAAATGGTTTGGCTCACTTTTTAGAGCACATGGCATTCAACGGGACTAAAAACTTTCCCGGCAAAACAATTATTAATTACTTTGAAGAGCAAGGTGTAAAATTTGGTTATGATATCAATGCTTATACATCGTTGGATGAAACGGTGTATCGCTTATCAAATGTGCCAACTACCAGACAAAACTTATTAGACAGTGCTTTGCTTGTATTGCACGATTGGTCGGGTTTCTTACTACTCGAACACCAAGAGATAGATGATGAGAGAGGTGTGATTTTGGAGGAGTGGCGTACTGGAAATACAGCACAACGCCGTTTAATGACAAAATCAACAGAACTTCGTTATCCTGGTAGCCAATATGCCAAGCGTGATGTGATTGGCGACACTGCTATCATTAAAAATTTTGAGTATGATGCACTAAAAGCATATTATCATAAATGGTATCGTCCAGATCAACAAGCAATTGTTATCGTAGGAGATGTAGATGTAGATTTGATGGAGAATAAAATCAAAGAGATGTTTGCGGATATACCACGTGCCGAAAACTTTGGCGAGCGTCCGTTGTATTATATTGATGATAATGTAGAGCCAATTATTGCTATTGTTACAGATAAAGAAGCTCCTCAAACCACTCTTCGTATTGACTACAAGCGAGATGTTCTGCCAAAAGAGTTATCACTTTCAATGATAGGTTATGCCAATAATCTTTTGATGAATTTGATCAACTCAATTCTCAATGAACGATATGATGATATCACCACAAAAGCTGACGCACCATTTGTTGCAGCCTACACACTTGATGGAGATATTGTGAAAACTAAAAGAGCTTTTATCAATTTAATCATTCCAAAAGAGGGACAAGAACTTGCAGGCTTTGAGGCGATGATGTTGGAGTTGGAAAAACTAAAGAGATATGGTGTTACCAATTCAGAGTTGGATCGTGCCAAAACCAATTTGCTTAAAAACTATGAAAAAGCATATAATGAGCGTGATAATCAAAAAAGTCAAGCTTTGGCCAATGAATATATTCGTCATTATTTAGATGGAGAGCCAGCAACAGGTATTGAGGCTGAATATGAATTAGCTCAAATGCTATTGCCGCAAATCAACGCAGATGCTATCAACCAAACATTAAAAGCACTTTTGGTTGATGAAAATGTGATTGTAACAGTTAATGCACCTATCAAAGAGAGCGTTGTAGTACCCACAGAGGAGCAATTGTTGGCTGTTTTGGAAAATGTGAAAACTGCCGAGCTCACAGCTAAAGAGGAGGAAGGCGAAATTCGTCCATTGATTTCAAAACTTCCAAAAGCAGGTAAAATCAAATCAATTGTTGAAAATTCTGATTTGGAAACTGTAGAGATGACTTTGAAAAATGGCATCAAATTGGTATTCAAACCTACAACATTCAAAAAAGATGAAATCTTGATGAGTGCTTATAGCGATGGTGGTTTTTCAAAAATAACTGAAATAGCTGATCTTCCAACGGCAGAACTAACAACAGCCATTGTTGCAAATAACGGTATCGGTGACTTCAGTGCAACAGAGTTGTCAAAAGTGCTTACTGGTAAAATTGCATCTGTTCAACCTACTATCAGCCGTTATCAAGAGGGTATGAGAGGTAGTTCTTCAGTAGCTGATTTGGAAACAATGCTACAATTGACATATTTATATTTCACGCAACCTCGTAAAGATGATGATGCTTTTAATGCTTTATTGACAATGTATAAAACAGCATTAGCTAACGTAGATAAGAACCCAGATAAAATATTTAGCGATAGCATAAGTATGACTAATTCAGGAAATGACCCACGTATTGTGTTGCAAAATGCAGAGTTGGCTGATAAACTTGATCAAGACAAAGCCATTGAGATTTACAAAGAGCGTTTTGCTAATCCAGCTGATTTCACCTTCTTGTTTGTTGGAAATATTGATCCATATAACAAAGAGACTCAAAAGCTATTAGCGACTTATTTAGGTGGTTTGAAAACCAAAAAGAAAAAACTTGAGACTTGGGACGATGTGTATAAACCAACACCAAAAGGTATTGTAATGAACAACTTCCAACAAGAAATGGAGACCCCTAAAGCTTCAAACCGAATCCAATATACAGCAGATATGCCATATAACATCGACAACTCTTTGAATGTGAATGTAATTGGTAGCATATTAAATATTCGCTACTTAGAAAGTATTCGCGAAAAAGAGGGTGGAACTTATGGTGTTGGCGTAAGAGGACATATGATTGATCGTCCTAATGAGCAAGCGGTGTTGATGATGCAGTTTGATACTGATCCTAAGAAACAAGAAAGATTGTTAGAAATTATTCATCAAGAAGTTAAAGATATCGTAAATGATGGACCTCTTGCCGAAGATTTACAAAAAGTAAAAGAGAATATGCAAAAACAATATGTCCAAGATTTAGAGCAAAACAACTGGTGGATGGGTGCATTGTCAAGCTATTACGAAGATGGTATTAATCGTTATAGAGATTATGAAGCAGCCCTGAAAGCTGTTACTGCTAAATCGGTTCAAGAAACTTTGAAGAAAATAGTAGAGCAAGGCAACGTAATTGAGGTTATAATGCTACCTGAAGAATAATTTT
>CAYFRA010000117.1:0-3195 GCA_964345395.1 uncultured Paludibacter sp. | reverse complement strand
TATATACGGGATATATACGGGATATATACGGAAGTGTTGAGGATGTGTACCGAAAGAGTAGCCTATAAATTAGTTCTTGTATCAGGTGGGTGTAGTTGGAAAGCTTGCTTTTAAGAGGATAATAGATAGCAGCAAAGCAAGGTAAATCTTATACGACTTATCGAAAATAGATAAGACAAAAAACTGCAAATTCAGCTAAAGCTCTAAGGGATTGTGTTTTTTTACTATTGAAACAGCATTAGAAACATTGTTTTTCTTTAACAAAGAGCTTTGTGCTTATTTTCTATGATTACTTATGATTACTTTGTAATTTCTCTGAATAAAGCTATATTTGCAGATGCTATTTTATTTTGAAAAACCAATACTACTCACCATATGGCACTAAGCTGGAATGAAATAAAAGAACGAGCCACCCAATTCTCTAATGAATGGGCTGACACTTCGCGTGAGGAGGCGGATGCAAAACCATTTCTTACTGAGTTCTTTAATGTATTTGGTGTATCAACAAAACGAGTCTCGACATTTGAATACCGTGTGAAAAAACTGGGTGATAAGGATGGCTATATTGATTTGCTATGGAAAGGGACTATATTAATCGAAATGAAAAGCAGAGGTAGAAGTTTGGAAAAAGCTTTTGACCAAGCGATAGCCTACACTTACGGACTGAAAGAGTATGAGCTACCCAAGTACATTTTGGTATCCGACTTTGAAAACTTTCGACTCTACAATTTAGAAAATGAAGATATCATTGAATTTAAAATCAATGAACTCTTAAAAAACGTGGATCATTTTGGCTTTTTGGCTGGATATCAAAAGCGAAGTTTCAAAGAGCAAGATCCTGTTAATATCAAAGCTGCTGAATTGATGGGTAAACTTCACGATAAGTTGAGGGAAGTGGGCTACGAAGGGCACGCTTTGGAGCTCTATCTGGTACGTTTGCTCTTTATTCTTTTTGCAGATGATACCACTATTTTTGATAAAAACATATTTGTTGATTTTATAGAGCAAAAAACAGCGGAAGATGGAAGCGATCTGGCAGCACGGCTCAATGAGATTTTTTATATTCTCAACACACCAAACGAAAAGCGGCTTAGAAATATCGATGAACACCTTAATCGTTTTCCATACATCAATGGAAAGCTATTTGAGGAGCCTTTGCCGATAGCTTCATTCGATACAAAAATGCGAGCCACTCTGTTAGAATGTTGCTATTTGGATTGGGGAAAAATATCGCCAGCAATCTTTGGTTCGATGTTTCAAAGTGTGATGAATCCCGTTGAAAGACGTAATCTGGGTGCTCATTATACGAGTGAAAAGAACATCTTGAAAGTGATAAAACCATTATTTTTAGATGAGCTTTGGAGTGAATTTGAAAAGATAAAAGGAAATAAAAACAAGCTGAATCAATTTCACATCAAACTAAGTGAGCTTAAATTCTTGGATCCTGCTTGTGGATGTGGGAATTTTTTGGTGATAACGTATCGAGAATTGCGATTTTTGGAGTTGGAGGTACTCCGTGCATTGAATAAAACAGGACAGCGATTTTTGGATATTCGAGATATTCTTCGTTTGGATGTGGATATGATGTACGGTATAGAGTATGAAGAGTTTCCGGCTCGCATTGCAGAGGTAGCAATGTGGCTAATTGACCACCAGATGAATATGATGATAAGTCAGGAGTTTGGTCAGTATTTTACTCGCTTGCCATTGAGAAAATCTGCAAATATTGTACACGGCAATGCGTTAGAGATTGACTGGAGTGATTTGTTGGTGAATGAAACGATTGAAATTGAAGCAGATGCTGCATCATTGGTATTAAGTGAACCCGCTGAAGAGTTTCGTACTTTGCATATCAAAACAAAAAAGCTAACTATTATTGATGAGCGTAAATCATCAACAGAAAGAATAGTTGTAAAAAGCAAGTTTGACTACATTTTAGGTAATCCGCCATTTATTGGAAAAAAAGAGCAAAGTCAGAATCAAAAAAGAGATATTGAACGTAGTTTTAGAGGAATTAAGGGTATTGGTGTGTTAGATTATGTTAGCTGCTGGTATTTGAAAGCCGCACAACTGATTCAAAACACCCAAACAAAAGTAGCCTTTGTATCGACTAACTCTATTACACAGGGTGAACAGGTGGGTGTCTTATGGAATATATTATTTAATCATTATCACTTGAAGATACATTTTGCTCACCGCACATTTCAATGGAAAAACGAGGCCAAAGGAGTTGCTGCTGTGCATTGTGTGATTATCGGTTTTGCTAATTTCGATATTGATAAAAAACGACTATTTGTCTATGATGACATTGCCGCTGAACCGCACGAACTGAAAGCAAATAATATTAACCCCTATTTGGTGGATGCAAAAGATATTGTTGTAAGCAAAAGAAGTAAGCCACTGTATAATGACATACCAGAAATGCGATATGGTAGTATGCCTATCGATAGTGGTAACTTGATTTTAAGCGATAAAGAGCGTATCGAATTTATAGAACAAGAACCTGAATTAGCTTCAGTTATTCGACCATATACAGGCGGAGATGAATTTATCAATAACAAAAAACGTTGGTGTTTGTGGTTGGTTGATGCAGACCCAACGTTGATACGAAATTCAAAATTAGTGAGTGAGCGAGTAGCTCGAAATAGAACGTATCGTTTGAGTAGTAGTCGTGCTGCAACTGTATTACTTGCTGATACGCCTACATTGTTTGGGGAAATAAGACAACCCGATACATCTTATATAATTATTCCAAAGGTTTCGTCCGAAAACCGTAAATATATTCCAATAGGGATGCTGTCTTCTGATATAATCGCAAGCGGTAGTGCTCTCATTATCCCAACAGATAGTTTATATACATTTGCTGTGTTAAACTCAATGATGCATATGGCTTGGGTTGCTTATGTTGGAGGGAGGTTAGAGAGCAGGTTTCAATATTCTGCATCGATTATATATAATAATTTTCCTTGGCCTGAAGGTGTAACTGACAAGCAAAAAGAAGATATAGAACAAGCAGCTCAAGCTATTTTGACAATAAGAGAGCAGTTTCCAAACAACTCATTAGCCGATTTATATTCGCCTATATCGATGCCACCATCTTTGGTGAAAGCACACAGTGAATTGGATAAAAAGGTGGATATTGCTTATGCAAACAGACTATTTAAGAATAATATAGACCGAATGGAGTATTTGCTG
>CAYFRA010000116.1:0-3305 GCA_964345395.1 uncultured Paludibacter sp. | reverse complement strand
AGATTTACAGTTTTCAGGTGTATGCCGTCAATGATGGTGGAAAAAGTTTTCCATCGGAGATTTTATCGGTTTATAAAGCATCCAAAAATAGCGAAACAGTATTGATTGTCAATGGTTTTACACGTATTTCAGCCCCACAAAGTTTTGTTGAAGAAGGAGGTGTTGCAGGATTTAATTCGCAATATGATGCTGGTGTCCCTTATATAAATGATATTTTGACCACAGGTTTTCAATATGAGTTTAATCGCTTTAATGCCTATAAAAATGACAATAACCCCGGATTTGGTGCGAGCCATACCGATTTAGAGACGATGGTCATTGCAGGCAACACATTTGATTATCCATATATTCATGGCAAAGCTTTTCGTGAAGCTGGTTACTCTTTTGTTTCGACGAGCAAAATGAGTGTGCTTGATGGCAGTACAAAACTTACTGATTATAAAATAGTTGATCTCATTCTCGGAAAAGAGCGAACAATCATTCACCATTGGAACGAAAAAGATAAAAAATATCAGGTTTTTAATCGAAAAATGATAGAAGCAATCAATCTTTTTGCATCAAAAGGAGGAAATTTGATTGTTTCGGGTTCAAATGTGGTGTCGGATTTGGTTTTAGACAAAAACAGCACTAATTTTGAACGTGATTTTGTTGAAAACAACTTGAAAATAAAATGGAAAGCGATTAAAAACTATGATGTTTCAGAGATAAAATTTACCAACAACTGGAGCAACTATTTCAAACAAGATGAATTGAGTTTTTATAATTCTCCTAATCCAACTTGTTATCATATTGAAGCACCAGATGTAATAGAGCCAATTGATAAAACTGCTGTTTCGTTTTGCAACTACGAACAAGGGCAAGCAAGTGCAGCTTCAATTCACAAAGGAAAATATGGGGTTGCAGTTTTGGGTTTCCCAATAGAAACCATTACAAATGAAGACGAACAAATTAAATTAATAAAAAATATACTTTCAGTGTTGATGCACGAATAAAAATATAAATCTAAAAATACAATGAGAAGAGATAAAATAAAAGTAGGAATTACTCACGGCGACATCAATGGAGTAGGATATGAAGTGATAATTAAAGCTTTGGAAGATAGCAGAATGCTTGATTTGTGTACGCCTATTGTTTACGGTTCACCCAAAGTATGGAGTTTCTACAAAAAACAAATTAACATAGAAGGAGGAAATTATAATCTTATAAATCAGGCAAAAGAGTGCCACAGAGCTCGTGTAAATTTGATAAATTGCTCGAATGATGAAATTAAAGTTGAACTGGGAAAAATAAGTGAAGAAGCGGGTGTGGCAGCTTATGAAGCTTTAGAAAGAGCTACAAATGATTTGGCTAATGGCGATATAGATGTTTTGGTTACTGCACCCATATCTAAATATAATATTCAATCCAAAAACTTCAATCATCCGGGTCATACTGAGTATTTAAGTGAAAAATTTGCACAAGCAAATGATGAGGCTTTGATGATGTTGGTTAGTGATAATCTTCGTATTGCAGTAGCTACAGGGCATATACCTGTGAGTGAGGTAGCAAGTACATTGACTACCGAACTTATTTTGAAAAAACTACGTTTGTTGAACAACTCTTTGAAAAAAGACGCTATGATTGTCAGACCTCGCATTGCGGTGTTGGGGTTGAACCCACATGCTGGCGATTCTGGTTTGATCGGAAAAGAAGAGCAAGAGATTATCATTCCAGCCCTGAAACAAGCGGAAGAGGAGGGTATGTTGGTTTTTGGTACATATGCAGCTGATGGGTTTTTTGGAGCGGGATTATTTAGGAAATTCGACGCAATTTTGGCTATGTATCACGATCAAGGTTTGATACCTTTTAAAACTTTGGCGATGGATGCTGGTGTCAATTTCACGGCAGGTTTGAATATCGTTCGCACATCTCCTGCTCACGGCACTGCATTCGATATAGCTGGCGAAAATTTAGCCTCTCCACAATCGATGTTGAAGGCTATCTATCACGCAATTGATGTGATTAGAAATCGCGAAAGATATGAAGAGATGAATGCCAATCCTCTACAAATTAATGTATCAGAAACCAGAAGAAGTAGTATTCAATAGCTAATCAAATTAAAATTTACACTTGTAGTTTATGAATGTTTTTGATATAATCATACTTTTGCCTATCTCCTATGGTTTGGTGAGAGGTTTGTTTAAAGGTTTCGTCAAAGAGGTGGTCTCTTTCACTTCCATCATTATCGCTTTGGTGGTTACAGAAATCTTGAAATTGCCTTTTGCAAATTTGCTCCAAAATATGATGGATGTTTCAGACAAAACGGCCACAGTTATCTCTTATATCTCTCTCTTTGTAGCTACTTTGATTGTGGTTCTGTTGCTTTCCAATATCATTCACTCTATTTTGAAAGCGATCAGTTTGGGCGGGCTCAATTCGCTGTTTGGTGGTTTATTAGGAGCTTTGAAATGGGCTATATTGATCAGTATCGTTATGAATGTTTTTGATGCAATCGACTCTAAATTTCACTTTGCAAATGAAGATAAAAAGGAGCAATCTATAAGTTATTATCAAATTCAGAAATTGGCTCCTGGACTATGGGAAGCGAGCAAGTCAGACCGGAAGATAGAGAGTTAGAAAGTTTGTAAAGTTATAAAGTTTATAAAGTTGAGACGAACGGACGTTCGCCTGTATAATATAAAGTTTGTTGATGCCAAATAAAAACCAACGAAGCAACAATTTGTTATCAAAATATTCAGATTTTGAATTGGAGTGTGGGTGCGATGAGGCAGGGCGTGGTTGTTTGGCAGGTCCTGTAGTAGCAGCGGCGGTGATTCTGCCAAATGATTTTGATGACCCTTTGCTTAATGACTCTAAAAAACTAACAGAAAAAAATCGATTAGCTCTTCGTGAGATTATTGAAAAAGAAGCCATTGCGTGGGCCGTGGCCTATGTTGATGCTGCAAGGATTGATGAAATTAATATCCTAAACGCTTCGATCGAAGCTATGCACAAAGCCATCGCTCAGCTTGAATTGGAGCCACAATTTATCATTGTTGATGGAAATAAGTTTAAACCATACAA
The DNA here is from genome assembly GCA_964345395.1 of uncultured Paludibacter sp. GTDB lineage: Bacteria > Bacteroidota > Bacteroidia > Bacteroidales > Paludibacteraceae > UPXZ01. The sequence continues at coordinate 242 of CAYFRA010000116.1, read as the reverse complement.
TGATATACCTCATCAATGTATTGTGAAAGGAGATGCGAAATATTTCTCCATAGCAGCCGCCTCCGTTTTGGCCAAGACCTACAGAGATGAGTTGATGGAAAATTTACATACGGAATATCCTCAATATGGTTGGGATAAAAATAAAGCCTACCCTACGAAGCAACATAGAGAGGCTATAATCACTTATGGCATAACGCCATATCACCGACTTAGTTTTAGCTTTTCTACTGAAACAGAAAAAA
>CAYFRA010000115.1:0-3346 GCA_964345395.1 uncultured Paludibacter sp. | reverse complement strand
CGACATCGCGAAAACTTCAAAATCGTTGCCCAAAAGCTGAAAGATATTGAAGAGAAAGATCGTGTTCGCAATTTCCAGCCCCCAATTAAAGGTGATGAGATTATGCAGATGTTTAATCTATCTCCTTCGGATACGGTTGGTGTGTTGAAAAACAAAATTGTAGATGCTATTTTGGATGGTATTATTCCTAATGAGTATGATGCTGTACGACAATTTTTAATCAAAGAGGGTGCTGATATGGGGCTAACTCTTGTCGAACAATAAACTTCAATACTGCATCTTTTAGAAAATAAAAATCAAATTTCTTAGATATAAATAACGAATGAGAAGAGTCATTTTAATCGTTTTATCACTTATTTCCATCATTTCAACTGCTCAAAACATTCAGATTCTCTATGATTCGGGCAATGGTCGTAATCACATAACTACAACTTTAGAGATGTTTCGTCCTGATGATTGGGGCGATACTTTCTATTTTGTGGATATGGATTATAATCAAGGTAAATATCGTTATCCTGGATTGGCATATATGGAGTTTGCTCGCAACCTTCGTTTTTGGAAAGAGCCCATCAGTTTGCATTTGGAGTACAATGGTGGCTTGATGGCAAGCGATGATGGTGCTTTTATTCCTATCGAAAATGCGTTTTTGACAGGTGTTGATTTTGGATGGAAAAATAGCTCATTTACTAAGTTTTTCAATTTGCAACTGCTTTATAAAAACATTGTAGGAAAGCACAACAACTCTTTTCAGATTACAGGTGTATGGAATTTGAATTACTTCGATTCTAAACTCAGTTTATCAGGTTTTGCAGATTTTTGGCGTGAGGATAATCTGAATTTTACCAATGCAAAAGGCGAAGAATTGGCCAAGCCAACAATTACAAAATTTGTATTTATGAGTGAACCTCAATTTTGGTACAACTGCACAGAACATCTCTCATTGGGTGGTGAACTTGAGTTTGCTTTCAACTTTGGTGCAGTAGAAGGCTTTAAAATATCGCCAGCAATGGGGATAAAATGGAACTTTTAGGGATTTACCTCACCGCAATTACCTCATTGGCCAACTCCTTGGAAATGTTTTTGATATTGATCAGCAGTGACATTGTGCGTGTGTTTATGCTCTCTGCGGCTTGCTCCTCTTTGTCGGATAGATACTCCCTTAGTTTGTCAGATTCAATATCTTTTTTCAACAAACACTCATTTGCTTTGTTTAGTGTGTAGCTTATTTCCTTGCAAATCGGCATATACTCTTCAAAAATTTTATTCTCCCGATTGTGTGCACCGAAAGCTGAAATATATGAGAGCAGACTATGATTCAGATAGGTCAGTTTGAATGCTTGATCTTGTAGTTTTTTTGCTTGACGCGACTCCACTTTGATACTTTGCCAAGCCGCAGTAAGTGCAGCATCGGCTTCGTGGGCTTTTTGTCTCAATATGTCGTACTGCTCCTTATCGCTATCGTCAGCATATATCGCTTCAAAATAAGTCTTGTTTTTCGATAAAGCGTTGGATAGAAGTTGGGGTAAATTTTGATATTGCCAATCGGGAAGTATCAATCTGACGGATAAATAAGCCAATGACGCACCAATAATTGTATGTATAATGCGGGGCAACATCACCTCTATCCCCTGATTGAATTGAATATTGAAGAGCGTAATCACAGCAATAGTTACAAAAGTAACCGCTATCGCATATTTCGATTTGGCAAAATAGAAAAAGAGGTAGTAAGAGATGAACAGTAGCAGTAAATTGCTCGCCAATGTCGGGAATAGCTGTATCAATAGCAAACCAAGTACAATACCGTATATCGTACCCAACACCCTTTCAAAAAACCTTTGTCGAGTACCGATAAAGCTTTGTTGCAGCACCAGAAGTGAAGTGAGCAATATCCATTCTCCCTTTTCTAACTTAAAAAAATAGATCAATCCATAACCGATTAAAAGCGAAATGCTGAGTCGTAAAGCATATTTGAATCGAGGGTTTTGTCGATCAAACAGTTTTTTAATTCGCTGCTTGATGCTTAATGGCTCATAATCTGAGGGTACGCCGTGTCCCACCAAAGGCTCTGTCAATCTTTGAAGTATCTGCTCCATCTCTTTCAGATTTTTCAAGAGCAAAGAGAGGGCACCATACTGTTTGCTATCTTGATGCTGCTCGATAATTTCCGAAATTGCCGAGAGCGTCCAAGTCAGAGAAATAGGCTGTTTGTATGCTTTGTTGTTGAGCAAACTATTGGCATACTCCAAAATTGCTTGTGATAGCTCATTCAGAGCTTGCCCCATTCCCTCAATGATTCTGATATTATCTGTTTCGGAGCTCAAAACAGAGTAACTTTCATGGCTCGAAGCTGCGCGCTCGTGCAATCTTTGCAAAAGCAGCCACTGACTATAGTAACGCTCTAAGTTTTCATCTTTTTTACCGATTTCACTCGCATAAGTTCTCAGCACTTGATGCGACCGCTTGATGGATTGTACCAATTCTATATTTTTTTGTGCCAACTGGTTGCGAATCAACTCCTGTTTTTCCTCTTCGCTTGGAAAAAGTTTGGCTTTGATGCCAATATAGTGCCCCAAGTGTTTGAAGCTGATCGAGAGTTGCTCCTGTAGCGGTCGCCATGGTTTGCGTATGAGTAGCAAAAGTGATACTCCGCCATAAAGCATAGCTCCTGCTGCCAACAATAGTGGCTGAATATACCACGCTGTGCCAAGTCCTAAGCCCAACATGGCGTAGGTAGAGACCAACAAAGTACCAAATGTTATGCCTCGATATCGCTCACTAATCCCTCCAATCATAATGAAGATGAATGAGGATATAAATAGCCCTGCAGCAAAAGCCAAAGGATATGGATGCAATAACTCAACGGCGATAGTTGCAATCAGAAAACCAATCAGGGTTAGTATCAAAGATTTTATCCTACCACGTGGATGGTCATCGGTTTCGGCAATGGCTCCTCCCAATACTCCCAAAGCCAAAGTACCTCCTATTTGTGGATAGCCCAAAAGAATAAGGGGAATCATCAAGAAAGCTACCGCCATGGTAACCTTCAAACCGGATAGCCTATTGGGATGTTGCCAGAAATGCTGCACCCAAAACTCCGATAATCTCAATTCTAACTCTTTGAGTCTTCTCACTTTCTTTCTGATTTATATCTATTAACCCAGATTGCGTATAAGATTTTGCTTATCAACAATCTATATGCTAATCAAATATTTGCGGTGAATAATTCGGGATAAAAGGAATGAGTACTCATTTGTACTCACTCCTAATGCTTAAAAATAATGTCTCTTCTTTTTTTACAACATCTCTTTAACTTGCTGATAAATATTTTCAGCAGTGAAGCCCAATT
>CAYFRA010000114.1:0-3430 GCA_964345395.1 uncultured Paludibacter sp. | reverse complement strand
GTCTTAATTATTACAATTGGAAAAAATAGACAATTAATCATTATACAAAAAATAAAGTGGATTAGAGATTGTAATTTGCAATATATTTTTATAAAAAATACATTTTGTAATTAATTGTTTAGAGTTCAAATTTCTGATAAAAAGTGGTGGTTATAAGGAGTTTATGTTTTTATATTTGAGTTTTTGATTTTAGAGACATTCAAACTATAGAACTGAAATGATAAATCACAGGGTAATTACTAAAAAAGTTATATCCTTGAAGTTGGTATCACAATTTCATAAAAATTTCATCTGCTACAATTTGACTCTTTTTAATTGTGTTTCCGCTTGTAATATCAATAAATCCAAGCTTACATTTCTTGCCTAATTTATCAAAATGGTAAATTCCAAAATTACTATCTGTTTGATTTGTTTTTGGGTATAGTAAAATTGCTTTTTCAGCTTCCCAATGTAAGTTATATATAAACATCTGTTTTAAATCATCATCATCAGGTTTATTGTTTTCAGTTATTTTCCATTTTGTATCAATAATGAAAACTTCGTCGTTCTTTTTTAGAACAATATCGGGTTTTATACGTTTATTTTCCCAGAACTTGCGTGAGTTTTGGAAAGAAACTTCCATTCCTTCAGGTTTATGCTTTTGTAGTACACGATAAATATACTCTTCCCATAGGGCATTCATATCAAATAAAAGTGTGAGTAATTGTTCATTACCATAATTTAGGCTTGGCGAATAATTAAGGATGATGATTTTCGCAATGTTAATAGCTTTTTGATAATCTTGATTTTTTCGATTAAAGACAATTGAATCAAAAGTTCTCTTATCTACAACTATCTCATTAAAGTCTTGAAATTCTATTAGTAAACGATTGAGCTTGTCTTTTAGATTAATATTGATAAAGTTTCGCAAAATTAATAATCCTTTATACAAAATCTGATGTAGCAAATGCTCTTTATCGAATACTTGATGTTCGCAATAAAAACGTTCTTTATGAACTATATTTTCTTGTATGTTTTTAGAAAAAATCAATTTTCCTTTTAGTGAATTTTGATTGGATTGATTTCTACGATATTTTCTTATTAAGCCTTTATTTACAAGTTTCTCTATTTCAGTTAGATATAAATCGAAATAAATATCTAAAATAGAGTGATATCTCTTTTTAAGTTGAGCTTCGGAATTGGTTTCAATCTGTATATATTTGCAAACTTTCAACATATTTAGCAAGATGTTTTGCCATAATTTTTTGTTTGATTGTTGATTCTTATCTGCTTTTGGAAGTATTTCAATGGTTAATCCTCCAATTTGAATAACACCGACATAATTTGCAAACCGGATTCCTTTATGAATGATTGTAAAATACTTGTTCTGATGCGTTTCGTTGAACTTTACGATTGCATCAAAATGATGTTTCCTGAAGTTACCTGAATCATCGTATCTCAAACTCTCATATTCGAATACTTGTATGAAATTTTTATTTCTCATTGTTTAACTTTCGTAAATAGATTTGAAAGTCTGTTCATTCCAATCATTGAATGAAGTGTAGCGATATATTTTCTTATCTTCCAAAAATTCGCTTTCATAATCAAAACCTTTAGCAAACTTAGTATTGCTTGCTTCAGGATAGATAAAACTACTTCCTAATACTAAACCTATTTTACCAAAATCACCATAGAAGTACTCTTCCAATAGTGGAATAATTTTATCTTTAAAAGTCATCTTCAAGTCATCCAAATTTTTGATTCCAATAAAATAAGAATGACCGATTTGGTGGTTTTTATCTATCAAAATTTCTATTCGCTGATTGATGCATTCTAAGATTTGTTTCAAATCGATATCTTGATAAGGAACGAGTTCGGTATTGGCTAATAAGTCGGGTTCAGCTTGCATTTCAATAAATGAGAATCTTCTTCTTAATGCAGTGTCTAAGGCCTCAACACTTCGGTCAGCAGTATTCATAGTTCCAATAATATATACATTATTTGGAATAGCAAATTTTTCGTTTGAATAGGGTAATGTTACTTCGGTTTGTTCTTTATTTCCTTTGCGTTTATCATCCTCTAATAGAGTAATTAATTCTCCAAAAACTGCTGAAACGTTAGCTCGATTTATTTCGTCGATAATTAAAACATAGCGATTATTTGAGGTGTTGATGTTTATATCTTCTTGGTAATCTATTAAATTGAAATGGGTCTTCATATACTCAACTATCTCTATCATATCCTTTTGGAATGCTCCGGATGGTCTTGCTTGTTTATTTTGATAAGTGTCAAGAATATTTTGTTTTGTTATGGTAAAGGAATATTGAGATGGTGTATTGGTAGATGTGAATTTTAGGGAATCTTTAGAAGATAAACCATATTTCCAAGAACCAATCTTTAATAATTCATTCTTTGCTATTTTACTTCTAACAGCTTCAATTAATTTATTCCATACTTCATCAAAATTTCCAGTTGTTTCTTTCAGATAATTTTTATTTGCATTTGAGCAAATCTGTTTAAAAATACCATCTTTTATTTCATAATTAACCACCCCATCAATCGTTTCTGGTTTAATCCCCTCAATAAAGTCCTCATAACTTAGGCTCTGATGAAAAGTGGTGAATACGATTTGACCATTACTTATAAGTTCTGAATACTCTTTATTTATTTCATCTCGTTCTCGCTTTCTCTCTCCGTTTATTATTTCTACAGCAAGTTGTTTAGTTTTATATGTTTTACCAGTTCCAGGTGCACCATAAAGAATTTGGTTAAGGGGTGATTGAGGTAGTTTCATATTTTGTTCTATTTCTGGTAGTTTGTTGTTTTTGTTTTTTTCTTCTGCCATTTTTAGTATAACTTCATACTCTTTCTTAGTTGCAGTAAAATTTGTTCCTTGGTTTCCAACTTTCAAATTCTCAAGTTCTTCAATTTCTATAATTTCCTCTTTTAAAATGGGATTGTCAATTAGGTTGTGCGTAATTTTTATACCTACTTTCACATTATCTTTAGCTGGATGTTCAGTTATCCAATTTGAAGAGTCTGGAGAGATATCGATATATCTTGGTGCCCTTGTTACTTCAGCTAATGCATAGCATCCAGCCTTATCGCCTACCAACCATATAATAACCTTATCTCCAGGCTTTATCCGTTCATTGTGAGTAGAGGCAGTCCAATCTGTGATGCTGTTGTTTTTCATAGCTGTTTTAAAATCAAATACCTTTGGATTTCCTTGAAATATCCAGAAGTTTGGTGTAGATAACCATCCATCAAATGTTTCATACAATATATTTTGAGCCAATAAGAGATTATTTGGATCTTCATAGCAATTCTCATCAAGTCGTTCGCTCATAAGTTCTAAGAGCTCTGCGTCATCATTGATATAGGTATCAATAAACTCCTGAAGTAACTCCAAATAGTGAGCATATTTCTTTAATGTGTTTTCTTGTTTTAC
>CAYFRA010000113.1:0-3549 GCA_964345395.1 uncultured Paludibacter sp. | reverse complement strand
AATTTATGATTAAGTTTTTAACTAAGAGCTAAAAATTAAAAGTTCATATCTTTGTAATTTGTTCTTTATTCTATTATCTGTCGTTTATCATTAGCCTGAAAGGTTTGAATATGAATAGCCCTGAGTGAAATTAGGGATGTTTGAATCAGCAAAATAACAACTCTGAGGGGGTTGGATTAAATAAACTATTAGCTACAGTAGGTTGAACCTTCAGCTATTCATATTTGACCACGTTGTGGTCATTATTGCTAATATAGCACTCTGCACCTCTATTGCTTGCTTTAATTATTTTATCTTTATTGTCGGAAAAGAAGCAATCGACAAGTAAAATTAGTGTTATAAATTTGTTTTTGCGGTGGAAAAGTAGATTTTTCACCGCATATTTTACAATGAAAATTTAGGTTACATGCTTATTCATTACCAAGTTTGGGTTTTTTCTTGTAAATTTGTAAGATATTAGTAGCAGCTTTAGATAATGTTACTTACATAATTTTTCATCAATTAGATTATTGAAATTTTGGAAAAAGGAAATAAAAGAAAAAGGAGAAGCCTCCCGCTGCTCGAAGGAGTAGAAGTTACAGGTGTTGCAGCTGAGGGCAAAGCAATTGCCAAATTGGAAAGTGGTGTTGTGTTTATCCCTCACGCAGTGCCGGGCGATGTTGTAAATATTCAACTTACCAAAAAACGAAAAAGTTTTATGGAAGGGCGGGTATTGGAATATATAAAACTTTCAGACGATCGAACAGAGCCTTTTTGCGAACATTTTGGAGTGTGTGGTGGTTGCAAATGGCAAATGCTACCTTACGAAAAACAATTAGTAAATAAAGAGAACGAAGTTGTCAATAATCTCTTGCGAATTGGCAAGGTAGAACTACCTTCAATTCGCCCAATTATGGGGAGTGAAAAGACACAGTTTTACAGAAATAAGCTTGAATTTAGTTTTTCAAACAAACGATGGATGACTTATGAAGAGGTGGAGGCGGGCAAAGAGTTTGATACGATGAATGCTCTCGGTTTTCATGTGCCAGGCAGATTTGACAAAGTATTGGATATCAACAAATGTTGGCTGCAAGATGATGTACAAAATCGCATTCGAAATGAGATTCGCCGATATGCTTTGGAACACGATTTGAGATTTTTCGACATTCGCGAGCAGCAAGGATTTTTGCGAACAATGATTGTGCGTACGAGCTCAATCGGCGAGCTGATGCTGATTATGACATTTTATCACGAGGACAAAGTGAAACGTGAAGCTCTATTGGCACATATTGGAAATACTTTTCCTGAAATAAGCTCACTCTTATACGTAATCAATGAAAAAGGCAACGATACGATTACAGACCAGGAAATAATCACATTTAAGGGTAACGACAGCATCTATGAAGAGATGGAAGGTTTACGATTCAAAATCGGTCCAAAATCTTTTTACCAAACCAATTCGGAGCAGGCTTATGAGCTTTATAAAGTTGCTCGAAGCTTTGCACAACTCACAGGCAACGAAGTAGTTTACGACCTTTATACCGGCACTGGCACGATAGCAAACTTTGTTGCACGCAACGCAAAAAAAGTAGTTGGTATTGAGTATGTGCCAGAAGCTATTGAAGATGCCAAATTAAATGCCGAACTAAATGGCTTAAATAATACGTATTTTTTTGCAGGCGATATGAAAGATGTGTTGAATGAAGAATTTTTGACAACACACGGCAAGCCCGATGTAATCATCACCGACCCACCACGTGCCGGAATGCACAATGATGTGATCAATACTATTTTATTTGCATCGCCGCAAAGGATAGTATATGTCAGCTGCAATTCAGCCACACAAGCACGTGACTTGTCGCTCCTGGACGAAGAATATCGTGTAGTAGAAGTGCAGCCTGTAGATATGTTTCCTCATACTCACCACGTTGAGAATGTGGTTTTATTAGAAAAAAGAAGTTAGCTAAAATACGGATTAAGAGATAAATAGTGAATATGAAAAAATATGATTTCCTTATTGTGGGAGGCGGAATTGCAGGTATCAGTTTTGCTTTGAAAGTGGCAGACTATGGCTCCGTTGCCCTTATATCCAAAAACAAATTGGAAGATAGCAATACAAGTTTTGCACAAGGCGGTATTGCTGCGGTGATGTATGAGCCCGACAATTTCGAAAAACACATTGCCGACACATTGGATGCAGGAGACGGACATTGTTGGCTGCCTGCTGTGAAACAGGTGATAGAGAATGGGAAAAGCCAAATAGAACAACTGTTAGAATGGGGTGTAAATTTTGATAAAAATGAGGAAAATGAGCGTTTCGATCTGCACAAAGAGGGCGGTCATTCAGAGTTTCGCATTCTGCATCATAAAGACAATACCGGTTTTGAAATTCAAAAGACATTGAACGAAAAAGTCCGAAATCATCCCAATATTGACCTGTACGAACACTATTTTGCTATAGATGTTTTGACTCAGCACCATTTAGGACAGATTGTAACCCGTCAAACTCCCAATATCGAATGTTTTGGTGTCTATGCACTGAATCAACAAAACAACCATATCGAAACTTTTTTGAGTAAAGTTACCGTGCTCGCTACTGGCGGTATTGGTTCAGCTTATTTATCCTCAACCAACCCTGCAATAGCAACCGGAGACGGTGTTGCCATGGTGCATCGTGCTCGTGGTGTGATAAAAGATATGGAGTTTGTGCAGTTTCATCCAACTGGATTTTATAAACCAGGCGAAAAACCAGTTTTCTTGATTACCGAAGCGATTCGCGGCTATGGAGCTGTGCTTCGCACTCAAGATGGCAAAGAGTTTATGCATCGCTATGACCCTCGTGGCTCATTGGCACCGCGCGACATCGTTGCACGTGCCATTGATAATGAGATGAAAATTAGGGGTGATGATTTTGAGTATTTAGATGTAACGCATAAAGACCCTGAACAAACCAAGCGTGAGTTTCCGATGATTTACGAAAACTGCTTGAAATATGGCATCGACATTACCAAAAATTATATTCCCATCACTCCAATACAACATTATAGCTGCGGTGGCGTGAATGTCGATTTGAATGGACGGTCATCTATAGGAAGACTTTATGCCATTGGTGAAGTGGCTTGCACAGGCTTGCACGGAGCCAATCGTTTGGCATCCAACTCATTGTTGGAAGCAATAGTATATGCTGATTTTGCTGCAAAAGATGCTATTTCTATTTTGCAATACTTGGATTTCAGAACGGACATTCCCGAGTGGGATGACGAGGGAACATCATTGACCGAAGAGATGGTTTTGATAACACAAAGCTTCAAAGAGGTAGAGCAGATTATGAGTAACTATGTCGGGATTGTTCGCTCAAACCTTCGTCTGCAACGAGCAATGAGCCGTTTAGAGATTTTATATCGTGAAACAGAAAGCCTTTTCAACCGATCGGTGGTATCACGCGAAATTTGCGAACTTAGAAATATAATCAGCGTCTCTTATTTGATAATAAAACAAGCATTAGCACGTAAAGAAAGTCGTGGATTGCATTATACAATTGATTATCCGAAGAAAATGGAAAGCTAATGA
>CAYFRA010000112.1:0-3606 GCA_964345395.1 uncultured Paludibacter sp. | reverse complement strand
ATCACTTAAGAAGTGCAAAATGTGCCGGAATATCACCCGTCATCACGCTCCACTTTTTCTTTCCTGTTTTATCAAAACAGTATAAAACTCCCGGTGTGATATAATCCCCTGCGTCAGTTAGATAAACATCTTTATTTATCGGATTGACCATAACTCCATAAGGCATTTCAATTTCATCAATAGTTTCATCTGTAATGAATTCATCATTCACAATTGTTCGCTTTTGGGTATCTACAATTTTGTAAGTTATCTCATTTCGGAATGTTTCAAAACTAAAGTCACTTCCCAATACATAAAGTGAATCGCCATCCATCCATAAATTCTTTACTGCTATAGACAATGTATCTATCACAGTTTCAGTATCTTTATCTATATAAAAAAGTCTTGATGAATTCCCTACATAATCGCCGCGAGAACTTACCCAGAGATTATTTCGTTTGTCAACTCGAATTCGTTGTAAGTTATAATCGACCACAATGCGTTTTATCTCTTCAAAACTCTCTATATCAATGACCGATACGGTATTTTCATAATCTTCTAAAATTCCTGCACCCATATATCCGCCTGAGTTGGCTACATAAATTTTGCCATTAGCGATTGCCAGTTCTTCAGGCTGATAACCCACAATGCAGCGATCAACTTCTTGCAAAGTGATTAAATCAATTTTTGCGACATAACCCTTTTGCGTATAATTTGGATTGATTTCAATTGGTCCAGCATAGGAAGTTACGTAAGCATAATTTCCATCAAAAGCGATGTGTCGGCAATTAGGAATCTCAATCTGAGCAATACGTTTGGCTGTTTTTGCATCCATTACTTCCACTTTATTGGATGCGTTGACAACAGCGTAAAGTCGACCAGCATAAATTTTCAAATCATTACCCACATCGCCAAGCTCTTTGGGAACGTTTGGATTGATTTCGGCATAGATATTACGTTTATAAATCCCTGTTTCTAAATCAAAATAATCCAAAGTTGATTTATTCATCCCCATATTGCCTTCGTTGAGCAGGTAAAAACCTTTATATTCCGATTGCAGACCTGCATATTCGTCCAATAAAGTCTCTTCGCCCAAATGTAGCTCCACATCTTGCCGACACGAAAGAACAAAAAGACTAATCAGAAATATTGCTATTGCATATGTTTTTTTTATCATAATTCTACCGTAACTGTTAGTTTATAATTACGTTTAGGCATCGGATAATTCAACACCACCTCGTAATCTTGACTAAAAATATTATTAATTTCAAAAGAGAGTTTCAGTTCTTTCTCTTTCAAAGAAAAGTTTTTCACCACATTCATATCGTGGGTGTACCAAGGCTGCTCATAATTAACCGGAATGTTGGCAGAATTGTGGTATCGTTCGCCCACGTAGATAAAACTGTAATTCAAATTCCACGATTTATAAGTTGTGCCAGCTATCAAAGAGGCATTGTGACGTGGTATATAAGGAATTTGTCCACCCCAAGTTAAGTTATGCAAAGTAGGATTGCTACGTTTTGTGAAATCTTGAGCTCTTTGATAAGTGTAAGCCGTTTTCAAGTGTGCTGTCAAGTTTTCTCTTAGTAACCAATTAGCATTAGCTGAAATATCAACACCTCGAATTTCAACATAACCCAAATTCATCATCATCCACCTATACATTCCACTCCCTTTTGGCACCGCAATAATTTTATTGGTTACTTCATTGTAATAGGCATCAGCTTGCACTTGCCAATAACGTAAAATGCTGTTTGAATATGATTTAGAATACTGAACACCCAGATTATATTGATGCGTATATTCAGGTTTCAAGTTAGTATTTCCTATATCGGTATAGTATAAATCATTGAATGTAGGCATTCTGAAAATGTTTTTATAAAATGCTCGGATATGAAACTCATCTGTTTCAAAAGGTTTGTATGAAATAAAAAGAGCTGGCGATAGCTTTGGTTTTTCTAAAATAGCATTTGACTTTCCTTCAATTCGGTCATTTATCCAAGTTGTTAGCAGGCTTCCTTGCATACTCACACTGCCCAAATCAAGCGATGTAGCCACGGCTACTAAAGAGATTATTCGCGTAGGTTTTTTAAAATTAGCCATATTGGAGTTGAGTCCATTCCATTGCAAATCAGCAGATAGCGATAAATCCCAATTATCCATTACAGCATATTTATTAGCTGAGGAGATATAAGCTTCCTGCTGCACAAATTCATTATTTATATAGAGTAATGTGGTATCTGGATTAAGATAACGCATATAATCGTTGGCGTATTTGGCATTGAGTTGAGTGTCCCATTTATCAAAGGATTTTTGCCACGAGGCTTGCGTAAAAAAGTTTCTATCCCATTGACGTTGCGAGTTTTTCCATACATTATTTACAATCGCACCGGGTATTCCACGCTCTGAATTGTAGAAATAAGCTTTTGCATTCCATCGCCCATCATCCATTTTTCCGTATAGCCCACCCTCTACTCGAACTGCTTCTATATCCCCATTTTCACGCACAGCGGTTGTGTCGTACACCACTTCGTGATTGGCAGGGTGCACTCGTTTATATCTATATTTGTATTTCCCAGAAGAGTGAATATATTCAGTATTGAACGAAGAGGAGAGAGTTTCGCTTAGCTTTTGTTCCCACAGCAGCGAAGGATTGATAAGATGAAAAGAGCCACCTTTCAAACTAAAACGTATGTTCTGCTTTTTATCCGAATCAAAATAGGGCGTGCGTGAACGTAAATAAATAGTCCCTGATGAACCAAAATCCTTAGCAGGTTGGAATATCTCACTTTTTTGTCCATTGTAGAGCGAGATGCTTTCCATATTATCCAAGGAGAATTTCCCCAAATCTATTTGACCGTTTTGAGCATTACCAAGCTGAATACCATCATAAAAAACACCCATATGATTGGTACCCATACTGCGTATATTTATGGTTTTTAATCCACCTACGCCTCCGTAATCTTTTATCTGCACGCCGGCAAAATAACGAATAGCATCTGCCACCGAAAAGCTATTGAGTGTTTTAAGTTCCTTTCCTGTTAGCTTTTGAGCTGGAATTACCTCTTTTGTAGTTTTAGCGGTAATGACTATATCCTTCAAATTCCATACACTGTCATTAAATGAAAAGTGCTTATCATCAGCAGTAAGTGAAGCTACCGACAATACCAACAAAACAGTGCTTAGCTGTAATTTGAATAAGATATTAGTTTTAAAAAAATTCATTCCCGAAAAATTCATTTCGAGATAAAGGATAAAAGCACGCAATGCAAAAGGAAAAGTCAGTGAAAATCTGCACGGTGTCTTCAGCCCCAATCCCCGAAAGCTGTTAAACATAATTCATCTTGGCAGGTCTTCTGACTTACTCCAGCTTTCGAACGCCTTCCCGTTTATAAAAATATAAACAGTGGCAAAGGTATTGTTCGAAGCGTTTGCCTTTCAAATCCTCCTTTTTTTAAGATAGGATTGTTATGGCAGGAGCTTACAGCAGCGGGTCTGTTCAGGATTTTCACCTGATTCCCTTTTCATCGTTTATTTGAAACAAACAAACGAAACCAAAACTTTTGTGATGCAAAGATACGTTGTATTCTTGATTCAAAAAAATAAAGTTGAGGTTTTTAACGAAAA
>CAYFRA010000111.1:0-3654 GCA_964345395.1 uncultured Paludibacter sp. | reverse complement strand
TAGTTTTATCTCTTAGTTTTTTCGTATTTTTGTAGATAATATAAAAACCTCTTTATAGTATGAATTCAAACCTCTTTAATATTACGATGCAAAAAGGCTTAATATTAGGTCTTATTTTTTCCTTAAACTTTATTTTCGGAATCAGTGGTGTGGGTGCTTTAGCAATGCTAAATCTTCCGATAATCATTCTTATCTTCTATTTGATTTATAAATTTGGTGTTGATTATCGCAACAAAGAGTTAGATGGAAGCATTAGCTTTGGGCACGCTTTTAAGTATGTGTTTTTGGTAATTATATTTGGTAACATCATTTTGGCGGCAGCTAAGTTTGTCTATTTCCAATTTATCAATCCTGATATCTTGGCTGATACGATGAATGAAACGCTGACAATGCTTGATGAGTTAATGCCGATTAGTGACGAGATGTACGAAGCGACAGAGGTAATGGCTGTCCCGATCAATAATGTGTTATTGGGATTATTTGGCAATGTGTTTATCGCTTTGATTGGAGCCTTGATCTATGCTGGTATTTTGAAGAAAGATAGAAATCCTTTTGCAAATAGCGAGATAGAACAAATTTAAATAGATATGGATATATCAGTTGTAATACCACTTTATAACGAAGAGGAGTCGCTTGAGAAACTCTACGATTGGATAAAACGGGTGATGGATAATCATTCGTTTAGTTATGAAGTGATTTTTATTGATGACGGTAGCAAAGATGCTTCGTGGGAGGTAGTTGAAAAACTAAAATCGAAGCATCCAAATCAAGTTTTTGGTATTAAATTTAGAAAAAACTACGGCAAATCGCCTGCTTTGCATTGTGGATTTCAGCAAGCTAAAGGCGATGTAGTTATCACGATGGATGCCGATTTGCAAGACAGTCCGGATGAAATACCAGAACTGTATGAAATGGTGATGAAACAGGATTTTGATTTGGTTTCGGGTTGGAAAAAGAAACGCTACGACTCAAAATTGACCAAAAACATACCTTCAAAACTCTATAATGCAACTGCTCGAATGGTAACCGGCATTAAAATCCACGATATGAACTGCGGATTGAAAGCCTACCGAAATGAGGTGGTAAAAAATATCGAAGTATATGGCGATATGCACCGCTACATTCCTTACTTGGCAAAAACAGCAGGTTTTAATAAAATTGGTGAAAAAGTGGTCATTCACCGTAAACGTGAATTTGGTGAGTCGAAGTTTGGCTTAAATCGCTTTGTAAACGGCTATTTAGACTTGATGACATTGTGGTTTATGAGCAAATTTGGCAAAAAACCAATGCACTTTTTCGGTCTATGGGGAAGTTTGATGTTTTTGTTAGGATTTATAGCAGTAGTAGTGGTAGGTGCACATAAGCTGATTGCACTTAAAAATCATATTCCGGCACCATTGGTGGTAAACAGTCCTTATTTTTACATCTCTTTGGTGATGATGATATTAGGAACCTTGCTGTTTCTTACTGGTTTTATTGCTGAAATAGTAGCTCACAACTCACCCGATCGTAACAAATACAATATTGAAAAGAATCTCTAATCCACATTTTTGAGAAATAGAAAAAAAAATGATAAAACAAGTACTCTTAGTTGGCTTAGGAGGGTTTATAGGGAGCGTAAGTCGCTATCTAATCTCGACCATTGCATTTGCTTGGGATATGACTCGTTTTCCAATCGGTACTTTTAGTGTCAATATTTTGGGTAGCTTATTGATTGGGTTTCTGGTAGGCATTCTTCCAACTAATACGCTACTTGGCGAACAGCTGAAACTATTTTTAATCATTGGATTTTGTGGTGGTTTTACCACTTTTTCTACTTTTTCAAACGAAAATTTTATTCTTTTTCAAAACGGGCAATACCTCACTCTAACACTGTACTTAGTATTAAGTGTCGCACTTGGTATTTTGGCCGTTGTGGGAGGCTACGCATTAGCAAAACTTTTTTAATCAACGATTTATGGAAATTCTTAAATATACACTGCCTGCTCTACTTGTCGTTTTGATAAGCTATATTTTGTTGCACTATCTCTTTAAAAATGAAAGAGAAAGGCGTGAACTTGAATATCGTAAGGCCAACTTGGGTGTAATAACCCCTACTCGTCTTCGTGCATATGAGCGATTGGCACTGCTCTTGGAACGTATCAATCCCAATAGTTTTTTGATAAAAATAACAGAAGCGGAGCAAAATTGTATGGAGCTACAAAGCAGTATATTGAAGATGATTCGCAGTGAATTTGAACACAATTCATCACAGCAAATCTATGTTAGTGAGTTTTTGTGGGGTGAGATAGATGATGCTCGTGAAAATTTAATTCAACTTATAAATACTTGTGCCTCGCAATGTGAGGCTACAGAGCCTGCAACTAAGTTAGCTTCCATAATTTTAGAAGTTTATAATACACCTGACGAAACCGCTTTGAGTGTTGCATTACGTGACTTGAAAGCAGAAGTTAAAGAGTTATATTAATGAGAAATAGATATATACAATATATTATTGGAGGAGTAGCATTATTTATTCTACTCAGTTTTTCGGCTTGCAAACAAGATGAAACCTGCCGAAAAAGTAGGGATGTAAAAATGACTATGACACTTTATACTGATAGTATAAATCCATTAACAGGAAGATGGGTAGAACAAAAAATTACTGTAGAAACACTTACAGTTCAAGGAGTTGGCATTGATTCACTTATACTCAATGACGAGAAAAAAGTAAATAGTTTTAAAGTAGATTTAGATAACTTCAAAGAAGAATCGCAATTTGTTTTGGATTTTGGACCGATACAAGATATTATAACTGTGCGTTATAAGAACAAGTTGGAATTTTTATCGATGGAATGTGGTGCTATTTACACCCAAACCATTGACACAGCTTTCACAACTGGCAATTTTATTGATAGCATCACAGTAGTTGAACCAAGAGTAAGTACATTTTATGTCGAAAATATTAAATTACATCATATTAAGTAGTCTGCTTTTTGCATTATTCCCTGCTGCTGTTTTTTCACAAACAAATAATGAAAAAGCAGCAACTACAATTGTAGAGGCTGAAAAAGACACAACTAAATTGTGGCAAGGAGTGATGGTCGAATTAGATGTTTCGCCCATTTATCATCTGCTGCTCGGCAATCCTGATACCTACTCTTACCAAGGACATTTGCAGGTAAATTTGAAAAACAAAATATTGCCTGTGGCTGAAATAGGAGTTGCAGGTGGTAAAAAAACGGCTGACAATGGTATGAGATTTAACACAGACGGTATGTTTGGGAAAGTGGGTTTTGATATTCCGGCAATGAAAGCCAGTAAAGATACGCCTAAAAGTGTGATTAACAATATGGCATTGGTGGGTTTGCGTTTGGGGATGAGCCATTTCAATTATTCATTGAATAATATTGAAATTGATAATCCTTATTGGGGAGATAGTCAAACTGTGGATTTGAATAGGCTTACAGCGAATAAATTTTGGTTTGAAATAGTGGGTGGAATCCGAGTGCAAGTATATAAAAACATTTATATGGGTTGGAGCGTTAGAAACAGGCACATTCTCAACAAAGCGAAAGAGGGAGCAATGAATCCTTGGTATGTACCTGGCTACGGTATTACTGAAGGAAGTGCTTGGGGATTTAGTTTTACTACGGGAATAAGGGTTTTTAGTGA
>CAYFRA010000110.1:0-3669 GCA_964345395.1 uncultured Paludibacter sp. | reverse complement strand
ATAGAATAGCAGTTTCCTAAACTGTAGATTCGGGTTCGATTCCCGACGGGGGTACTACCATTTTCGTTATGTTGATTTACATTGGATCTACATCAATTGAAATTCTAACCGATTTATATTCAGCTTTAGCCTGCAAAGTAACGCTCATCTCTTGAAGCAAGCTCTTAACCTTTGATGGCGACAACGACAACTCCATTTTTATCAAAATATTTTTTATATATAAATTTTGAATGCGAGATACCATCGGTATATTAGGACCAATTACACGCCCTTTTAAAATTGACTTAATATCGCTTGCAAACTCATCAATCGCTTGATCCAAAACCCTAAAATCGCGATGGCGAAATGTAATCTCTATCAATCGATAATAGGGAGGATATCTAAACTGCTGCCGCTCTGCAAGTTGCGTATTAAACATAGCTTGATACTTACTCCCCACCACTTGCTGTATGATGGGATGATTGGGATTGGAGGTTTGCAACACCACCAAACCCCGCTTGTTTTTTCTACCTGCCCTTCCGCTCACTTGAGACATCAACTGATAAGCCCGCTCGTGTGAGCGAAAATCGGGGAAGTTGAGCAGATTGTCGGCATTTAAGATACCAACTAAACTGACCCTATCAAAATCGAGACCTTTGGTAACCATCTGGGTTCCAACTAAAATATCAATCTCGCCCTGTTCAAAATCTCCGATGATAGACTCATAGGCTTTTTTACTACGCGTTGTATCAAAATCTAAACGTTTCACATTCACCTGCGGAAATAGCTCCTTTATCTCCACTTCAATTTTTTCGGTACCCATCCCCCTATTTTCCAACTTTGGAGTTTTACAAACTGGGCAGATACTTGGTACATGCTCCGTATATCCACAATAGTGGCAAGTCAATTTGTTGAGATAGCGATGCACCGTCAGAGAAACATCACAATTTTTACATTTAGGCACATAAGAGCAAGCTTTACACTCTAAAAACGGTGCATATCCTCGTCTGTTTTGAAAAAGAATTACCTGCTCTTTTTTATTCAATGCTTGCTTTATCTTCTCAATCAGCAAAGGCGAAAAAACACCAGTCATCTCTTTCTTTCTTCGAGCCTCTTTTACATCCACCACTACCACTTCAGGCAGCTCTAAGTCTTGATATCGCTGATGAAGTTCGACCAATCCATACTTGCCAGAAAGTGCATTATAATAGCTTTCGATAGATGGTGTTGCTGAACCCAAAAGAGTTTTTGCACTATGCATTTGAGCCAACACGATTGCAGTATTTCTAGCATGATATCTTGGGGCTGGGTCAAACTGCTTGTAGCTTGTTTCGTGCTCTTCATCCACAATGACCAAGCCCAAATTGCGAAATGGTAAAAAGAGAGACGAGCGTGCACCAATCACTATTTCATAGCCTTTGTTTAGAAGTATATTTTCCCAAATCTCCACCCGCTCAGCATCAGAAAACTTAGAATGAAAAACAGCCAATTTATTACCAAAAATTCTTTTCAGTCGTGATGTTAGCTGGGTAGTCAAAGCGATTTCGGGCACCAAATAAAGCACCTGTTTCTTCTCTTTCAGAGCTTTTTCGATCAAATGAATATATATCTCAGTCTTTCCGCTTGAAGTTACTCCGTGTAGCAAAACAGTATCTTTTTCTAAAAATAAAGTTTCAATTTCAGTCATAGAACGGTGCTGAAACTCATTGAGTGGATAAGCTTCTTCAGTTTTAAGCTTTGACAAATCCAAACGCCCAACCTCTTTGTCGTAGATATTCAAAATAGACTTATCCTGCAGAGCAGTCAATGCAGCATCTGTAGCATCAGCTTTGGTCAGTAGTTCTTTTTTACTTACCTCTCTATGTTGGTTTTTTTGGAAATAGTTGGAGAGTTCCAAATAGGACATCAGAATTTCCAACTGCTTGGGAGCACGGCCTAAGTTATCAAAAATATCTTTCAGTTGCTTCTCAGAACTTATGTGATCATTCAGTTTTACAAACTTTTGATATTTTGGACGATACCGAACGGCTAACTCTTCACTAATTTCAATCAGGCCAATCATCATTAAATTTTTGAGTAAAGACATAATGCTTTTTATTTCAAGCAGTTTTGTAAGCTCTTTCACATTATGCACCTCGCCATCAGCCAACACATCAATGATTTTTTGCTCATTGGGTTTCAATTTCACTTCATCTTCAAAATCCTCAACAATCCTCACTTTTGTCTCACTTCCTATTTTTAATGCAGCAGGCACAGCAGCTGTATAAACTTCACCTAATGTAGCTTGATAATAGGACGCAATCCATTCCCAAAAATCCAATTGAGATGAGTGCACAATTGGGTAATCATCCAAAAGTGCTATAATCTCTTTGGTATCATATATTTCTGGTTTTTGAGTATGGATATTTTTAACAATTGCGGTGTACATCTTTGATTTGCCGAGTGGTACGATTACTCGCATGCCCACTTCTACCCTATCCTGCCACTCCTCGCTAAGCACATAAGTAAGGGTGTTGTTTAAAGCTAAAGGCAATATCACATCAATGTACTTCATAAATTTTGGTTTGAAACAACTGTTTATCAGAATAACTTAGTAATTTTGTCAACTAAGAGATTTTAGAAATACAAAAATACAAAATTTATTTAAGTTTGGGGTTCTTTTTAGAATGAAGGAGATACCACAATCATAAGCCAACAAAAACAACAAACAAAAACAGAGATTATGATAGCCATCGAAGAAATAATAGAAAAATATTATGATAGAAGCTCTGAATTGTATGGCATTTTGTTGAGTCACAGCAAACAAGTGAGAAATAAAGCTTTGTTAATAGCCGAGCAGCATCCAGAGTTACAAGCCGACAAAAAATTTATCGAAGAAGCTGCAATGCTACACGATATTGGGATATTTATGACCTATGCACCCGATATTCATTGCTATGGAAAGCAGCAATATATAGAACATGGATATTTAGGAGCTGATTTGCTGAGAAAATATGGGCTTGATAAACACGCATTGGTTTGCGAAAGACATACGGGTGTGGGGCTTTCAAAAGATTGGATTGTTAAAAACAAACTACCGCTACCCCATCGCGATATGATTCCTAATTCTATTGAAGAAAAGATAATCTGTTATGCTGATCTGTTTTTTTCAAAAACCGTTTTGAACGAAGAGATAAAGATACAGCAAATCATAGAAAAGCTGAGCAAATTTGATAAAGCTAATGTAAATGTTTTTCTAAATTGGCACAAACGATTTTCATTTTAACATATCCAAATTTCAGTCTATTTGATAGAAAATAAACCAATTACACACATTTATCAAATTATAGAAAGTGAAAGTTCTGTTTAAAATATGTTATATAACATATTTTTATTACCTTTGCAGATGTAATTAAATTATTTAATCTAAAAAACAATCTATTATGATCGTAGAAACAATTGGTAATGCCGCAGGACTTGTTTGGGACGCATTACAAAACGGTGAAAAAGAGCTGAATACTATAAAAAAATCAACCAAACTAAATGCAAGAGATTTACATATGGCTCTTGGTTGGTTAGCTCGCGAAGACAAACTCTCGTTTAGAGAAGAGGGGAAAAGTCTATTTATCTCATTGAAATAAGCTTAATTAACATTTTTTTGAGAAACAAATTAAGGGTGTGAGGGTCAATCACACTCTTTTTTTGTTTATT
>CAYFRA010000109.1:0-3672 GCA_964345395.1 uncultured Paludibacter sp. | reverse complement strand
TCGTGGACTGTAAAATTGTTTTCGCTTAAAATTTTTAGCAACTCATTAGCGTATTCATCTACAATCGGTCGATGAAGAAAACCGGCTCGGTAGGGTAGTGAGCTTCGTCCAGGAAAACGTCCGTGCTGATCACGTTCACTACGATTGACCATCTCTTCATATCGACTAAGTAAAAAATAGCTGCTCGCCACGATGTCGGCATAAATAATGAGTTTACCATTCATTCTACCCTCTGCATTTTTTCCAAAAAGCAGTGGAACTCCTTTCCAAGTTTTTAACGGAAGTGTAGGAATGGATTTTTCCGTACCGTAGGTTTCATCTTCAAAAAAACCGGATGAATAAATGATGATTGGAGATACTGTTTCTTCATCTAAGCTATTGGTATAGCCAACTTTATCGAGTAAATGCTTGTTTTCTTCACCCAATAAAAAAGAAATGATATAACGAACAGCTTCCTTCATTTTCGTCTATTTTACAATCTTGCGTCTTTGGATGTGCGAAAATGTAACTACAATAGCTACCACAGCACCTAAAATAAAGTCGTTCTTGGTGAAAGTGTTCCATAGAGCATCTTCTACAGGTAGTTTTCCACCAAAATACTTTAATGCCCAGGTTAGTAATGTAAATACCAAAAATACGCCGATAGCGTAAAGAATATAGTACAATTTCGATTTCATTCTAATCTACTTTTAAGTTATTTGTTTACGTCAAACTTACGTGAATTTTTCAATCAAAGCAAATAACTCTTTGAAATTCAGTTCAAAAAGTTGTAATTTAAAGCTTCAGCTCCTTTTTTAAAAACTTAGCAGTTTCACTGTTTTTTATTTTTGCAATCTCTTGCGGTGTGCCTGTTGCCAATACATATCCACCACGTGCACCGCCCTCAGGACCAATATCAATGATATGGTCTGCAACTTTTATCACATCTAAATTGTGCTCGATAATGATAATTGTATTTCCTCTATCTGCTAATTTATTAAGTACTTTAAGAAGCACGTTGATGTCTTCAAAATGTAATCCTGTTGTAGGTTCATCCAAGATATAAAGCGTTTTGCCCGTATCTTTTTTAGCCAATTCAGCAGCAAGTTTCACGCGTTGACTCTCTCCACCCGAAAGTGTTGTGCTGCTTTGCCCCAATTTGATATAACCTAAGCCAACATCTTGCAAAGTCTTTATTTTCTTAAGAATATTAGTTTGATTTTCAAAAAACTCAACAGCCTGATTGATAGTCATATTCAGAACTCCTGCAATGGATTTACCTTTGAAGCGAACCTCCATTGTCTCTCTGTTGTAACGCTTTCCGTGACAGGTTTCGCAAGGAACGTGCACATCAGGTAAGAAATTCATCTCGATGGTTTTATAGCCATTTCCTCCACAAGTATCGCATCGACCACCGGCAGTATTGAACGAAAATCGTCCTGCTTTGTAACCACGAATTTTAGCCTCAGGCAAACTTGCAAATAGATTTCGTATGTCGGTAAATACACCGCTATACGTGGCAGGGTTGGAACGTGGTGTTCGTCCAATTGGCGATTGGTCAACCTGTACAACTTTGTCGATATTTTCTATCCCAATAATTTCATCATAGGGTAGTGGATCTTTTAGCGATCGATAAAATTTTTGGCTTAATATTGGGTGCAGAGTTTCATTGACAAGAGTAGATTTTCCACTT
Source organism: uncultured Paludibacter sp. (assembly GCA_964345395.1). GTDB lineage: Bacteria > Bacteroidota > Bacteroidia > Bacteroidales > Paludibacteraceae > UPXZ01. The sequence goes on along the minus strand of CAYFRA010000109.1, from coordinate 2,000 downwards.
CCGGAAACTCCTGTTACGCAAATCATTTTACCCAATGGAAAGCTAACATCAACATTTTTTAGGTTGTTGCCACGAGCACCTTTTATAGTAATAAACTTGCCGTTTCCTTCTCTTATTTGGCTTGGAATTTGAATCTCTTTTTTGCCATTGATGTAGTCTGCTGTAAGCGAATTAGTTTTTACCAATTGCTGTGGATTGCCAGCGAAAACCAATTCACCTCCCAATCGCCCAGCGTGTGGCCCCAAATCGACAATATAATCTGCAGCTAACATCATATCTTTGTCGTGTTCTACCACTATTACAGAGTTACCAGTATCACGTAGTTTTTTGAGAGAATTGATTAATCTCACATTATCGCGTTGATGCAAACCAATACTTGGTTCGTCTAAAATATAGAGAACATTTACCAATTGTGAGCCTATCTGTGTAGCTAATCGGATGCGCTGACTTTCACCGCCTGAGAGTGATTTTGCAGGTCGATTCATAGCCAAATAGTCCAAACCTACATCCAATAAAAACTCCAATCTCGTTGTTAGCTCTTTCAATATTTCAGTAGCAATGAGCGACTGCTTTTCATCCAAATATTGCGGCACATCTTGCAACCATTGATGCAATTCTGCTATATCCATATTGGCAAGTTCAGCAATATCTTTGTCGTGAATGCGGTAATAGAGTGACTCTTTTCTTAATCGTTTTCCTTTGCAAGTTGGACATTGAATGGTTTTTGAGAACTGATTGGCCCATTTTTGCTCAGTAGCCGATGCGCTGCTCTCTTGCTGCATCTCGATGTACTTGATAATTCCTTCGAATTGAGTGAAATAGTTAGAATTTCCCAATGATTGATTTTTGATATTCAAGCGTTCATCGGTTCCATTCATTATTTCATCTAAAGCTTCTTCGGGTACATCCTTGAGTGCTGTTTTTGTAGTGCAGTTGTATTTTTCTAATATCGCTTCGATTTGCCAAAAAATCATACTCTTTTTGTATTTACCCAAAGGTATTATACCGCCAGAATAGATTGATTGAGAGCGATCGGGTATGATTTTGTCAAAATCAATTTCATTCACATTGCCTAAGCCCTTGCATTTAGGACAGTAGCCGTGTGGCGAATTGAATGAGAAATGGTGCGGTGCTGGTTCATCGTAAGATATCCCTGTAATGGGACACATCAATTTGCGACTAAAATAGCGTATGTCTTCATTTTCAACATCATAAACCATCACTACGCCATCGCCTTGTTGCATCGCTTTACGCATTGAGTCCATCAAGCGTTTCTCATCTTTCCGCTCTATTTTTAATCGGTCAATAACCACTTCGATATCGTGGATTTTATACCTATCTACCCGCATATTTTGAACCACTTCTCGCATTTCACCATCAACACGAACGTGCAAAAATCCTTTTTTACGAATTTGCTCAAAGAGTTCACGATAATGTCCCTTCCTTCCTCGCACCATCGGTGCAAGTAAATAGGTCTTTTTACCTTCGTAATTATCGAGTATCAAATTAACAATCTGCTCATCGCTATACTTCACCATCTTTTCATTTGATTTGTATGAATAAGCAGTGCCAGCTCGGGCGTATAGCAGTCGAAGAAAATCATAAATCTCAGTGGTGGTACCTACAGTTGAGCGTGGATTTTTATTTGTTGTCTTTTGTTCAATCGATATTACGGGACTTAATCCTGTAATTTTATCCACATCAGGACGCTCCAAATTACCCAAAAAACTACGGGCATAAGCAGAAAATGTTTCGATATAGCGACGTTGTCCTTCAGCAAAAATAGTATCGAATGCCAAAGAAGATTTTCCACTACCACTCAAACCCGTAATTACAGTGAGTGAATCACGTGGGATTTTTACGTCAATATTCTTTAGATTGTGAACCCTTGCGCCGACTACGTGTACCAATTCATCGGTTTTTGGTTCAAAAATATGTTGATTGTCTTTTTTCAATTCTCCTCCAAATTTAATCTACAAAGATAGTGAAATATCTTGTTT
>CAYFRA010000108.1:0-3683 GCA_964345395.1 uncultured Paludibacter sp. | reverse complement strand
AAAAAACAGGATTAGACTTTATGAAAATAACAATCATAGCTGGTGCACGACCAAATTTTATGAAAATTGCTCCCATCATTCACACCATCCAAAAGGCTCAGAACGATGGAGAAAATATTGATTTTCGATTGGTGCATACAGGGCAGCATTATGACCAAAAGATGTCGGGCAACTTCTTTGAACAACTCAACATTCCTGAACCACATATCAACTTGGAGGCAGGTGGTGGCTCACAAGCCGAGCAGACAGCCAATATTATGCTGCGTTTCGAAAAGGAGTTGATAGCCAATCCTGCCGATTTGGTGCTCGTTGTAGGTGATGTAACCTCAACAATGGCTTGTGCCATTACAGCACAAAAACTGCACACTAAGGTGGCACACGTAGAAGCAGGTATTCGCTCAGGCGACTGGACAATGCCAGAAGAGATCAACAGATTGCTAACCGACAGCATAACCGATTATTTTTTTACCACTTCCGAATTGGCAAATATGAATTTACGAAAATCGGGCGTTGCAGAAGAAAAAATATTTTTTGTTGGCAATACGATGATTGACACGCTTTTAGCTCAGCGATCGCAATTTATAAAACCCCCAATCTGGGATGAGATTGGATTGCAAGAAAAAGGATATTTGGTTATGACACTTCACCGCCCTGCCAATGTGGACGAAGCTGACAAACTAAAAGCTATGATGGATGAGATTGTAGATAACTCGCGTGGTGTTCCGTTGGTGTTTCCTGTGCATCCTCGCACTGCAAAAGTGTTGTTAAATTTAGGTATTTCATATCCAAATCTGCATACCATTGAGCCATTAAGCTACTTGGAGTTCAACTATTTGGTAGAGCGTGCAAAAGCAGTTATTACCGATTCGGGGGGCATTACGGAAGAGACTTCTGTGATGGGAGTGCCCTGTATGACACTGCGCAACAACACTGAGCGACCTGAAACCATAACAATGGGCACAAACGAACTGCTTGGCACTGATCCAAAAGCGATAAAGCCCGCTATGAAAAAGCTGTTTGATGAAGAGTGGAAAAAAGGAGGTAGCATTCCACTATGGGATGGCAAAACAAGCGAAAGAATTATAGAAGTTTTGTTGAGAGAACTTGAAACAGAAGCCAAGTGATTGAGTTTTTAAGCTTTAAGTTTAATTTTGACTTGACATAATATCCAACTCCTTTTCGATGATTTTTGAAGGAATAGAACCTGCACTTAAGATGCTGTGAAATAAGAAATCGGTATGATATCTCTTGTTTTTGTTCATCTTTAAGGCATCAATTTTTTCAGGATACTTTTCTGCGTATTCATCAGAGTACCACACAAAAGCTGCTGGGTTTTTCAACTCTTCACCATCAGATGCATGTAGCCAATTTCCGTTTTCGCCTAATGATTCGCCATGGTCAGACAGATAAATCAGAAGTGCATTTTTATCTTCAATTTTCTCGATGATTTCATTTACAAAATAATCCATATATCGTATCGAGTTGTCATACGAATTAATAATCATCTCTTCACTGTTTTGCAACAAGATTTTACTGTTGGTAACTGGTTTGAAAACTTCAAAATCTTCTGTATAATGGCTATTGTAATACCAATGACTACCAATGGTGTGGAGAATAATCAATTTATTAGGATTCTCTTCTTGAATGACATTATCGAAGTGTGGTATCAGATCTTCATCTAACCAATTGGAATAAGAATAAACAGTTTTATTTAGATTTGCATAGATTAAAGTATCGCATTCATTCATAAAAGAGACATAAGTAGTAGCTGCTTCTTGATTTGCCAACCAAGTGGAGTAGAAATTTGATTGATTAAAAAGTGAGATAAATGATTTCTCACTAAATGCCAATTCGATATTTGCACTATCTGCTCTTGTCATAATATGAGGCAAACTCCTATTGGTGTATGTGTACTCGCTGTAAATATTAGGATAAGATACCAAGTTAATTTGTTTACTTAATCGTGTTGTTGTTTCACGATTATAGCCATTCAAAGATAGATGATTTGCTCTAACTGACTCGCCTATAATGAATACTAATACTAACGAATCTGTTGGAGTGTGATTTATGGTGTCAGGGAGTATCCGTTCTTGATTTGAACTTTTGTTGAGCTTAGCATACTCATTAAAACTAAAATAGAGATTGAAAGGATAATGTTGGTTGAAGTTGTTTTTAACTCGCGGGTTAAAGTTATAGGCAATCACAATCAACATCAAAGCCAAAATCATATGTAAAATAGGGTATTTGATTTTGATAAATTTATAGCGAACTTTTATAAAAATAAAAGCAATTATTAGATTAATAATTACCCAAATAATGAGTTTTGCTGATATCATATCCAACGTTGTTCCCAAATCATTGTTTAGTGTAGCATCAATAATCATCGGTGTAATTGATGCTTGATAAAAAAAACTATAAAAAGCGATTAAACTCCCAAAAAGAAAGAGAATTGGTACAAATACAGAAAACAGTAATTTGTAACTTGAGAAAAAATAAAACAATAAGAATAGAGGAATACTCATTAAAATTACATGTCCGATGGTGTAAACTAATCCTTTAAATCCAGTTGTAGGATACATAAGAAAATCGGGCAGTATATATGCTAACGTACTCCACAAGCTTATAACTACAAGAAATACGATAAAGAGAACAGCGTGTTTTGATGAAAATGTTTTCATTTTTTACCAACTAAAGATGGAGTGTATTTATTTATAATTATGATAATAGGTGCAATGGTTATAATAGATATGATACTAAACAAAACGCTATACCATAAACTATTGGTTATTTCAAAGATATTAATTTTCAAAACAAAATACATAACTCCCTTTATTAAAGAGCTTATCATTAAATGGGTTGCGAAAATAGCCATTGTATTGTTACCTACGAAAAGAAGTATTTTTGATGGCTTAAAGCCATCAAATATTTTTAGAGTTGACACTATAAAAAAGATTCCGGCAAAGGCAGATATTAAAAATAAGAAGTAATTTCCAAAGTCATTTTCAAATGCATTAACAAGCTCGTTAGAAAGACTCACATAAAGCAGTATTATCAGCGATATGATAGAAGTTAAAATCAAGACATCAAATTTTATTTGGGATTTCGTAATAAATGGTTTAACCAAACTTGCGAAAGAATAAAATACAATCATTGTTAATGCAATATCAATACCCCAAGGTAATTTGTGGGGATTTAGAACATAGTTTATATATGCTAACAGTAAAAACCCAAGAGTAACATACACTTTTTTAATATCACTTTTTATATACCTAAAGATTAAAAAATAAATGGTCTCAACTACAAACAAGCATGTGAGAAACCACAAAGGTATATAATGAATTAAATATTGGGAAGTTCCATAAAGAACACCAAAAATAGGTAGCAAAGGATTAATATTTTCATCTGCATCTAATCCAAATTTTCGTCCCAGAAACAGCCAAAACAGATAACTTATAATATTAAAATAAAGATAAGGTAATAATATGCGTTTGGTTTTGATTCTGAAAAACTCTACAAAATCTTTGTACTTGTAAGGGTTTGAAAATAAACCTGATAAGAAGAAGAATAAAGGAATTACAAAAGCTTTCACAGGAGCACGATAAGGCTGAGGTACATTTGCGTGTAGTAAAACAACGCCGAAAATAGCAATTGCCCGAGCATAATCAACCCAGTTATAATGAACT
>CAYFRA010000107.1:0-3696 GCA_964345395.1 uncultured Paludibacter sp. | reverse complement strand
CCACAACCCGTTATCATCTACTGCTCTTTACATCAAAAAGATGATAAATAAATGAAAATCATCTTTTAGTTTTTTTCTTTAAAAAACTACCATTTAATTTTGCCTCTACATGCAGTTTTACCATCAGCTTTGAGTTCAAACAAATAGCTATCTTGCTCCACTTCATTCTTAAACACTTCCACTTTTTGCCCAAAGAGAATCTCGCTCATAAAATTGACATCCACCCTTTTAATCGAGTGAGTTTTATGCTGTTCCAAACTAAACGTATCGATCATCCAGTCGAGATATCTCACCGTATTGACATGCTGATTGATATCAATATGGCTATATTGTACGGGGAATTGATAGACAGGATCACCCTCTACGCCATCTAATTTCATTGTGCGTTCTATGCCACTCGCTTCGAAAGTTTCAAAATCTTTGATTCCTTGCAGCAAGCGCAACTCCATAGGGCGGCGGGTCTCCAAGCTGATCATCACCCACACCGATGTGGCATTGCAAATCACATTTTCATCTTTGTCAAAAACACGATAATTTCTTATTGTATTGAGCGTGTGCACCTCTTCTACCCAAGTTTCAACTCTAATTTTTTCATATTGTTTTGGAAAATGACTAACCTCCAAAGCGATACGCGACAACACCCAAGTTGCTTTTAATTCATTGAGATTGCGAATACCAAAACCATTTGCATCTGCATTATAGCCCGACGCTGTCAAAATAAGATCAACCAATGATGACAATTTTACTTTTTGCTGAAAATCCACAAATTGTGGTGGTATTTCAAATGTGTAGTTACCTTTTAAATCCATTACGCTACTATTTTAATCCACATGCAAACAATTTTTATTTGAAACCTGTGGAAGTTTTTATATCTAAAAGTGATTATTAGTCTATTTTATTACAAAGATATAGCAAGTATTTGGCAAGGAGCAAATTGAAACAAATATTTATAATACATTTCAATTCGTTATTGTTTATCATAAAAGCTCTAACAAAAACTTCTTTCATACTTTAAACGTTTTTAGTTTTTTATAGTCAAAGAGATAGAACAAATAAAACTACAAGCTCAATTGAAATTGTAGCACGCTATTTGTTTAGATAAAAACAAACTAATTAAACAAACTAATAAAATCGTATAAAAATGAAAAGAATTGGATTTTTAATGCTGTCAATCTTGATGATAGTTGGATTCACAGCAAACGCACAACGTGCTAACAACAGAGGAAACTGGCAAAACAATCAAAACCGAGTACAAAAATCTCAACAAATGAGCATTGACGAAAGAGTTGAGCAACTTTCAAAAGATATAGAACTAACAGAAGCACAAAAGAAAGAGGTGAAAGCTTTATTAGAGAAAAACGCAGAAATTAGAAAAGAGAGAATGGCAGAAATGCAAGATAAAAGATCACAGATGAATAGAGAGAACAGAGAAACTATGCGTAGCGAAATGAATAAAGAAAGGGAGCAACACCAAGCTGAATTGGAACTCATTATTGGAAGTGAAAAAATGAAAAAATTAAATGCATTGCAAGAGGAGCGTAGAAATGCCAATAGAGAGGGTAGATTTAACCAGCAAAAATCAGCAAAAGATTTCAAGTTAAACAAAGTAGAACGTATAGAGAGAAAATAGAAAAAGTATTTTGGTTGATTAAGAAGGGTCAAGTTTGATCCTTCTTTTTTTATCTAACAAATCATTATCTATTCAAAAAAAAGAGTATAATCTAATTCTTCATTCAAATCATATCGATTTTATTGATATAATCGTTGTCATGTTACTTTTGTATTTTGAAACAATTCTTGCAAAAAACACAATAACAAATAAAAAAGTATTAACTTTGTTTATTGCAATTAGAAAAAGGGTATTATGGACAAACCAGCATTTGAATACATAGATAAGATAAACTCACCTGATGAATTAAAGAAATTAGACAAAAGTGTACTACCAAAAGTTTGTGATGAACTGAGATGTTTTATTTTAGATGAGGCATCCAAAAATCCTGGACATTTAGGTTCCAATTTAGGTTCTATCGAATTAACGGTAGCTTTACATTATGTTTTTAACACACCTTATGATCGAATTGTCTGGGATGTGGGACACCAAGCTTATGGGCATAAGATATTGACAGGACGAAGAGATCAATTCCATACCAATCGTCAAATGGGAGGGATAAGTGGTTTCCCAAAAATCGATGAAAGCGAGTACGACACTTTTGGTGTAGGACACGCATCCACCTCCATTTCCGCAGCATTAGGTATGGCTATATCTGCTAAGCTCAAAAGAGAAGATCGCAAAATTATTGCAGTCATTGGCGATGGAGCGATGACAGGTGGCTTAGCATTTGAGGGTCTGAACAACACATCGATGATGCAAAATGATATGCTCATAGTACTTAACGACAATCAGATGGCTATTGACCCTATTCGAGGAGGGTTTACACAGTATTTGGTTGACATCACGACTTCACGCACCTACAATAAAATTAGATATAAAGCATACAACTTTTTCAAAAAAAGAAATATCGTTGATGAAGAGAAGAAGCATAAAATAATACGTGTTCACAATAGCATAAAATCAGCACTAACACAAAAAAAGAACAATATTTTTGAGAGTTTAAGCATTCGCTACTTTGGACCAATTGATGGCCACGATGTTCTCAATTTAATTAAAATTTTTAATGAGATTAAAGATTTTAAGGGTCCAAAAGTGTTGCATATCATCACCCAAAAAGGCAAAGGATATGAACCTGCAGAAAACTCTGTAACGGTTTGGCACGCACCCGGCAAATTTAACCGAAACACTGGTGAGCGCATCCAAAGTAATGGAAGAGTTGAGCCTCCGTTATTTCAAGATGTTTTTGGAGAAACGCTTTTAGAGCTGGCTGAAAAAAACGAAAAAGTGATAGGTATTACTCCCGCAATGCCCTCAGGGTGTTCTATGACCATTATGCAAGATAAAATACCCGAGCGAGTTTTTGATGTAGGTATCGCAGAGGCTCATTCGGTTACGTTTTCGGCTGGTATGGCAAAAGAAGGTATGATACCCTTCTGCAATATCTATTCGACCTTTATGCAGCGTGCTTATGACAATGTAATTCACGATGTTGCTCTTCAAAAACTGCCTGTCATTATGTGTTTGGATAGAGCTGGAATTGTAGGACAAGATGGAGCCACCCATCAGGGACAGTTTGATATCGCCTATATGCGATGCATCCCTAATCTTACGATTGCTGCTCCACGCAATGAGATGGAGCTCCGCAACTTGATGTACACAGCTCATTTACCAAATAAGGGAGCATTTGTGATTCGTTATCCGCGCGGCAAAGGCTATAATATTGAGTGGCGAAATGAGATGGTGGAGTTAGCTATCGGTAAAGGAGAAAAACTAAAAGATGGTGATGATTTAGCTATTATCACTATTGGCACTATGGCTTATCCTGTCGAAAAGGCGATAAATAATTTAGAGTACGACTCAAACATCAGCATTGCTCACTACGATGCACGCTTTGTGAAACCCTTAGACAAAGAGATGCTGCACGAAATAGCCAAAAAATATCAAAATATCATCACAGTAGAAGATGGAACAATTGAAGGAGGTTTTGGCTCTGCAGTTTTAGAGTTCTTAACGGATAATAATTACACAAACAAGGTGCTTCGATTAGGCCTACCCGATGAATTTATCGACCATGGTATGCCCAA
>CAYFRA010000106.1:0-3701 GCA_964345395.1 uncultured Paludibacter sp. | reverse complement strand
ATCTTTAAATCCTTCATTACCTCATAGGGCCATTTCCAATTTTGATAAGCTAATTGTGCCAGAGCAGGAGCCAATATCATTCCCCACAAACTCATATCCAATTGTGCCAACATCAAGTAGAGCAGCACTACGGTAGCTAAGCCAGAGTAAATAGACGCCTTGAAAAAGGGAACCTCATTTTTAGTGAGTAGAAAGCCGCCTGCAATCGCATGATTTTTTTCTAAGAAAGCGATGATGAGCATTGTAGCCAACATAGGCTTGCTCAGTAGCAAAGTGTTAGATTTTAAGAGCTCAAGCAATGGGTTGCCGATAAATACCAATGAAGTGCCAAATATTAGAACAACCCCTAATAAAACAGCAATACTTTTGTAGTAAATGCTTTGTATCTGTTCAATATCATTTTCAACACGGAGATATGAGAGGCGAGGTACATAAGTTGCAAAAAACACGGCTCCAAGCGAGGTAATCACATTGACTGCTTGCACGGTGATGCCATATTGTGCCACACTTTCTAAATCGACATAAAACGGACCCATAATAACCGAAATTTGAAGTACCAAAAAAGCACCAACACTGGTTATTCCTAATTTGATGGAGTTGGGTAGAATAATTTGTAATATCTCATTGCTTTTCGATGAAAAATGATTTTTCAAATTGCTTTTGATATCTTGGGTATAAAATGAGTAATAAGACAACACGCGTTTCACAACGATAGATATACCTTGAGCCAACACCACAGAAAGCAAGTCAAATTTGAGAAGGAGCAAGACTACCGCTACCACAAGATAGACAATCTGGCTAAACACAACGATTTGTTTGTTGCGTTTCACCAAACCTCTTCCTATCAGAAGCGAATCATAGTAAAGAGTGTAAATGTTATAAGTATTTATAAAGCAAAACACAATCCATGAAATGATAATATTGGTGGTATCGCCCGTGAAACGAAGATTGAGAATATAATAAAGATAATAGCTACCTACCGTAGCCAAAAGTAAAAAAGTAATGAGTGCAATCAAACGATAGAGTCTTTTCATTGCCGCAATGGCATCTGTTAAGAGCTGATAATTAACAGAGTTGCTTGTAATATCTGTAGAAATACCCTCTTTTTCTAAGGAATTAACACCAGAGAAAATATAGCTTATGTTGCGGGTGAAAGAGGGAGAAAAGCCGAAATCTAAAAGTAAAACAAAAGAAAAAATACTCATAAATAGCGACCAGATACCCACCGTTTCAGAAGATAACACACGCAGAATAAGTGGAAAAAGGATGATTCCCGAGCCTATTTGTAAAAATGTGGATAAATAGCTCCAAGCTACATCTTTTTTGCCGACATTTATTCCCTCTTTTGATTGTGTCAATTGTTTCTGATCCATCTACATAATTGTGCTATTTAAATCAAACGAATATTTTTTATAAAACGTATAATAGAAAATATGCATTGCTGTGAAACTATAATGTAAATTGCAAAAATATCTTTTGATATTTCGATAATCAGTATTAAAAAACTCATTATCATTTGTTTTCTATAACTCTACGTTTTAATCTATTTAATTTTGTATTTTTGTAAATTAATTGCAAAACTTCTGATGCTAAGATAAGATGAAGCTGTTTTTTTTGCAACTAACTGTAACACATAACACGAATAGATAAAAATAGAGGCTACTACTTGCCGATAAAATCCACATTTATATGAAAACAAATTTTGTAACGCTCCTTTTTTTAATTTTAATTTCTTTTGTTTCCAATACGCATTCTTTGAAAGCACAAACGAGTGAGCGACTTGAAGGCGATATAATCGGTAGTGAAGCCTATGCAGCACATCAAAGTTTGGAGAAAGCATTTGACAATAATCCGCAAACTTGGTTCAAAGCCAAGAGTGCATCAGGAGGATGGGTAGGTTTAGATTTAGGAAAACCCCACGTGATTACCAAGATTGAGTTTCAATCACACGATACAAATCAAAATACTTTGGCACTCTTTGAAGGAGCAAATAGTGCTGACTTCATTGATGCCCTTCCGCTCTATATGATCAAGCGAAAACTAAACTCAAGGGATGTGCAAAGCGTTGATGTGGATATCTCAAAAGGATTTAGATATATTCGTTACATTGGTCCTGCAAATCAACACAGCAGAATTGCAGAGTTGGCATTTTATGGTTATGAGTCAGCGGGCGACGATCAACAGCTCTTTCAGCTAACCAATATACCCACCGTTGTTATTCACACAAAAGATGCAGAAGATATTGTTGAAAAAGAGAAATATTTAGATGGTGAAATTAAAATAATTTCGGAAAATGGTCTTGAGTTTTTTACTGAAAAAACAGAGATACGAGGTCGTGGTAATGCAAGTTGGAGTTTCCCAAAAAAGCCATATAAACTGAAGTTGAATAAAAAAGCGAGTTTGCTTGGCATGCCCGCTAATGAGAAGGTGTGGACATTGATTAATAATTACGGAGATAAAACTTTAATGAGAAATTTGTTGGCGTTTGAATTGAGTGAAAATTTAGAACTCTCGTTTTCGCCCGCAGGAGTAGCCGTAGATGTTATTCTCAATGGCGAATACAAAGGCACTTATCAACTTTGTGATCAGGTAGAAGTAGCAACAAATAGGGTAGAGACTGATAAAATTAAAGCAGATGATATTGCCGAACCCAACGTTACTGGTGGTTATCTGATTGAAATTGATGCTTATGCTTATGATGAAACTTCGTGGTTCGAATCGGCAAAAAACAAAACCCCTGTAACAATTAAATTTCCTAAGGAAGATAAAATCGTATTGGAGCAGCACAATTATATCAAATCACATTTCGATAAATTAGAGGCAGCCCTATTCTCTGCAAACTATACCGACAATGATGAAGGATTTCGTAAATATTTGCATACACCAAGTTTCATTCGCCATTTTTTAGTGGGTGAGATTAGCGGGAATGCCGATACCTACTGGAGCACTTATATGTACAAAAAGCGAGGCGATGAGCTGTTTTATACTGGTCCTGTTTGGGATTTTGATTTAGCGTTTGAGAATGATTCACGCACATACCCAATTAATGAGAAAGGTATGGATTGGGTTTTCAATAAGAATGGAAGTTATGCCAAAGGTATGCGTGATTTTGTAAACAGACTGCTCTCTGATGAAACATTTTATAATGAATTGAAGCAAACATATTTTGATTATAGAGAAAGCGGTGTGTTGTCGGAAGAAGCGATGGTTGAGATGGTAGATAGATGGGAGAATGAGATATATGAATCACAAAAATTAAACTTTACCCGTTGGGATATATTGGGTAGCAAGGTGCATCTCAATCCGCAAGCTTTGGGAAGTTATGAAGCAGAAGTCAATGTAGTACGCAACTACCTGCGTAACCGCATTCGCTGGATAGATGAAAAGTTGGGATATGTGAAAGGTGGTGTAGAAGATGATTTCCTGTTAAAACCCAAATATACTGTAGCTAATGGCCAATTAAACATCGAAGGACTGCCGCTCCATTCTGTTGTTACAATCATAGATGTGGCAGGTAGAGTAATCAGCCAGAAGACACTCAGCGACAGCAATCATTACAGCTTGCGACTAAATAAAGGAGTTTATATCGTAAAAATTCAGCGTAACTATTTTTCAGTAGAATCAAGTGTTGAGAAGTTGATTGTGCATTAGTTGTGATTTAGTGATTAGTAGGAAAGTAGAAAGCTTATAAAGAATAAAGA
>CAYFRA010000105.1:0-3759 GCA_964345395.1 uncultured Paludibacter sp. | reverse complement strand
TGCTGATATCGAGCAAGGGGAGTTGAGAATGGCATCTGGAAAGCAGGATGGTGTTGTTATCATTCCTAATCTTGATTTGTCTGAGCCAACTGTACTAGCAATTAATATGCGAAGATATGGTAATGATGCCAATCCAACATTAAAAGTTGAACTTAATAATCAGACCATAGCAAATATTACAGCAACAGCTGAAAATGATGTTTATGAACTGAGCGTTCCAGCTAAAACTTCAAGTTCAACATTGAAGTTGACAGCTTTGAAAGATAAACGAATTATTATTTCTTCTATTCTTATCAAAACAGAAGGCGAAGAGCCTATTGTAGAGCATGTTTATGGTTACCCTAAGGATGTAGGCAATCTGTTGAATTATGAAGTTGAGGGATTATCGCCTGAACAATTTTACTACTACACTGTTACACCACAAGGAAATGCTACATCGATTTCCAATGAAGTGCAAGTAAAAACTTCTACCTCAACAAGTAGCAATGAAATGAGCGATTATTCAACTGTTTACATCTATGCTATTAGGGGAGAGCTCTTTATCAATCACATTCAAGCAGGTAATCAGGTTAATATTTATAACATTGTGGGTGAAAGAGTAAAGACTGAATTGGCGCAGTCAAACCAAATGTCTATATCCGTATCTAACAAAGGAGTTTACATCGTTCAGGTAATGGATGGAAATCGAATAGTAGATACGCAAAAGATAATTATCAATTAAACTAAAGTGTAATAATTTAATCAAAACAAACGCATGAAAATACACGAATATCAAGCAAAAGAGATTTTTGCAAACTACCAATTGCCGGTAACTCGTGAAGTGCTTTGCTACACAACCGAAGAGGTGTTAAAGGCAACTGAGAAATTGGGTTTTCCAGCCGTAGTAAAAGCACAGGTACTCACAGGAGGACGTGGTTTGGCCGGTGGCGTAAAGTTAGTGAAGAGTGCTGCCGAAGCAAAAGAGGTTGCTGACAAGATTTTAGGAATGGATATCAAAGGTTACACCGTTGAGAAGGTATTGGTGGCTGAAGGTATCAAGTTTCATAGTGAAGTGTATGTAGGCTTGACCATCGATCGCAACTCCAAATCTGTCATTTTGATGGCAAGCAAGGAGGGTGGAGTAGAGATTGAAGAGGTGGCTAAGGAGAATCCTGATGCTATTCTCAAATACCCAATTGATGCAAGCATTGGAATGCCCGACTTCTTGGCACGTAAAATAGCTTTCCGTCTTTTCGATGATTTCACTTTGGTGAGACAAGCCGCATCCATTTTCCAAAAAATGTATCAAATATGCTTGGATACCGATGCATCATTGGTCGAGATCAATCCTTTGGTTATTACAGACGACAATCAACTGATTGCTCTTGATGGCAAAATGAACTTTGATGAAAATGCACTTTATCGTCAAAAAGAGATTGAGCTGTTGCTTGAGTTTGATGAGAATGAGCAAAAAGAGAATGAAGCCAAAGAGAAAGGGCTTAGCTACATTCGCTTAGATGGCAACATTGGTTATATGGTGAATGGTGCTGGCTTGGCAATGGCAACTATGGATATGATCAAAATGTATGGTGGTAATCCTGCCAACTTTTTGGATATCGGTGGAAGCTCTAATCCACAAAAGGTAATAGACGCTATGAATCTTATTCTCTCTGATGAAAACGTAAAAGTAGTAATGATTAATATTTTTGGGGGTATTACTCGTTGTGATGATGTGGCACAAGGTCTTATTGCTGCTCTTGAGCAGATGGACGTGCAAGTACCAATAGTAGTCAGACTGTCTGGAACAAATGCGAAGGAGGGTCTTGAAATTCTACGAAATACCGATTTGACGGTAGTGGAAAGTATGACCGATGCAGCTAAAAAAGCCATTGAGTTTGCTAATGCATAAACTCAAAACAGATTTCATCATTTATTAAAAAAACAAACAAGTAAGAGATTATGAGCATTCTAATAAATAAAGACACACGCCTGATTGTTCAAGGAATAACAGGTAGAGATGGTGGTTTTCATACCCAAAAGATGAAAGCATACGGTACCAACATTGTGGGTGGAGTTTCGCCTGGCAAAGGAGGACAAGAATTTGAAGGTATTCCTGTATTCAACACGGTAGAGGAGGCAGTGAAAGCTACCAACGCCAATGCAACAGTGCTTTTTGTGCCAGCACCCTTCGCCGCTGATGGTATATTAGAAGCATCAGAGGCAGGTGTTGAGTTGGTTATTGCCATTACCGAAGGGATTCCAACCTTGGATATGGTGCGTATTATGCCCTATTTGAAAAAACGTGGCACCAAACTTATCGGACCTAACTGCCCCGGTTTGATAACACCTGGTGAGGCGTTGATTGGCATTTTGCCAGGTATGATTTTCAAAAAAGGGAATGTCGGTTTGATTAGTCGCAGTGGTACTTTGACTTATGAGATGGTAAATCAACTTACTACCAACGGCATTGGACAGAGCACTTGTGTAGGAATTGGCGGTGACCCAGTTGCAGGGCTTTACTTTCAAGATATGTTGCAACTCTATCAAGACGACCCCGAAACTGAGGCGGTAGTGCTGATTGGCGAAATTGGTGGTGATGCTGAAGAGCAAGCAGCAGCATTTATCAAAGAGCATATGACAAAACCTGTAGTTGCATTTATAGCTGGGCAAAGTGCACCTCCCGGAAAACGTATGGGACACGCCGGAGCTATTATATCGAGTGGTAGCGGATCTGCTGAGGAAAAAATAGCAGCATTTGAAGCAGCAGGAGTGCCCGTTGCTCGCAAACCAGAAGATATTCCTGTATTGATTAAAAAAGCTTTAGGAATGGAATAACACCCCCTTAGTAATTGATAAAATCAAAACAGCCTGCATTGAAAAATGTAAGGCTGTTTTTTTTGTTATTTGTCGCACTGCTATAAATAACATTCACTCATCGGATGACTCCGAGTCATCCGATGAGTAGCAGATAAAGTAATTCGATAGATATTCTAAATTATCTACAATAAATTTTGCACTAAAACCTACTAGGTTTATCACAATTACTAATACGCAATACAAAACAAGATTTTATTGCATTAAAATAAAATCGCTGAAACCTAGTAGGTTTAGGGTACTTTATAAACTTCATACTTTTCACTCCTCCTTTATCCAGTTGCACAATTTTAAAAGTCCCCTTCAGGGGATTTAGGGGCTAAACTCGAGCAATAAGTTGTTAACTTTTAACTTGTTTGTTATAATCTTGAAATCTTGAAATTCTGAAACAACTAATTGCTAATTGCTATTTTCACTCGTAGTCATCCGATGAATAGCAAAACAAACTTTTATATTCTAACTTATCGTTCTTACGCCCTTTCAGGCCTGTCTCGCCATAGGCAAGAGCTTTGTATTGTGGGTATAATCATCTTCGTAGGGCGTTGCCCCACGCTATTGCTATAAGCCCGTTGGGCTAGCTTGCTATTATTATAGATTGTGACTTACCTTAAAACCCTTAACTTAAAAGCTAGGGCTATTCATATTTAAGCCCTTCAGGCTTGTAGTAGCATTTTTAAATCTTTGCTCTTTACAAACTTTACAAACTTTCCACTTTTAACTCAAAAACTATTTCAACTCTGCTGTTAGTTTTACATTTAACTGTCTTCCTGTTAGGTAATTGGGGGCGCCATGCTGGTAGCCCCAAATGTCAGACACCCAATAAATGGAATTTTCATTCTTGAAGTCAAAAAGATTAAACACCTCTGCACTAAGCCAAATGTTTGAAAAACTTCGGGTCAGTCGTTT
>CAYFRA010000104.1:0-3913 GCA_964345395.1 uncultured Paludibacter sp. | reverse complement strand
ATTCTTAATTCTCAATTCAAGTATTCTTTATTCAAAATAAAATTGTGTACTTTTGTTTTCATAAAATCTTAGATTTATATTGGTTTTTACCGTTAATTTGAAATTTGGAATAAGATTTGTATGCTTTTGTATGAAAAAGAAAATATCAACAATATGAAACAGATAAAGAGAGTTACAATTTACACAATCTTGGCACTATTTATTTCTATGCCAAATATCAATGCTAATGCTTGGTCGATCGTTAGGGGTGAGCATTTGAAATATAAAATTTCATTTTACTCAGGGATAACGGGCAATGTAAAGGGGGGGGATGCGAGTTTGAGGGTTGCTCCCAATTTGGTTACTACCAATGGTTCAAGCAGCTACCATGCCACTATGCAGGGAGGAACATCGGGTGTCATTGAGTGGATATATCGGGTTGAGAATAGGTATGAAAGTTTTATTGATACAAAAAGCGGCACACCTAATGTCTTCAAGCAGTTTGTATCAGAGAATAAATACAGCAGACAGGATTCTATCGTTTTTGATCATAAAAATTTGACTGCAAAAAACATCAGTCGCAATGAAACTACCAAAATCAAGCCCAAAACACATGATTTTGTATCGATGATTTATTATGTACGCTCATTGGATGTATCGAAACTTAAAAAAGGGGATAGTTTTGTAATTCCTTTTTATACTTCGGGCAAAGTGATAGAGTCAAAAGTTGTATTTGCGGGAATAGAAGAGATCACCGTGAATAATAAAAAGGTGAAATGCTACGCCTACAAACCAGAACTACCCGAGGGCAAACTATTCAAGCAGGACTATCCGGCTACCATATGGTTTTCGACCGACAGCAAAAGATTGCCTATGATGATAGAGGCAAGAATGAAAGTGGGGCGTATCAAAATGGAACTTTTAAGCAGCAATTAAACAAGCTTAGCTATTCTCAAATAAAGCTAAAACAAATTAATATCTACATATCCCAACTTTTGATTGCTTATATTTGTTGAAAGTAAAACATAAAGTAATCATTGTATCTTAATATGGAGGAAAAACTTTATCAATTAGAACAATCAGCATTTCAAATTACCAATTGGACAAGAGAGATATTAGAAAACTGGGGAGTTTCGAGTAAGCTTATCAATCTCTCCACCTTAATTATACAGTTATCTATTGTTATCATATTGGTTGTTGCGTTTCAATGGATTGCAAACAAACTGATTAGCATCCTATTGCAGCAAACAAAAAAAATCAAAAGGCTACGGATTAGTGATTTCTTAATTAAAAACAAATTTCCACGCTACTTAGCCCTAACCGCACCGCTTATTTGGGTGAGAAATAGTATTCCAGTCGTATTCGAGTACTACCCAAATCTGATAAGTATCATCCTGAAAGGCACCGACCTATTTATTGTTTGGATGATATTTTGGCTTATCAATTCGATCATAAAAGCGAGTGCTGATTATCTTCTTTCTACAGCAAAATACAAAGACAAACCAATTGAGAGCTATTTTCAAGTAGTCAGGATATTGTTTTTAATTCTCACCATAGGAGCAACCTTCACCATACTTTCAGGGCAAGAGTTGGTTAAGTTTTTTGCTACTATGGGAGCTGCCTCAGCTGTTATGATGCTGGTATTTAAAGATTCAATTTTAGGCTTCGTTGCAAGTATTCAGGTTGTTACCAACGATATGGTACGAATAGGCGACTGGATAACTATGCCCAAATACCACGTTGATGGAGATGTAAAACAGATTACATTGACAACGGTGAAGGTAAAGAATTTTGACAAAACCATCTCCACCATACCCACCTATGCCCTTGTATCAGACTCTTTTCAAAATTGGCGAGGTATGTCAGAATCTGGAGGTAGGAGAATAAAGCGTGCAATAACCCTCAAGCAATCGACTATTAAATTTGTTGGTAAAGATAATGTAGAACAGTATAAAAAGATTGGACTGATTGAGGATTATATCGAAAACAGACAATTAGAGATCGAAAAGCACAACGAGAAGATTGATGCCGATATGACAATCCCTGTAAATGGTAGAAGTTTGACCAATATCGGTTTGTTCAGAAAATATATCGAGACATATTTGAAAATGCACAATGGTGTCAATCAAAACATGTCAATTATTGTTCGTCAGTTGGCACCAGATTTCAAGGGCTTGCCTATTGAAATATACTGCTTTACGAGCACCACAAACTGGACAGCCTATGAAAACATTATGGCTGACATCTTTGATCACTTGACCGCCGCAGTCCAATATTTTGATTTGGAGATATTTGAAGATATCAATGAGAAGATGAATGGCTAATTGTAAATCAACTCTTGCTTAGCTCAGAATCTTTTTTATCAAAGTATTTCAAATAGAAATAGGCAATTGTAAAAGTTGGAATCACATCGGTATAGGGTAAAAGCTCTTCAATGAAATTGATTATACTACCGATAGTGCCTATCTTTCCAGCAAAGCTTATTTTGAATATATAAGCTGAAATAGGTGCCCAAACTACGTCGATAGTTTCACCCAAAGCTGGGAGGGCATATGACAACATACCGATGGCATCCATAGTTAGACAAAAAGCTAAGCTTGGAGATTGACTGTTTTCTGTTTGAGGGGATTTACTATTCATTTTGTATTTTA
Organism: uncultured Paludibacter sp.; assembly: GCA_964345395.1. GTDB lineage: Bacteria > Bacteroidota > Bacteroidia > Bacteroidales > Paludibacteraceae > UPXZ01. The sequence continues at coordinate 1,283 of CAYFRA010000104.1, read as the reverse complement.
CAAATTACTTTCACATTAGACTCATTGCAAAACTGATTATCACAAATCGTGCCAAGTAAATGGGTTTCATTTGTGTCAAAATTGCTAACTTTGTATAAAATTAAAATATTATGCATACAAACGAAGAGAAATTAGCCGAATTTGAGCGTCTATTGGAGATAATGAAACGCCTACGTAAAGATTGTCCGTGGGATCGAGAACAAACATTTGAAAGCATCCGCCACAACACCATTGAGGAGACCTATGAACTCTCTGATGCCATTTTGGAACAGGATATGAATGCGATAAAAAAAGAGCTTGGAGATTTGCTTTTGCACGTAGTTTTCTACGCACATATGGGTAGCGAAAATGGTGATTTTGATATTTATGACGTATGTAAAAACATCAATGAAAAGCTAATTTTCAGACATCCTCACGTGTTTGGTGATGATGAGGCTCAAAACAGTCAAAAAGTGGTTGAAAACTGGGAAAGCATCAAGCTGAAAGAGAAAGGGGGCAACAAAACGGTGTTGGGAGGTGTCCCTCGATCACTGCCAAGTTTGATAAAATCTTATCGCATTCAAGAGAAAGCGGCGAGTGTGGGTTTTGACTGGGAATATCGCGAGCAGGTTTGGGATAAAGCAAAAGAGGAGTTGGCAGAATTTCAGCACGAAGTAGATAAAATGGATCAGGACAAGATGGAAGCTGAATTTGGCGACGTGCTATTCAGTATGGTTAATGCTGCGCGACTTTATGACATCAATCCCGACACAGCATTGGAGCGTACAAACAAAAAATTTATTGAGCGATTTAATTACTTAGAGTCTCAAACCATTGCCAAAGGCAAAAACCTGAAAGAGATGACTTTGGCGGAGATGGATGTGATATGGGAAGAGGCAAAAAAAGGGGAATAAGAATCATTTGAGACTAAAAGTATGTTTGTAAAATTGATATAATTTATATCTTTGTGGCTCTTTAAGAATAAGCATCATAAAAAACGACAAAAAAATGATTAAACATATTGTATTTTTCAACTTAGTGGACGAGGCAGAGGGTAAAACAAAAATGGAACACGCACTACATATCAAGCGTGAATTAGAAGCCTTGGCAAATGTGATTCCGCAAATAAAAAAGATAGAAGTTGGTATCAACCATCCCGAAACACCACAAAGCAATTGGGATATTTCTCTGTATAGCGAATTTGAATCACTTGAAGATTTGGATATTTACCAAGAGCATCCTGAACACAAAAAAGTGGGTGCCTATATTGGGAAAGTGAGAACAGATCGGGCTTGTGTGGATTA
>CAYFRA010000103.1:0-3922 GCA_964345395.1 uncultured Paludibacter sp. | reverse complement strand
TCTTCTTTTTTATCTAAAAGAGATAGTAGTTTTGTCAAGGAATCTTTTGCATCGCCCAAATAGAGATGAACACCCTCTTTTCTTGTGTAAAGTGGATTTTCAACTCCTGCATAACCAGGATTTAAATCGAAGTTGCAGATAAATATATCTTTCGCTTTATCCACATCCAACACGGGCATACCATAAATTGGCGTATCTACTGCATCGCGAGCAGCGGGGTTGAGCACGTCATTTGCTCCAATTACGATTACCGCATCGGCTGTTTCAAACTCTGGATTGACATCATCCATTTCGTAAAGTTGCTCATAAGGAACATCGGCCTCTGCCAACAATACATTCATATGTCCGGGCATACGTCCTGCTACGGGATGAATAGCATATTTTACTGATGCACCTTTTGACTCCAATTTATCTGCCAATTGACGCACCAAATGTTGGGCTTGTGCCAATGCCATACCATAACCAGGTACGATAATTACTGATTTTGCATTTTGAAGAGCCTCTGCAGGGTTTGCCTCTTTTTGTTGAGTTGCAACTTCAACTTTCGCTGCTTTCACATCATTGGTTTTGGCTTTTTTAGGAGCAGCTGCAACAGATGTTTTACCTGTGAGAATCTCTAACAAACTCCTATTCATAGCACGACACATTATTTGTGTCAAGAAAAGACCAGAAGCACCAACAATACCACCTACCGCAACCAACAATATATCGCCAATCGCCATACCAGCAATAGCTCCAGCTACCCCACTTAAAGAGTTAAGTAAAGATATGGTAATGGGCATGTCAGCACCACCAACACGAATAGCAAACGCATATCCAAAAAACAAACTCACCACTATAGCTAAGGCCATCACAACAAACATAAGCATAGTGTTAGCTTGGAACGGTATGGTGATGACAACCAACAATGCCATAGCTATAATTGTAGCATTGAGCACAAGAGGATGTTTTTTCCAAATTACAGGTTTTTGAGGTAGTAGCTTGTGTAATTTACCAGCTGCAACCAAACTTCCAGAAAGAGTTAGCAAACCTATGAGAATAGCCAGAACAGCTGTAACTTTCACAAAAATAGGATAGAGAGTTTCGCCCACTCCAACACCAATTAGAGTGAGAATACCCACAAGACCAGAAGCTAAACCACCAACACCATTGAATAGTGCTACCAACTGTGGCATTTCTATCATCTTTACGCGTGTAGCCAAAAAACCACCAATGATAACACCTATCAAAACATAAAGATAAATAGACCAGATAGATAAAATATTATTGTATAATAGTGTTAAAGCAACACCTATTAAAACACTTGCTGCACTGAGTAAGTTACCATTTACAGAGGTTTTCACCTTACTCATCATTGATATCCCAAATAGAACTGCAACAGAAAGGATAGCAAAGATCACATAAAAAACTGCTTGACTCATAATCATTTGATTCTCCTATTTTCTTTTCTTGTTAAACATTTTGAGCATACGATGTGTAACACCGAAACCACCTACAACATTGACTGTAGCAGCGATAACAGCTATTCCACCAATAATTTGCCCTAAGATAAGGTGATTGGTGTTTCCTGAAATTTTTGACAAACCTACGGCAGCTATAGCACCAAGGATTGTAATACCAGATAGAGCATTCATACCCGACATAAGAGGGGTGTGCAGTAAACTCGGAACGTTTTTAATTATCACATATCCCAAGCCTGTTGCAACAACAAAAATGAGTAATAATATAATTGGCGACATAATAATGTATAAATATTTTGTTTTAGATTTAATTAAATACGAAGCAGATTTACAGCAAAAAAGCTGCAAATCTGCCCTGTTTATTCTTAACTTTGAATAGCTGATTTCAAATTAAATACCCATTGCCTCGCGCGTACCAGCGTGAACAATTTCATTACCATCTGTTACTAAAATTGAACGTACAATCTCATCTTCCAAGTTGAGCTGAATAGCATCATCTTTAACAAGATACTTTACTAAATTGTACACATTTTGAGAAAACATTTGGGTAGAAGCGGATGGGATCATACCTGGTATGTTTTTCACACCGTTGATCATTACGTTATGGATAACTTCTTTTTTACCTGCTGGTGTCAATTCGCAGTTACCTCCTTGGTCAATAGAAATGTCAACAATAACTGAGCCGTTTTTCATCGTTTTAACCATCTCTTCTGTAATTAGAATAGGAGCAACTTTTCCAGGTATCAAAGCACTTAAAAAGACAACATCCATGTCTTTAATCACATCAGCAATAATTTTACGCTCTTTCTCTAACCATTCATCGGATAATTTAAGAGCATATCCACCTTGACCAATTGCCAACTCTTCTGGCACTGTAGTTTCAATCAATTTAGCACCTAAGCTTTTTGCTTGTTCCATAGCAGCAGGACGAATATCCATAGCATGAGTTACAGCACCCAAGCGTTTTGCTGTAGCTAAGGCTTGTAATCCAGCTACACCTGCACCTATCACTAAAACTTGCGCTGGTTTTTGCATACCAACAGCAGTAAACATTTGAGGCATAAATACGGCTAAATCATTAGCAGCCATCAACATACCTTTATATCCTGCACAAGTACTCATTGAAGTAAGTGCATCCATATTTTGAGCACGAGAAATGCGAGGTACGCCATCAAGAGTTAAACCAATAATACCTGCTTTAGCTAAATCGCTAACCATCTTATGATTAACAGGAGAAGCTGGATGAATAAAGGTAATAAGATACTGTCCCTTGTGCATCATATCCACTTCATGAAGTTGTAGTTGTTCATTAAATTGTGGTTCTTTTACTTTCAAAATCAAATCTGACTTTTCAAAAAGTGATTTAACATCAGTTACAACCTCGGCACCAGCATTTTTATAATCTTCATCGTAGAAATGTGCTTTAGCACCGGCATTAGTTTCAACCAATACGGTCATCCCGTCTTGAACAAATTTTTTCACGGTTTCGGGTGTTGCGGCAACTCTTGCCTCACCCATCATAATCTCCTTAGGTATTCCAATAATCATGGTAGTTATTTGTTATAGTGTTAATTAATTTAATTGATTTCTATTTTTCATCAATAATTTAAGTGGTAAAAAGTCTTTGCAAAATTAGTAAATAAAACACTTTATAGTTACAAAAGTAGAGATTCTTAACATTGAGAAGTTTTTTGTTGCAAAAAAAAAGATAAAATGGCAATTATCTAACATTCACAACACCAAAATGATAGTTTTAATTGCATATAATAACAGCAACATTATGCAACTTTTTAAAACACCTTATTGCTTATAAACTCGTGAGTATAAAATAGAGACAAACTCATCAAATCTATCACTCGCTAAAGCTAAATTGTTGCTCATTAGGTGAAGTGAAATCCAATCTCCATCGGGGCGATAGGGAGGCTGTTTATAGTCGAATGGTAGCAGTTCGAATCCTAAACGTCTATAGAACTCAATTCTTCTTTCGCCAAACTCTGAATCTTCAGCTCTCTCAACTTCCAGTATTATAGGTTTATCCACAATTGATTTCTTCATCAAATCAACTAACTTTTCACCTAATTTATGCCCTCTCATAGGAGGCTCTACCGCCAAATGTTCTAAATAGACAAACTCATCAAAATTCCAATAGTTGAAAAAGCCAATTACCGAACCATTCATCAACACAACATTAGCAAAGAAAATATCTTCTTTTTCCAATAAAGCTTCAAAATCTTCTCTGACGTGTCTTTGAGTTTCGGGAAAAATATCTAAATAAAGATCCAATAATTCATCAGCATAATCCTCTTTTACTGATTTAATACGCAATATTTCCATTTCATGAAAGTTAGAATCAAACAAAAAGAAAAAACTAAGAAAAGGTGCAATATTAACCATTCTATTGCACCTTTTTTATAATTATCTAATAAGAATTAGCAACCACATCCACCGCAACCGTGATCGTG
>CAYFRA010000102.1:0-3945 GCA_964345395.1 uncultured Paludibacter sp. | reverse complement strand
ATTAATCTATAAATACAGAAAATGCGTTATGGCTTTTGAACTGAAAAATTATCAATTTTCACTTGGTGAGCATAACACACAAATATACGAAGGTTTCAACTGTTAGCAAGTATTGAATCTATTTTTTATACTTACTTTCCTGTGATTATTCGTTTCACCTCATTTAGTTTGTTGAGTGCTTCTACAGGGGTGAGGTTGTTGATGTCTAAGCCTTTGATTTCATCTCTTACTTGTTCTAAGATGGGATCGTCTAATTGGAAAAAACTGAGTTGGTACCCTTCTCTTTGTGTGGCTATATCGCCTATTGGTTTTGCAATTCCGTTTTGTCGGTTATCGCTTTCCAATTGCTCCAATATTTGCTCTGAGCGTTGCACTATGCTTTGTGGCATTCCTGCCATTTTGGCTACGTGAATACCAAAACTATGGGCAATACCACCTCGCTCCAATTTACGTAAGAAGATAATCTGTTTGTTGATCTCTTTAACAGATACATTGAAGTTTTTTATCCGATTGAAGGAATTTTCCATCTCATTCAGCTCGTGATAGTGTGTGGCAAAAAGTGTTTTAGCTCTTGCTTTTGGATGTTCGTGGATATACTCCACAATTGCCCAAGCTATAGAAATACCATCGTATGTGCTTGTGCCTCGCCCTAATTCATCAAAGAGCACCAAACTGCGATTGGTAAGATTATTCAAAATACTTGCAGCTTCATTCATCTCCACCATAAAAGTACTTTCACCTTGTGAGATATTGTCACTTGCACCTACTCGGGTAAATATTTTATCAACAACGCCAATTTTTGCACTCTCAACAGGTACAAAACTTCCTATTTGAGCCATTAAAGTTATCAGGGCGGTTTGTCGTAGAAGTGCAGATTTACCAGCCATATTTGGACCGGTTACGACAATGATTTGTTGAGATTTGCTATCCAAAAACACATCGTTAGCGATGTACTCTTCACCAATTGGCAGCTGTTTCTCAATAACTGGGTGCCGTCCTTGTTTGATGTCAATTTCTTCACTTTCATTCACTTCGGGGCGAACGTATTTATTCTCTTCTGCCACTTTCGCAAAAGATAGTAAACAATCCAACTTGGCTATTTGATTTGAGTTGAGCTGAATAGCTGTAATATAATCATTCAGAGCTAAAATCATTTCGCCAAAAAGCTGAGTTTCAATAGCAAGTATTTTCTCTTCTGCACCAAGAATTTTCTCTTCATACTCTTTTAGCTCCTCGGTGATGTATCGCTCGGCACTTACTAAAGTCTGTTTGCGTACCCAATCTTCTGGTACTTTATCTTTATGCGTATTTCTTACTTCAATGTAGTAGCCAAAAACATTATTGAAAGCAATTTTTAATGACGGAATACCTGTTCTTTCACTCTCGCGTTGTTGCATTTCATCCAAACGTTTTTTGCCAGAATGTAGCAAGTCGCGTAGTTCATCTAAATCATTATTTACGCCCTCTCTGATTACGCCCCCTCTGTTGATCATCGTAGGTGGGTCTAATGCAATCTCTTTCTCTATTTTATTGGCTATAAGTGTACAAGGGTTTAACTGCTCAGCAATGGTTTTTAGGGTATCATCATTTGTAGCAGCACAAGCTTCTTTAATTGGTAAAATAGCATTGAGAGCTACTTTGAGCTGTACCACCTCGCGTGGGTTGATACGTCCTACAGCCACTTTGGATATGATCCGTTCTAAATCGCCGATAACAGATATATTTTGTATTACAAGCTCTTTGAAATCTAAGTTTTTGAAAAAATACTCAACCACATTTTGTCGCTCTACAATGGGTTTCACATCTTTGAGCGGAAATGCCACCCAGCGTTTGAGTAAGCGACTTCCCATCGGACTAATGGTGCGGTCGATAATATCGGTAAGCGTTTTTCCCCCTTCATTAAAGCTACCGTATAGTTCCAAATTTCGAACAGTGAAACGATCTAACCATACATATCTATCCTCTTCAATGCGTGTCAGGTTGGTGATATGTCCCGTTTGTAAATGGTGGGTGATATCCAAATAGTGCATAATAGCACCAGCTGCTACAATGCCACTTGTTAGGTTTTGAACGCCAAAGCCTTTTAGGTTTTTGGTTTCAAAATGTTTCAAAAGTCGCTCGTTGGCAGTGGATGGGGTGTAGCACCAATCCTCCAAAGCATAAGAGAAGTATTTGTTTCCAAAGGCTGCTTCATACACCTTCTTTTTGGTGCGGTCATAAAGAACCTCTTTGGGTGAGAAACTATTCAGCAATTTATCCACATAATCACTCGTACCTTCAGCTACTAAAAATTCACCGGTAGAAATATCTAAAAAAGAAACACCTACTATGCTTTTGTCAAAATTAACGCTTGCAACAAAGTTGTTCTCTCGGTGGTTGAGCGTGGTATCGCTATACGAAACTCCCGGTGTGATAACCTCTGTGATGCCTCGTTTTACAATTCCTTTAGCCTGTTTTGGATCTTCCAATTGTTCGCAAATGGCAACACGCAATCCAGCACGCACCAATTTTGGTAAATAAGTATCCAAAGCGTGATGAGGAAATCCAGCCAACTCCACTGAACTTGCAGCACCGTTGGCACGACGAGTAAGGGTAATGCCCAATACTTCTGCCGTTTTAATGGCATCTTCTGAAAATGTTTCATAAAAATCACCTAATCGAAACAGTAAAACTGCATCGGGATGTTTGGATTTGATATCCAAATACTGTTTCATTAGTGGGGTTTGTGCATTATCTTTTTTTGCCATTTCGTCTTTTCTTTCTCTTTTGCTAAATGGAAATAACGGCATCGGCCATTTTACTCCAGTTAAATCTTTTTTTCTCCTCTTTGATATTCTCTTTCATCGCATTTGCTCGCTTGTTTTCATAAAAATCAAATAGAGCATCGGCAATTTCTTTTGCGTTGGGTTCAAGCACATAGCCCACTTTATTATGTGGGACAATCTCTGCCAAGCCGCCTACATCGCTTACAAGCATTGGTTTTTCAAAATGATATGCAATTTGTGTAACACCGCTTTGTGTTGCCGATCGATAGGGTTGAGCCACAATGTCGGCTGCATTAAAGTAGCGAGCTACTTCATTGTCAGGGATAAACTTTGCGTGAAGTAAAACCTTATCATCTAAACCATTTTTACTAATTAATTGACGATAGGTTTCCTCATCTTCATAAAACTCACCAGCAACTATCAATTTTATATTTTTTGATTTAAGTCTATCATCCGCCATTGCATCAATAAGCAAATCCAAACCTTTGTAGTGGCGGATAAAACCAAAAAAGAGAATATAATTAGTACTATCATCTAATTCTAATAATTGACAAGCTTCGCTTTTGGTAGTTTGTTCGCCGTAATGGTCATAAATAGGATGGGGCGAAACGATAATAGGCTTCTGCTTTTTGTCTAATTTTTGAATATCTTGCTTCACTGCATCTGCCATACTTACAAATGCATCCATCGACTTCACAAAATAGGGTGGCAGTAGCTTGTCCAACAAAGATGGCTCGTGTGGCATCATATTGTGAATCAGTGCGATGTTTTTTGTCTGTTTTGTTTTGCTAAATCGAGCAATTGTACCAAAGCAAGGTGCCATAAAAGACATCCAGTAACAAAAGATAAGTCTGTCGGCCTGTTTAGCTTTAATTTCACGTGCTACTTTAAGCCAGTTGAGCGGATTGATGCTGCTTATTTTTCGATAAATACTCAAATCGCTTGGTGCAGCTTCATCGCGGTATTGCGTTTTGCCCGGGAACAGAAACTTGGGATATTGCAAAGTGAAAGTGTATATTTCCACCTCGTGACCAAGCTTTTGTAACTCTTGTGCCAATCGCTCATTGAAAGCCGCCAATCCACCCCGATAAGGATGTGCAGTGCCGATAAGTAGTATTCTCATTTGCTAAAATATAATCACGCAAAAATAAGAAAAACTTTAGGATATTCAAAACGAGGG
>CAYFRA010000101.1:0-3966 GCA_964345395.1 uncultured Paludibacter sp. | reverse complement strand
GGGGGCTGGACTTGAGGGGCATTTTTATGGCAAAAGAGATGAAATCATTGGCGAAAGATACCGCCATTTACGGAATGAGTAGCATTATAGGCAAGTTTTTGAACTGGCTACTTACGCCGTTTTATACTTTCGTATTGGTGCGACAAGCAGATATGGGATCGGTTACAGAGTTGTATGCTTGGTCAGCCTTTCTGATTGTTTTGCTTACTTACGGCATGGAAACCGGCTTTTTCCGCTATGCCAACAAACAAGGTGAAGATGCCAAAAAAGTGTATGGAAATACGCTTATTTCAGTAGGCTTTACTACGCTCTTGTTTGCTCTAATAATTGTGTTTTTCAACCAACCCATTGCTTCATTTCTCAATTATGCCGACCACCCAGAATACATATGGTTATTAGGTTTAACGGTTGCGATGGATGCCTTTGCCTCTATCCCCTTTGCCTATTTACGTTTTATAAAGCGTCCTATTGCTTTTGCAAGTTTGAAACTGCTCTATGTGGCTCTTAATATTACAATAAATCTGTTCTTCTTCCTGCTTTGTCCTTGGTTGATGAAGGTAGCACCTGAAACAGTTTCTTGGTTTTACAATCCTGAATATGGCGTGGGGTATGTGTTTGTATCCAATTTTATTGCCACAATAATACAAACCTTGGTGCTTCTAAAATACATTTTTGCTGCTCGATTTAAGTTTGATTGGAAACTGCTCAAACAAATTCTCAACTACTCTTATCCGCTTCTGTTTCTTGGAATAGCAGGTATAGCCAATCAAAACTTAGATAAAATACTCTTTCCATTTTTACAAGTGGGTGAGGCTGGAAAAGCTGACTTGGGAGTGTATGGTGCCGTTGGAAAAATAGCGATGGTGATAATGATGTTTACGCAGGCATTTCGCTATGCTTATGAGCCATTTGTATTTGCTAAGCACAAAGATAAAAACAGCTTAGGGGTCTATAGCGATGCGATGAAGTTTTTTGTTATTTTCTCTTTGCTTATATTCTTAGGGATGGTGCTCTATATGGATTTAATCAAATTTATTTTGGAGCCAAGTTATTGGAGTGGTTTGGATGTAGTGCCTATTATTTTATGGTCGTTTATTTTTCAAGGTGTTTATTTTAACCTATCAATTTGGTACAAATTAAAAGATAAAAACCACTATGGTGCTTGGTTTGCTGCGGTTGGAACACTGATTATATTCATTGGAAACATTATTTTTGTACCCAAATATAGTTATTGGGGTTCAGCTTGGTCAGCATTTGCAGGCTATTTTGTGGTGATGCTACTCTCTTATGTTTTCGGACAAAAACATATGCCAATCGACTATCAACTTAGAAAGTTAGGATCTTATTTGCTACTTACACTTGTTATTTATGCCGCAAGCAGAGTGCTCACAGTCCCCAATGTGTGGCTCAATTTGCTAATCAATACCGCTTTGTTCTCAATATTCATTGTATTTGCTGTGAAAAAAGATTTTCCACTAAACGAAATACCCTATTTGAATAAATTGATAAAGAAAAGAAGTGAGTAGCGATGGAAAGTAAGTTTGAAAAACTGATGTTAAAGCTTATATAATTAACACTCCTACAAATATCCCTTTTTTCTTAGGAATAACTCGCTTTTGCAAATTAATTTATCTATTTTTGTATATCAAAATACAATTAAAATTAGATTAGATATGGCAAGAGCAAGCTTTTCATCAAAACTCGGAATGATAGCAGCGGCGGCGGGTTCGGCTGTTGGATTAGGAAATATATGGCGTTTCCCAAGTGAAACAGCAAGTGGTGGTGGCGCTCTATTTATCTTAATTTATTTAGTTTGTATTTTGTTTTTTGGAGTTCCGCTGATGATGAGTGAATTTATGATAGGACGTGCTACAAACTCGAATGCTGAAGGAGCGTTTCGTAAATTAGCACCCGGAACAAAATGGAATTGGGTAGGACGTTTGGGTATATTTACTGTTCTTATTATCTTAGGTTTTTATATGGTTGTTTGCGGATGGACTTTGGATTATATCTATCAATCGCTCACGGGACATTTAGCGAATGCTAATGATTTTTCAGGCAATTTTAATATCCTTTTGGCTAACCCTTTGAAACAAACAATTTTGATGTTTGTATTTACACTGCTAACTGCTTATTTCATTGCTGCAGGAGTTAAAGATGGGATAGAAAAATCAGCAAAAATCTTAATGCCATTGCTCTTTCTTTTGCTTATTGTTATGAGTATTCGTGCCATTACTTTGGATGGTGCAAGTGCTGGTTTGAGTTTTCTATTTTTACCCAAATTGAGTTCTATCAAATCAACCGTTTTTATTGATGCAATGGGGCAATCTTTCTTCTCACTTTCCTTAGGAATGGCGGCGATGATAACTTATGGTTCCTATTTTAGCAAGGATAGCAATGTTTCGAAAATTGCTTTACAAGTCTCTGTTTTAGATACTTTGGTTGCTCTTTTAGCTGGGATAGTTATTTTTTCATCGGCTTTTGCATTAGCTCCTGCTGCATCAGATATTCAATCAGATTTGGTGGCAGGTGGTCCGGGCTTGTTGTTCATCACGCTGCCCAGTCTTTTCAATCAATTGCCCCTTTCAGCACTTTGGTCAACTGCATTTTTTGTGCTTTTGAGCATTGCCGCTCTTACTTCTACGATTTCGCTTATGGAGGTAGTTACAGCTTATGTATCTGAAGAATTTAAGATTGCACGCATCAAAAGTGTTTCAATGGTGGTGGCAGTTGTGCTTGTTTTAGGTACGCTTTCAGCTTACTCTTCTCAGTTTTTCAATGTTTTAGATTTATTATCAGCGAAAATAATGTTACCCATTGGAGGCTTGTTTGTCTCACTTTTTGTAGGTTGGTATTTGGATAAAAAAGTAGTTTTCTTAGAACTAACCAATAATGGCACAATTAATCTAAGTCTCAAATTTCTAAATGCTTATGTATTTATTCTTAAATATATCGCTCCTTTAGGCATCATTGCTATTTTCTTATATGGTATATTTGGTTAGAGTTTTTTTGTAAGTAATCTATCATTCTAAAGTAGTCCCTGATGACTATAGGCTTATTTTCAACTCATTATTAATGATGTAAACTGTAAAGTATGTTAATAAAATTCTAAAAAACTGCATTAACATAAATTTATGCACAACAATTCCCCCTTCAGGGGGTTAGGGGGCTGGGGTTTATGGGCTGAGTGCTTACTTATTTTCTATTAAAATCTGCAGGTATTTCACCCCACATTTTAGTTTCCCATTTCAGTAGGGGGTTTTGATAGGTATGTGTTTCTAACCATTTTTCGGCACGTCGAATTAAATCAAAAAGTACTGCGTTTTTATTTGTTCGCTCCAGCTTTGTTCGGCATTTTTTATCTTTCACCCAGTTGATAGCTATTTTGCTATCACTGTAAACAGGTATTGCCTTTTCATAATTATTATATAGAGCTAAGGCGTGTACAATAGCCAAAAATTCACCAACATTGTTGGTGCCATCTTCAAAGGGTCCTTTATGAAACATCTCCATTCCATCCTCCAGAGCTACACCGCGATACTCCATTTTGCCTGGATTGCCACTGCAAGCGGCATCAACACAAATCGCCTCTTCAACCGGAGCGGGTGTGTAATCTTCCAAGTCAAATAGATTTTCACTTGTAGCAACCTCTTTTTTACCCCAATATGCTTCCGAGCCTTCTTTAAAAGCTTTCTCGGCTAATTCAGGTGTTGGAAAAGACTTGTATTTGGCTTCTGGAAAACCATTGGTTTGTGCTTGGCACTCCTCCCAAGTCAGATAAACGCCGGGATTTCTTCCTTCCCATACTGTGTAATATTTTCGTTTCTTTTTAGACATCTTTCCAGATAAAATTTTTATTCTTATATTAATATTGTAAATTTGCAAACTCATTTGCCCTTGTAGTTCAACGGATAGAATAGCAGTTTCCTAAACTGTAGATTCGGGTTCGATTCCCGACGGGGGTAC
>CAYFRA010000100.1:0-4100 GCA_964345395.1 uncultured Paludibacter sp. | reverse complement strand
AACTATTTTCATAAATGATAAGAAAACAGTAATTTTGTAGTATTATATGTACAACCTCTTGATTATGTGAAATTTTCAAACAATATTCCGATTAAGTTGTTAGATTGATTGATGCAAATACAGATAAAAATTAAAATATGTCAGACGAGATAATTTACGAAGTAACCGGCACAGATGAATATAAATATGGTTTCACAACCGATATAGAAACAGATATCATCCCACCCGGTTTAGATGAAGATGTGGTAAGATTAATATCACAAAAGAAAAACGAACCCGAATGGATGTTGGAGTATCGACTAAAGGCGTTTCGCCAGTGGGAGAAGATGGAGATGCCTGATTGGGCATATTTGAACATTGCACCAATCGATTTTCAAGCCATTTCATATTTTGCTGCTCCCAAAAAACTGCTTGACAGTATGGATGATGTAGATCCCGAATTGCTCAAAACTTTTGAAAAATTGGGCGTGCCACTCGAAGAGCAGAAGATATTAGCAGGTGTTGCGGTCGATGCCGTAGTAGATAGTGTGTCGGTAAAGACCACATTTCAAGAGAACTTGGCAGAGATGGGCATTATATTTTGTTCATTCAGCGAGGCGGTGCAAAACCACCCCGACTTGGTGCAAAAATACATGTCGAGCGTAGTGCCTATCAGCGACAACTACTTTTCGGCACTCAATTCGGCTGTCTTCAGCGATGGCTCATTTTGCTACATCCCCAAAGGTGTGAAATGCCCGATGGAGCTATCAACCTACTTCCGCATCAATGCAGCCAATACAGGACAGTTTGAACGCACCCTCATCATTGCCGAAGAGGGCAGTTATGTTTCCTACTTAGAGGGTTGCACAGCGCCGCAACGTGACGAAAATCAGCTGCACGCAGCCATCGTAGAGATAGTGGTGATGAAAGATGCAGAGGTAAAATACTCAACGGTGCAAAACTGGTATCCGGGCGACAAAGAGGGCAAAGGCGGTGTCTATAATTTTGTGACGAAACGCGGTATTTGCAAAGGAGAAAATGCCAAACTATCTTGGACACAAGTTGAAACCGGATCTGCCATCACTTGGAAATATCCATCTTGCATATTGCAGGGCGACAACTCATCGGCTGAGTTCTATTCGGTAGCAGTTACCAACGGTTTTCAACAAGCCGACACTGGTACTAAAATGATACATTTAGGAAAAAACACCAGCAGCCACATCTTATCAAAAGGTATATCGGCAGGTCGCAGCACCAACTCCTATCGCGGTTTGGTGAAGGTGAACGCCAAAGCTGAAAACGCCCGCAACTTCTCGCAGTGCGATAGTATGTTGCTTGGTGATAAGTGTGGGGCTCACACTTTCCCCTATATGGATGTAAACAACGATTCGAGCATTGTGGAGCATGAGGCTACCACTTCCAAAATCAGCGAAGATCAGATTTTCTACTGCAACCAACGCGGCATCGATACCGAAACTGCCGTGGGCTTGATTGTGAATGGATACGCCAAAGAGGTGCTGAACAAATTGCCGATGGAGTTTGCCGTAGAAGCTCAAAAACTTCTACAAATATCTTTGGAAGGTTCGGTAGGATAAAGCATCTTCCATATCAACATTTTGAAAAAAAATAAAAACAAATAAAAACCCACTTTGCTTTTTTCGATGTTGGGTTTCAAGACAAAACAGAATATGTTAGAAATTAAAAACTTACACGCCTCTATCAATGGTAAAGAGATATTGAAAGGCATTGATTTGACAATCAAAAAAGGTGAAATACACGCCATTATGGGACCCAATGGCTCAGGAAAATCAACTTTGGCTTCGGTGATCACAGGGCATCCCTCTTTTGAAGTAACGGAAGGTGAAGTATATTTTGATGGTAAAAACCTATTGGAATTAGAACCCGAAGAGCGCGCAAGCGAAGGGGTATTCCTTAGTTTTCAATATCCCGTAGAGATACCGGGCGTGAGTATGGTCAATTTTTTGCGTGCCGCTGTCAATCAGCAAAGAAAAATCAGAGAAGAGGAGCCTATGTCGGCATCGGAATTTCTGAAATTGATGCGCGAAAAGAAGGATTTGGTCGAGATGGATAAAAGCTTGACTAACCGATCGGTGAATGAGGGCTTCTCAGGAGGTGAAAAAAAGAAAAATGAGATTTTTCAAATGGCTATGTTAGAACCCAAACTCGCTATACTTGACGAAACAGATAGCGGATTGGATATTGATGCACTTCGAGTTGTGGCAAATGGAGTAAACAAACTGAAAACTCCCGATAATGCCTCCCTAATCATCACCCACTATCAGCGTCTTTTGGACTACATCGAACCCGACCACGTGCACGTTCTCTATGATGGCAAGATTGTGAAATCGGGCGACAAGACATTGGCTTTGGAGCTGGAAGAGAAAGGTTACGACTGGTTGAAGTAGGCCGATTTTTTTATAAAAAAAAGAGAGCTTGAATAAAACAATATTGGCTCAATAACAGAGAAATAGATATGACAATAGAAACAAATATAGCCCCAAAAACCAAACGACAACTTAGGCGTAGCTTTGGCGGGGAGGAGTATATCGAACTATACAAACAGCACAGCGAAAATATCAAAAAAAATTCGGCTGCCATTCTCAATAGAGGTAGAGATGAGGCTTTTCAGCTTTTTGAAGATTTGCGATTTCCGAGCACCTATGATGAGGATTATAAATATTCAGACTTCAAAGAGTTGGTAGCAATTGATTACGGACTCAATATCAATCGTGTTGAGTTTCCCGTCAATCCTTATGATGTCTTCAAATGCGATGTGCCGGGCATTTCAGAAAACCTCTATTTTGTGGTGAATGATGGCTTTTACCCCGTTCAGAATGGCAGCAAAGCGAAGCTACCCGATGGCGTGGTGATATGCAGCATGCGCGAAGCTTCAGAAAAATATCCCGACTTGTTGGATAAGCACTATGACAGGATTGTGAAGAAACATAAAGACAATTTTATCGCTTTCAATGGCAGTTTTGCTCAAGATGGCTTCTTTATGTATGTGCCTGAAAATGTGCAACTCCCTACACCTATTCAGATTGTAAATGTGATGCGTTCGGATGTAGATTTTATGGCTAATAGCCGCAATTTGGTGATTGTTGAAAATGGAGCCAAAGCACAACTGCTCATCTGTGACCACACGATGGATGATGTGCGTTTCTTCTCCAATCGGGTAACGGAGGTATATGTTGGCGAAAACGCCGTTTATGAGCATTACAAATTGGAAAATGTGAGTATGCAAACAGTCGATGTTTCTTCGCTGTTGGTTGATCAACAAGCCTCATCCAATGTGCTCACCAACTTGGTAACAGTACACAACGGTGTAACTCGCAACAATGTGAAAATTGAACTCAATGGTGAGAACGCTGAAACCCTGCTTTGCGGTATGACGCTGTCTGACAAAAATCAGGTATTGGACAATCACACCACCATCTACCACAATGTTCCCAATTGCCATAGCGATGAGTTGTTCAAATACATTTTGGATGATGACTCTAAGGCTGGATTTACGGGGAGACTCTATATTGAAAAAGATGCTCAAAAAACCCTTGCCTACCAAAACAACAAAAACCTACTGCTGAGCAAATCAGCCAATGTGCGTACTCGTCCGCAGTTAGAGATTTTTGCAGACGATGTAAAGTGCTCACACGGTGCTACCATCGGGCAGTTGGATGAGGTGGCTATGTTTTATATGCAGCAAAGAGGTATCTCCAAAAAGGAAGCACGCCAATTGTTGATGTATGCATTTACGGCCGATGTGGTGGATAATATCAAAATTGACGCCCTACACGACCGCATCAAAATGTTGGTTGAAAAACGCCTGCGTGGCGAGTTAGACCGCCATCAAGGTTGTAATTTGTGTAAGCAGCCCAGCCTCTCGCCATAGGCGAGAGGAGTAGTAGTGCAAAGTTTATAAAGTTTATAAAGTTTGAAAGAGCAAGGAACAAAAAAAAATTTCCTTGTAGAGTCGAACGGCCGTTCGACTTGAAGAAAGAAAATATAAGCCCCCCAGCCCTCTCGCCATAGGCGAGAGGAGTAGTAGTGCAAAGTTCATAAAGTTTATAAAGTTTGAAAGAGCAAGGAACAAAAAAAATTTC
>CAYFRA010000099.1:3027-4165 GCA_964345395.1 uncultured Paludibacter sp. | reverse complement strand
GCAATATGGTCAATTAAAATGAAAACAACAGAGAGAGGTAAAAGTTTATAGATTATTATAAATGTGTTATATAACATAATTATAATATATAAATAAATGATAAGATATGAACATATGTTCAAAATGTTTTTGTATCTTTGCAGAAGAAGTTGAAATCATTAAAGTATATATGGCACGTCCAAAACAGAATAGAAAGATAGCTGCACCACCCATTATGTCGGGCTTTAAGCCATTTGGCATTCCACGAAATGAGTTAGAAGAGATCGTATTACAATATGATGAGTACGAGGCATTGCGATTGTTAGATTATGAAGGTATGTTGCAAGAGGAAGCAGCTGAGCAAATGAATGTTTCACGCCCTACATTAACTCGCATTTACAACTCTGCACGAAAAATCATAGCACAAGCATTTGTTGAGGGAAAAATGATTGTTATCGATGGAGGTAGTGTCGATTTTGGGAAAGAGTGGTATCGCTGTGGAAAATGCCATCAATTAACTGACAATTTGAGTGTTAGACATAGTAATTGTGGTGGGAGGCGTAGAAGATTAGCTAAGGAGTAAAAAATCAATTCTCCAAAAAGAAAGAGAAGTTTGATTAATTGTACGCTATGAAAAATAAGACAAATTAAATTTTATAATAATTAAACAGATAAACAATATGAAAATAGCAATTACAGCCGAATTGAATAGAACATCGGCAAATGTTGATCCCCGTTTTGCACGTTGTAGTTATTTTGCAATTTATGATACTGAAACAGATAAAGTAGAATTTTTGGTCAATGAAGTGAAAAACGCCAAAGATGGTGCTGGCCCCGCTGCAGTTCGTTTTCTCGCTACCAATAACATAAAGAGAATATATGCAGGTGAGTTTGGCAGTAAAATTATTTCACTTTTGGATGAGTTGAAAATAGAGAGTATAAAAGTATCTAATCAAACAATAGAAGAGATTATTCATCAAATAAAAAACAGTTAAAAACTATGTCAAGATTTGATCAAATGGGTCCAATAGGACAAGGTCATATGACCGGAAGAAGAATGGGTCGTTGTGGCGGTAATGCTGCAGACAACAATCAAATAATCGAAAATTTAGAGATGTCACAGACCACAGCAGGAGTGAGACGCCGTTTGCGTGATGGA
>CAYFRA010000099.1:0-2927 GCA_964345395.1 uncultured Paludibacter sp. | reverse complement strand
GCAGGCAAAATTGTTGATGTCAAAACATTGTCGCCACCTGAACACAAACCGGGTGTATATCCCAAGTGGATATCGTCACACGGTGTCACGGATGTGATAGCTGGCGGAATTGGTGAAAAAGCAATCAAGCTGTTTAACCATTTCGATATCAATGTATTTGTTGGTGCACCAGTAAATTCAGCAGAACAAATTGTAACTGACTTTGTTGCTGGCAACTTAAAATTAGAAGCCAATTGTTGTAATCATGGTAGCTCAAACCATCATCACAATTGCCAACACTAATCACTTAAATAATTATGGACAAAACATTGCTGTACACCATCGTAGCACTTTTAGCGGGCAGCGTGGGTAGTGTCTCTTTAGCAGGACTGATATTGCTGTTAAAAGAGAATAATCTTCGTAAAGTATCAACAATGCTTGCATATTTGGCAGGTGGAACTCTATTGGGAGCTGCCTTTTTAGGAATGATTCCCAATGCACTTACGATGATGGAAGCACCCAAAGTTTTGGGTTTTGTACTAATGGGAATTTTATTTTTCTTTATTTTGGAAAAAATAATCCTTTGGCGTACTTGCAACAATGAGGATTGTGATCGACATCTGCACGCAGCAGCACCTATGATTTTGATTGGTGATGGTTTTCACAATGCGATTGATGGGGTGGTGATTGCTGCTGCTTTTTTGACATCGCCAGAAATGGGTTTCTTTGTTACTTTATCGGTTATCTTCCACGAGATACCTCAGGAGTTGGCTGATTTCGGGATATTGCTTAAAAGCGGGATGTCAAAATCTAAAGCGATTTTCTACAACATTTTATCAGGTAGTACAGCTATTTTAGCGGGAGTATTGGCTTACTATTTCTTACAAACACTTCATTCGCTTATTCCTTATGCTTTGGCTTTTTCAGCAGCCAGCTTTTTGTACATTGCTTTAGCCGAATTGATTCCTGAAATGCACAAGCGGACAACTTTTAAAGAATCTCTTTTGCAGTTTGGACTGATATTATTTGGGATATTTATTATTTTTATGATCAAACATTCACATTGATAAAGAAATGAAGATAGCTATAGCAAGCGGTAAAGGTGGAACAGGTAAAACTTTTGTTTCAACCAATCTTTTTTATGCCTTACAACAAGAAGACTTGGATATTAGTTTGGTAGATTGCGATGCTGAAGAGCCCAACTGCTTGATGTTTTTTGAATGTGGGCAAATTGGTGGTTTTGATGTAACGCAAAAAGTACCTGTAATCGATACTGATGTTTGCACATACTGTGGTCGTTGCTTCGATTACTGCAACTACAATGCTATTTTCTTTTTGAAAGAGCAACGATATATTAAAGTTTTGGAAGATGAGTGTCACGGCTGTGGAGCTTGCTTATATGCTTGTGAAGATGATGCTATTAGTGAAAAAGATGATTTGCTTGGAAAAGTGAAACATTACCGAATATCGGAAAATGGGAGCTTAGTTGAGGCACGGATGAAAGTGGGTGCTCACTCACCTGTTCCGAGCATTCAAAAAGCCATCAATTCGGTTGTGGGGATGGATGTAGTTTTGTTTGATTCACCACCTGGCACTTCTTGCCCCTTTGTACAAACGGTTAATAAAGCTGATTTTGTTGTTTTGGTAACAGAACCTACACCATTTGGTTTGAGCGATTTGAAACAATCTGTCGATACACTCAAAACGATGGGTAAACCCTGTGGTGTAGTGGTCAATCGTGATGGATTGGGGAGTGATGCTGTTTTTCACTATTTAGAAGAAGAAAATATACCGCTATTGATGCGTATTCCCTTTGATAGAGAAATAGCTAAAATGTACTCTACTGGTAGATTGATTGCTGAAGAGTTGCCACAATGGAGTGAACAATTTGTAAAATTGTATGACAAAATAAAAGAACATTATGGAAATAGCAGTAATTAGTGGTAAAGGCGGAACTGGTAAAAGTATGGTTAGTGCGACTTTTGCCACATTATCTGAGAATATTCTTTTGGCTGATTGCGATGTGGATGCAGCAAATCTACATATCCTTTTTGAGCCTACAGTTGAGCAAGAAAAAGTGTTTGTATCTGGACACAAGGCCGTAATTGATCGAAATCTATGCACTGATTGTGAAATTTGTATCAACTACTGTCGTTTCGATGCCATTCATCTGATAGATGGAGCGGTTACTATAGATGAAATTACTTGCGATGGCTGCCAGCTTTGTGAGCGGGTTTGTCCAGTTGAAGCTATTGCAATGCAACCCGAAGATAGAAGCCGATTATACTCAGGAAGTTTTCGCAATGGTAAAATGGTGTTTGGACGCTTGGCACCAGGTGAGGAAAACTCAGGACATTTGGTTGATTTGGTACGAGAAGAGGCTATAAAAATTGTAAAAGAGAATGAATTGAAAACTACCATTATTGATGGACCGCCTGGTATAGGTTGCCCTGTTTTATCCACTATAACGGGAGTTGATTACGTGGTGATTGTTACAGAACCTACACTTTCAGGCCTCCACGATCTGAAACGCACATTAGAAGTGGTGAAAAATTACGAAGTTAAAGTAGGGGTGATCATCAATAAATATGACTTGAATGAAGAAGTTGGTAAATTGATAATCGAGTATTTAGGGCAAGAGGATATTGAAATTATTGCAAAATTACCTTTTGATCGTGTTGTAGTAGATGCAATGATTGCACGTCAGTCGCTCTATGAATATGCACCAGATGCGATGATAAGCCAAAAGCTCGCACGGGCTTATAGTAAGATAAATAGTTTTCAATAATTATTCAGTTGTTTTTCTCATTTGCCCAGTATTATTTCCTGTTTACAGTGTGATTTCTAAAAGAATTTACCTTGTGAGTTGGAGATAACACCAATTAATTACAAGAAAAAGCGGAACTAACATTTTTTGTTAGTTCCGCTTTTATATTTAACTTTCTTAC
>CAYFRA010000098.1:0-4253 GCA_964345395.1 uncultured Paludibacter sp. | reverse complement strand
TTAACTTCGCCAGTTGTGATGATGGCACGCATTCCTTATGATGTTCCGCTTTGGGAATTGTTGCTATCCATGTCTGTTTTGGTTTTATCTTTTATCGCAACGATTTGGTTAGCTGGAAAAATTTACCGCGTTGGTATATTGATGTATGGCAAAAAAACAAGTTGGAAAGAAATTTGGAAATGGCTCAGAATGAATTAATCTTTGTCATTTATTAAATATTTTCAAATAACTCCAAATAAAGAGCTTTAATTATTGATATGTTTGAGATTTTTATGATGTTAAATACGAATACACTAAATCGCACATAATGACTATTATGTAAAATAGAATATTCAAACAAAGCCCTATTGATAAAAAGCAAAGCAATTGAAATAAATTTAATTAAACAAAAAAGAGATTTCTCGAAATGAAAAATCTCTTTTTTATATTTAGTATTCAAACAATTATTTATCTATTTCAATTTTCAAATTAAGCTCATCTAATTGTTCTAACGAAACAAGCGAAGGTGCTTCAAGCATTACATCTCTTCCAGAATTGTTTTTAGGAAAAGCGATCACATCGCGAATACTATCTAAACCGGCAAAAATAGAAACAAATCGATCTAAACCGAATGCAATGCCACCGTGTGGAGGTGCTCCATATTGGAATGCTCCCATTAAGAATCCAAATTGAGCTTTTGCTTGTTCTGGAGTAAATCCAAGTTTTTCAAACATTTTGGCTTGTAGCTGGCTATCATGAATACGAATTGAACCACCTCCCAGCTCTACTCCATTGATAACCAAGTCGTAAGCATTGGCTCTGACAGCTCCTGGATCACTTTCTAATAGAGAAACATCTTCCAATTTTGGTGATGTAAATGGATGATGCACAGCATAATAACGTTCAGTTTCTTCATCCCATTCAAACAATGGAAAATCAACTACCCAAAGTGGCTTAAAAGTAGATTTGTCTTTCAAACCAAGTTGCTCGCCCATCTCCAATCGCAGTTCGCACAATGCGTGTTGCGTAGCTCTCTTATCGCCAGCCAATATCAAAATTAAATCGCCTTTTTCAGCGTTGAATAGTTGTGCGATCTTGGTTAAATCTTCTTCTGAATAAAATTTGTCAACTGAAGATTTTAAAGTTCCATCTTCATTATAGCGGATATAAACCAAACCTTTAGCTCCAATTTGTGGACGCTTTACAAAGTCAGTCAATTGATCTAATTGTTTGCGTGTGTAACTTGCACCACCTTTTGCACAGATACCACCCACATATTCAGCCGAATCAAAAACTACAAAATCACGTCCTGATACAGCCTCTTTCAACTCAACAAATTTCATATCAAAACGTAAATCAGGCTTGTCAGAACCGTAGTATTTCATAGCATCGTGCCACGTCATGCGCTCAAATGGCTCTGTTATCTCAACATCAATTAGCTCTTTGAAAAGATGCTTAGTCAAACCTTCAAATGTATTCAAAATATCTTCTTGCTCAACAAAAGACATTTCACAGTCGATTTGTGTAAATTCTGGTTGACGATCTGCTCTTAAATCTTCATCCCTAAAGCACTTAACTATTTGAAAATAACGGTCAAAACCCGATACCATCAATAACTGCTTCAAGGTTTGTGGCGATTGTGGCAAGGCGTAAAACTGACCGGGATTCATGCGTGAAGGCACAATAAAGTCGCGTGCTCCCTCGGGAGTTGAACCAATCAAATAAGGTGTTTCTACCTCAATAAATTGCAAATTATCCAAATATTGACGCACAGCAATGGTCATTTTGTGGCGTAGCTCTAAATTTGCACGAACATTGCTTCTTCTTAGGTCTAAATACCTGTATTTCATACGGATATCATCGCCGCCATCTGTGTTTTCTTCGATTGTAAATGGTGGTGTTTTTGATTTATTCAAAACCTTAAGTTGATTTACCAAAATCTCAATATCACCGGTTGGGATATTGGCATTTTTACTGCTTCTTTCAGCTACAACACCTTCAATT
The DNA here is from genome assembly GCA_964345395.1 of uncultured Paludibacter sp. GTDB lineage: Bacteria > Bacteroidota > Bacteroidia > Bacteroidales > Paludibacteraceae > UPXZ01. The sequence goes on along the minus strand of CAYFRA010000098.1, from coordinate 2,270 downwards.
TGCACCACATATTCACGACCCAAGTGATTAGCTTCTTCGTTTAATTCAGCATTAACATCTTGATTAAAAACAAGTTGTGTGATACCATAGCGATCGCGCAAATCGACAAAAGTCATACCACCCATTTTTCGTACACGTTGTACCCAGCCACTAAGCGTAACTGTTTTATCTACATCGGTAAGTCGAAGCTCACCACAAGTATGCGTTCTAAACATATTTGAATTTCAATTTTTTATTGTTTTTGATTTTCTAATTTACAAACTACAAAAATACGAAAAAAATAGGGATTAACCCCCTACTCTATTTATAATGAATAAAAAAATGCAGGAAAAACAAATTTTCCTGCATTTTGTGCTTATGTGTGAAGTATTTAAGCTTCAATCTCTACAAGAGGTGTTCCCTCTTTTACCACATCACCGGGCTGTACAAATACATTCAGTACTTTTCCTGCATAATCAGAAGTGATATTATTTTCCATTTTCATCGCTTCAAGAATCAATAAAACTTGTTCTTTACTTACGATATCACCAACTTGAACAATATTTTTGAAAACAGTTCCAGGAAGTGGACTTTTTACCAATTTACCTTTTATCTCTTGCTTTTGAGTTTCAACATTGTTTTTAACTTCCTCTACTACAGGTTTAGCTTCTGCTTGTTGAGCTTTGAACTCCTCTTCACGGATGCCTTTCAAATAATTACTTGCTACAGCAGGGAAAAGTTCCAATAGCAACTCTTCTTTTTCGTCAATAGCCAATTTAACATTACCAAAATCGGCCAAATTTGGATTGTCTTGACGACGATATTTGCTTGTGTCGTAAGCAATTTCTTGTGGAGAACCTGTAATTTGCTCTCTAAATTCAGGTTTAATTGCGATTGGTGTTTTACCATATTCTCCTTTTACCAATGAAATAAATTGATTAGAAGGATTAGCGTATTTAGGTCTGCCATTTTTAATATTTAATGCAGATGCAACCGCTTGTGCACCAACAATTTGACTTGTTGGAGTTACCAAAGGTGGCAATCCTGAATCTAAGCGAACACTTGGAATCAATTTCAAAGCATCTTCCAATATATCCATCGAATTGAACTGCTTCAATTGAGCCACCATATTGGTGTACATTCCGCCTGGTACTTCAGCTTCACGCACCATTTCGTCTGGTTTTGGAAAACCGAAATAAGCTTCAATAGCTTGACAAGCTTCTAATAATGTAGCTTCATCATCTTTTTGAACAGCAGCAACAGCTTTATCAAACAATGCATCAATTTCTGCTGGAAGTGAATCAGTCAAAGGATTGTATGGATTTGGGAATTTCTCACCTGTATCAAATTGAGCTAACTCTTTGCGGATATTGAATAGCTCTTGATTGATCTTAGCAACAGCTTCCATATTTACGTCCATTTCGATGCCCATTTTTTGACAGAATACGTAAATCAATTCGATTGATGGTGCAGCAGGCCCCCCTGAGAAGTACCAAATATTGGTATCTACAACATCGGCACCTTTAGCGATGGCTGTAACAACTGAAGCTAAACCAAAACCAGGTGTACAATGCGTATGGAAATCAATAGGAACGGGTAATTCTTTTTTGAATAAACTCACCAATGAAGCCACGCGTGCTGGTGGAATCAATCCACTCATATCTTTAATGGTAATCATATCTGCTCCCAATGCAACCATCTCTTTGGCTTTATTTAGGAAATATTGATCAGTAAAAACAGGGTCAGGCTGCACCTTCACCTCTTCTTTTGTAGTTTTAAGTCCAAAAAAACTTTTTTTCTCAACTACTTTTATTTCATCTTCATATTTTGGATCGATTGTGTAGCAAACCGCACAATCAGCCATTCCGCCATATTTTTTTATTGAATTTACACTCGATTTGATATTATCAACGTCATTTAACGCATCAAAAATACGCATAATGTTTAAGCCGCTATCTACAGCATTTTTGAAAAAACCATCGATAATTTCATCTGGATATGGAGCATAGCCATACAAGTTGCGACCACGAGAAAGTGCCGTTAATTTTGATACACCACCTACTCCTTTACTTATTTTTTCTAAGCGATGCCAGGGGTTTTCGCCTAAGTAACGCATAACAGAGTCAGGCACTGCCCCACCCCATACTTCCATTGCGTAAAAGTTAGCTTCTTGATAAAATGATAACACGCGATCAATCTGTTGTTGACTCATACGAGTTGCAAACTGAGATTGCTGACCATCACGAAGAGTTAAATCTCGAATCAAAAGTTTTTTTGACATAAAGGTTACT
>CAYFRA010000097.1:3081-4293 GCA_964345395.1 uncultured Paludibacter sp. | reverse complement strand
AATAATTTTATTGGGTTTTTACTTATTGGTTCACGCTATATTGATACTAAAGAGCAACAAAACAACGCTTATCACCAAGAATTTTAGTACTTTTGCGTTAAATTCTACATTATGATGAGATTTGATATTATTTCAGCTGTACCCGAGCTTTTGGAAAGTCCGCTCAATCACTCCATTGTGCAGAGAGCCAAGGATAAAGCTTTGGTAGAAATCGTTGTTCACAATCTGCGCGATTATACGGAGGATAAACATCGTAGAATTGATGATTATGCTTTTGGGTTTGGTGCTGGTATGGTGCTTCAGATTGAGCCGATTGATAATGTGATATCCCACCTGAAAGCCCAACGCAGCTATGATGAAGTGATTTACACATCGCCTGATGGGGAGAAGTTTAATCAATCGATGGCTAATCGCTATTCGATGATGCAAAATATCATCATTCTTTGTGGGCATTACAAGGGGATTGATCATAGGGTGAGGGAGCATTTGATAACGAAAGAGATTAGCGTTGGCGATTTCGTGCTTACTGGTGGTGAGATACCAGCGGCATTGATGACTGATGCAATCGTGCGGCTTATTCCTGGAGTTATCAGCGACGAAACTTCGGCTCTTTCGGATAGTTTTCAGGATAATTTGTTGGCACCGCCTGTTTATACCCGCCCTGCTGATTATAAGGGTTGGAAGGTGCCCGAAGTTTTGCTTTCTGGTCATCAAGCAAAAATTGATGCGTGGGAACACGAGCAGGCTTTGAGTCGCACAATATTGTTGAGGCCCGATTTGTTGAAATAGTTGATCGTAAAATAGCATCTTTTCTTCTATTTGCTCTATCGGCAAGCTTGAAGAGGGGTGCTTTCTAATTAAACAATAATATATAAGATTATGGCTTGGTTATATTTGTTTTTTGGTGGGGTTTTTGAGTCGCTGTTTGCTTTTAGTTTAGGCAAAATATCTGAAGCAGAAGGGCGCGAAACTGTATTTTGGCTTGTCAGTTTTCTGATAGCAGTGGGTTTGTCGATGTGGTTTCTCTACAAAGCGATTGATGCCGGCTTGGGCATTGGGATATCTTATGCGGTTTGGGGTGCTATTGGCGTTGTTGGCAGTGTTTTGTTGGGTTACTTCTATTTTCACGAACCACTCACATTCTGGAAAATCTTTTTTCTTTCCACATTATTAATATCTGTGATTGGATTAAATTTAAGTAGCGTAAAATAG
>CAYFRA010000097.1:0-2981 GCA_964345395.1 uncultured Paludibacter sp. | reverse complement strand
AATCTATCGAGCCGATAGGTGTTTTTATTTTAGTAGCTTTTAATATTGTTATTGACAAATAATCATTTTACAAGAATATGCTGTCTATTTTTTACAATATGATTGTTGATGTCGGATATTTTTGTACAAAAGACAGTAACTTACAAACCACTATTAAAATCGTTAAAAAAACCGCTATTTACTTGCAAATCCAAACTTATAGTATTACATTTGTAATGTGATTTTTTCATAGTATTAGATTTAAGGTTAAATGAGAATGGTTACTTCGTGAGAAGCAGCCATTCTATCTTTTAAATAAGCTTGATAATTTCGATGGCTTCTCGCAACTCCTCAATTACATATACGTTTTTTATATTTTTATCAATATCTATACCCTTGGCGTTTAGCAAAACGGAATCTATTCCAAAGTTAATTGCACCTTGTATGTCGGCTTCAAAGCTATCGCCTATCATCAGAATATCCTTTTTGTTGCTAATCTCATTTACATGCATAGCATATTCAAATATTTCGGGATTGGGTTTGAGGTATCCTACTTTTTCGGATAGGATGATATGATCAAAATAGTGCTCTATCTCAGCACTTTTCAGTTTTTTGTATTGAACATCTGTAAATCCATTGGTAATGAGCGTTAGTGTCAGCTTCCTTTCTACACAAAAATCTAAAAACTCTATGGCATAATTTACCAATGCTTTTTTCAAGGGTAAGTTTGCAAGAAAAGCATCATTCATTTCCAAAGCCAGCCCCCTATCATCAATCCCAAACTCCATCAAAGGTCTGTAGAATCGTTCAACTACAAGGGTGTCCTTATCTATTTTGCCTTGTCCATATTGGCTCCACAAATCGCTGTTGTGTTTGATATAAATGGGGTAAAACTCCCGATAACCCACTTGGATAATACCGCTCAGTTTATCATTAAAAACATCGAGCAACGCCTCTTTGGCATTGCTCTTAAAGTCCCACAAAGTATCATCTAAATCGATGAAAATGTGTTTGTATTTTGTTTTATAGGGTTTCAATACTGCATTTTGTTTTAAATCTCGACAACTAAGTATTTGCTTATACTCCAAAAATTCACTTCATCAAGGATGTTGATAAAATAGCTGTTGTCCTCTAAAGTGATGTTGTAGCTTTCGCTCGGATGATTGGTCAGTACCTTTGGTTTCGACTTGCTGTACAGTGGAATCTTTTTTGTTTCACGGGTATCTATTTTCACAAAATAATTTTTGTTGAAATCTGTTTGCATAATCTTTTTTTGACTAAACAAACCCTCACTTGTGATGATGTTGTTGTCTTTCAGTTCACGTTTTGTGCCGATGGCATACCAAGCAGTATTCAACTTTTCATCTTGTAAAAGAATCAACTCTTCACTCATTTTGTTGATCTCAGAAAGATTGTCGATATCCTCGCCCATCTCTTTCACCGTGTTGCCCAAATTGGCAATAACCGAATCTTTGGCTACAAGTTGTTTTTGAAGCTTAAGAACTTTTGCTGACTCTTCATCAAGTTGTTTGACCAAGCCGTCTATGGTTTTATTGAGCTTATCAATATTTACATTGTTCGATTTTAGATTGTTACGAAGCTTGTCCAATTCCGATCGATTTGCTTCAATCAGTTCGTTGATAAAGCTGATATCGGTCTTCACTCTTTTTTTAACATCGTCTGGTGTGTTTTCACTCAAAGGGTGTATTGGGATGACATTTTGCGCCTCTTTTATTTTCTCAATATTCTTTTGAATATCATAAAGTGTTGAGAAATAATCGATCAGCTCATCTTCTAACTGCAGTTTTTGGTTTTGTAATGAATCATTTTCTGCCTGCAATCTTTTTATCTCCTCTTTGTTGCTTTGACCACATGAAATGATAAAGAGGGATAAAAATAAAAAATAAAAAAATTTTGATTTCATAATTGTAAAATTAGTAAACTTTTGACTTAGTTTTTTAACTGTTTATTAATTAGTCAGTCGAGGATTATTTCATTGTTTAATTCACAATGTGTAAAGTTAATTATTATTTCCTTCTATTACAATAACTATTTCACCTTTAGGTGTGTTTTCTGAGAAATGTTGAAGGAGTTCTTCCAGAGTGCCACGAATGGTTTCATCATATATTTTCGAAATTTCACGTGATACACTGCCGCGTCTTGTGGCTCCGAAGGCTTCTGAAAACTGTGTCAATGTTTTGACCAAGCGGTAAGGCGATTCGTAAAAAACCATCGTTCGTTTCTCCTCTTTCAATGCTTCTATTTTACTACTTCTACCTTTTTTTTGCGGTAAAAAACCTTCAAATGCGAATCTGTCATTGGGGAGTGCAGAGTTTACCAAAGCCGGAACAAAAGCCGTTGCGCCGGGCAAACATTCCACCTCTATTTGGGCATCAACACAAGCTTTGACCAATAGATAACCTGGGTCAGAAATAGCCGGTGTGCCCGCATCTGAAATAAGTGCTATCTCTTCACCCGATTTTATTCTCTCAACTATATGATTGACAGTTTTATGCTCGTTGAATTTGTGATGTGATCGCATTGGGGTTTTGATGTCAAAGTGTTTTAGCAATATGCCACTTGTGCGGGTGTCTTCAGCTACAATTAATGAAACCTCCTTCAATATCCTGATTGCTCGAAGTGTCATATCTTCAAGATTGCCAATTGGGGTAGGTACTATATAGAGCTTCATCGTTCTTTACCTGATTAGAAAATTAAAATCTTTTTCTAAGTAAATTCAAGAAGCTCTGAACGTGTTGATTCTCTTTATCCCAATTGTTTTTTTCAAAAAGATAATTCTGAGCCTCCTCCAAGCTACTCATTTCGTTGATTTTGATAAGCGTCTTGTTCATCTTCTCTCCATTTCCTTCAAATAGCTCACGTTGAAACAAGAATCTGTCGGCCAAAGTCATTGCTTGTTTGATGTCACTGCTTTTTTGATTTGCAATATTCTCGCTTAAAGATTGAACTTGATTCTCGGCAGATATTTTATCATGAATAGA
>CAYFRA010000096.1:0-4809 GCA_964345395.1 uncultured Paludibacter sp. | reverse complement strand
TCGGGACTGAACACAAAAAAATCCCGCCCAAAAGGATATACTCCTTTTGAACGGGATTTGTAATATTATTTATAGAAAAACAGTTACGCAATGTTTGCGTAATGTCTTGATTTTTAGTATGTACGTGTGATTCTAATTGGACGTTAGTCTCTCTCTCTAACAAATATTGCGACATTACCAACGCGGATGCGTCAATAATGTTTAAATTGCTGATATTTTGTTGAGTAAAATACACAATTCAAATGTTTAGGTGTTTAATTTTTTGTAGTTATTACACGTGCAAATATAATATTTTTTTTAATTTTTGCAATAATATTTCACTTGATAATATGGTATTTTATATATAATTAACAAATATGGGTGATGATTCAGTGGTTGTTTGGTTGTGTTTTGATTATATTGGTTTTAGGACTTAACGAAAACAAGTATTTGTTTTATATGTTTTTTGTAGTTGTGCTAAATATTAGTGGCATTGTAGTTTTATCCATAATGTTTTATTGAAAAAAAGCTAAACCTTTTCTTTCTATGGTCTGTTTATGCTTTGTAAATATAGAAAATAACAATTTGTAAGTAATTAAGATTTATAACTGTTAAAGTCGGTCTAAAGTAGCCTGAGTTGCTTATTTATGACTGTTTGATTAAACATTATGTCAAATTTGATTTAATTAACTCGATATATTTAGGAATTACAGCTATCTTTGCAACCAATTGCAATTAATTTATATAAGAACACATATAAACAATTGTTCATGTGATTTGTTTCATATAAATAGATGAAATATAAATTGTATAAAAATAAGATGAAATACACAAAATTTATTCTTTTATTCGTATCGTTGTTTTTGTTTTCGACTACAGCATTTAGTCAAATGTATGACCCTGTAAAATGGTCAATTGAGCAAAAAGCAACAGGTAGCAATAGTGCCGATATCATTATTAAGGCAAAAATAGACAATGGTTGGCATTTGTATGGATTGAATATCCCTGATGGCGGACCTCGTCCTACACAAATTGATTTTGAGAAGTTAGAAAACGCCAAAAAAGCAGGTGGAATCCAGACCAAATCAAAATTGATAGAGTCCTATGACCCTAATTTTGATATGACCCTCAATTGGTATGCAGGTGAAGCTGTCTTTGTTCAAAAAATAACTTTTGACGATCCAGATGCTGTCTATGCCGAAGTTGCAGTAAACTATATGGTTTGTGATGACCAGAGCTGTTTGCCTCCAACCGAAGAGTTGATGAAAATAGGTAAACCCGGTCTTACACCTAAGGTGGTCGCAAAAGCAGATGATCATCCTAATGCGGACGCAAAAAATGATGAGACTATTGCTGCTGAAGAACTTGCATTGTTAGATAATTCTATTGAAGAGGATGCAGATACTGTTTTATCAGATTCTGCTACGCCAGTATTTTCAACTATTGAACAACTATGGACACCCGTAATTAGTGAATTGCAAGATTTTGGAGCAGAAAAAAGCAAAGATCGTTCTCTTGTATGGATATTCATAATGGGTTTTATAGGAGGTTTAATAGCTCTTTTCACACCTTGTGTATGGCCTATTATCCCAATGACAGTTAGCTTTTTCTTGAAAAGGTCGAGCGGTAAAAAGTCAAAAGGTCGTAGTGATGCAATATTTTACGGGATTTCAATTATTGTTATTTATGTAGCTCTTGGACTACTAATAACAGGAATATTTGGTGCAAGTGCACTAAATAGTTTGGCTACAAATGCAGTATTTAATTTGCTATTCTTTGCACTATTGGTACTCTTTGCAGTTTCGTTTTTTGGTGTGTTCGAAATAACACTACCTGCCTCTTGGACCAATAAAATGGATGCAAAAGCCGACAGCACAAGCGGTCTGATAAGCATTATGTTTATGGCCTTTACGCTTGTTTTGGTTTCGTTTTCTTGTACGGGCCCTATTATCGGAACTCTTTTGGTTGAGGTTTCTACGTCGGGCTCATACCTGAGTCCTGCCATTGGAATGTTGGGTTTTGCGGTTGCATTGGCTTTGCCATTTAGCTTCTTCGCATTTTTCCCATCTCTGTTGCAAAATATGCCAAAATCAGGTGGTTGGATGAATCAAGTTAAAGTTGTATTGGCATTCTTAGAGCTTGCTTTAGCACTTAAATTCTTCTCTGTTGCCGATTTAGCTTATGGATGGAGAATACTTGACAGAGAAACTTTCCTTGCATTGTGGATTGTAATTTTTGCCTTGTTAGGATTCTACTTGTTAGGCAAAATCAAATTCAAATTAGATTCAGATACAAATAAAACATCCGTGCCTGGTTTGTTCTTAGGTATTATATCTTTGGCATTTGCTGTATATATGATTCCAGGACTTTGGGGTGCACCATTGAAGTCGGTAAGTGCTTTTGCTCCGCCGCTTTTCACACAAGATTTCAATCTGTATGAAAATGAAGTTCATCCGAAATTTAAAAGCTATGAAGAGGGTATGAGGTATGCCGCCGAGCATGATAAGATTGCGATTATAGACTTCACAGGTTTTGGTTGCGTAAACTGTCGGAAAATGGAAGCTTCAGTATGGACAGACCCACGTGTGGCTGATAGATTGAATAACGACTTTGTATTGATTTCACTTTATGTGGATGATAAGCAACCATTGAAGGAGCCGTATGAAGTTGAGGAAAATGGTAAAATACGCCGAATTAGGACGATCGGGGACAAATGGAGCTATCTGCAAAGGTATAAATTTGGTGCCAACGCTCAGCCATTCTACGTGATGGTTGATCCTGAAGGAAAACCATTGACTCGTTACTTAGAGTTTCAAGAAAATCCAGCTGAATTTATCAAATGGTTGGATAAAAAATAAGATATAACTTTAAAAATTTGAGAGGCAGCACATAAACTTCAATATGTGCTGCTTTTCGATTTTTATTTCATCATTGATATCACTGCCTTTGAGATCTTGCTCTTAATCGTGACAAAATGTCATATAAATTGTGACAAAAATAGAAAGAGTAGCTTTGGCAAAAATATTGTAGATGAGTTTGTGTTTGATTTAAGAAAAGAAAAAGAATAAAATATGGTGTCAAAAAAGAATAAGAACCACGAAGAAATTGTGGAAGAAGAGTTAGACAATCTGATTGAAGAGGTGAACTCAGATTTAGAAAACAGTGAAATTGCTGAAAAGCAAGAAGCCAATGAAGAGCTTGACCCAATGGCTGTTTTGGAGCAAAAAATAGCAGAGTTGGAGGATAAGAATTTGCGAATGATGGCCGAGTTTGATAATTATCGACGTAGAACCATCAAAGAGAAGAATGATTTGATCAAGTTTGCAGGTGAACGAATTTTCGTAGATATACTACCTGTTATAGATGATTTTGAGCGAGCAATGGATGCTATGGAGTCGGCAGAAGATCTTGAAGCTGTGAAAGAGGGGGTTACGTTGATTTACGATAAATTTATTAGTTATTTGGAAAAGAATGGAGTTAAAGAAATTCCAGCAGATAATGAAGATTTTGATGTGGATTTGCACGAGGCAATTACTACTTTCCCAGCTCCATCAGAAGATATGAAAGGTAAAATTATTGACTGCACAAGCAAAGGTTATACTCTTAATGATAAGGTCATTCGCTTTTCAAAAGTTGTTGTAGGAGAGTAAACCCTATTCTTAATGGTATAAATTAAAAAATAAAATGTCAAAAAGAGATTATTACGATATATTAGATGTTTCAAAATCAGCATCAGCCGATGAGATAAAAAAAGCTTATCGGAAGAAAGCAATTCAATATCACCCTGATAAGAATCCAGGAGATAAGGAAGCCGAGGAGAAATTTAAAGAAGCAGCCGAAGCATATGAGGTCTTGAGCAATCCACAGAAAAAACAGCGTTATGATCAGTTTGGTCACGCAGGAATGGGCGGTGCAGCAAGTGGTGGTTTTGGTGGTGGTGGAATGTCGATGGAAGATATTTTTGCTTCCTTCGGAGATATTTTTGGAGGACACTTCGGCGGTTTTAGTGGCTTCGGTGGTTTTGGAGGAAGTTCACGTGGAGGAAAACGAGTTCGTCGCGGTTCTGACTTGCGTGTAAGGGTTAGGCTCTCTTTGGCTGAAATCGCAAAAGGGGTTGAAAAGAAAATCAAAGTTAACAAATTGGTTTCTTGTCAACACTGCAATGGCTCAGGAGCTGAGTCAGGCTCAGGTGCAACCACTTGTACCACTTGCAACGGAAGTGGTCGGGTAACACGCGTACAGCAAACTATCTTGGGGCAAATGCAAACCGCCTCAGAATGTCCTACTTGTAGCGGCGAAGGAACTATTATCAAAGAGAAATGTAAGCATTGTCAGGGTGAAGGTGTGTTGAAAAAAGAGGAGGTTATTTCTATCAATATACCTGCGGGTGTGATGGAAGGAATGCAACTATCCGTATCGGGTAAAGGGAATGCAGCACAACGTGGTGGAATAAATGGAGATTTGTTGGTAGTAATTGAGGAAGAACCGCATCCTGAATTAATTCGTGATGAAAATGATTTGATTTATAATTTGCTATTGTCAGTACCTGTAGCTACTTTGGGTGGTGCCGTAGAGGTGCCAACTGTTGATGGACGCGTAAAAGTAAATATCCCTGCCGGTACGCAACCAGGTAAAGTCTTACGCTTACGCGGAAAAGGACTACCAAGTGTAAATAGCTATACAAAAGGAGACCTTTTGGTAAATATCGGAGTTTATATTCCAGAAAAGTTAAACAAAGAAGAGAAAAGAACAATGCAAGATTTGCTGAAATCAGAAAATCTGAAACCTACAGATTCAGCATCAAAAGGATTTTTCTCACATTTTAGAAAT
>CAYFRA010000095.1:0-4823 GCA_964345395.1 uncultured Paludibacter sp. | reverse complement strand
CAGCACTTTTTTGTCTTGAAAATTATAAATTTAAAGCTGTTTAGTCAAACTCTTTTTTGAGTTGTTCTACCCAGTTTTTCACACGCTCTTTGTTGAGCTTAGCTTGGTTTTCAAAGTCCAATGCCAATCCACAAAACTGATCACCTTTGAGAGATTTAGATTCGTTGAAGGTGTAGCCCTCTGTTGAGGTATAGCCCACTACTTTAGCTCCTAAGTGTTCCAACACGTTGGCTAATAGTCCGATGCCATCTACAAAGTTATCGGGATAATGTTTTTGATCACCCAATCCGTAGATAGCCACTTTTTTACCTTTGAAATCAATTGTTTTAACCTTTGGGATAATTTCACTCCAATGGTCGGGCAGTTCGCCATCAAACCAAGTTGCTGTGCCCAATATCAGGTTGTCGTAACGTCTGAAATCATCACCCCAAGCCTCAACCAAGTTCACTTCGTCCAATTCGCCTTCCGCAAATTCTTTGGCAATCTTTTTAGCTATTTGAGACGTTTTTTCAGTCTCCATGCTGTATATTAATCCTACTTTTTTCATTTTTTTCTCGATTTTATTTGAAACATATTTAATATTTAAAATTCAATCAACTCTTTAGCTGCTTGATAAATCCTATCTTTATTGGGTAGAATAGCTTTTTCCAAAATTGGATGGAAACCAACAGGTGTAAATGTAGAACCTACACGCTGAATCGGAGCATCTAAATGTTGGAATGCTTTCGTACTAATCATTGCTGCAATTTCAGCACCAAAGCCTGAGAAAACTTTGTCTTCGTGAACGATAAGCACTTTGTTTGTCTTCTTCACTGAATTGATAATTCCTTCTTCATCCAAAGGTATCAATGAACGAATGTCCACCACCTCTACGGAGTGTCCCTCTTCAGCCAGTTGTTCGGCAGCACGTAACGATTGATGTGTGGTGTTTCCGTAAGTAATGATCGACAAATCGCTACCTTCACGACGCACCCTCACTTTACCAAATGGTACCTCAAAATCATCAGGAATGATAGTAGCCGATTCAGTTGCATTGTAAAGTGCTTTTGGTTCTAAGAATACTGTTAAACCCTCTGTACGCATACTTGTTCGGAGTAGTCCTGCAGCATCATCCGCAAATGAAGGATAAACAATTCTTGCACCAGGAATGGTAGCAAGTGCAGCTTCGATATTTTGTGAGTGATACAGTCCACCACCAATATATCCGCCTGATGCCAAGCGAATGAGCACATTTGGATTGAAAGCTCCATTGCTTCTCCAATATTCATGTGTCAATTCTACATAACCGTTCATTGCAGGCCAAAAATAGTCAGCAAATTCGGCACCTTCAATCACCACTTTTATTTTTGGATCGAAACGGCTCATACCATTTGCAGTACCAACTATAAACTCTTCGGCAATTGGGCCATTGAATATGCGACCTTCGCCAAACTCTTGTTGCATTCCTTTGGTAACATTAAATACGCCACCTTTATCTTTGTGTGCTACGTCTTGCCCCCAAAGGAAAGTATCAGGATTGTGTCTAAATTCAGCTTTCAATGTTTCATTGATAGCTGTAACCAAGTTTTTCTTTTCGCCTTCGGTTTCAGAGTGAGTTCCATCTACATATTTTTGTGGTTGATAAGCTTCTCCAATTACAAATTCATGAATTTTGCTTGGATCGGGATCAGCCATTGCAATCACTTTTTTGTTGGCAGCTTTTAGTTGCTCGTTGCTCTCCTTTTCAATAGCTTGAAGCTCCTCTTCCGTAAATCGTTTGTATCGAAGTAACATTCTGCGGAATTTCTCCAATGGGTCGGCATTTTTCACATATTTCAACTCGTGATCATCACGATAAAGTGTGTGCTCATCGGAATTGGAATGAGAGTGGATGCGAACACAATTTGCTTGTACTATTACAGGTGCGCTATTTTCGATTGCATATTTTTTCGCTTTAGCCATTCCATTCATCGAGTCGAAAACATCACGACCATTTACGTGGATAATCTTCAGGTTTTTGAAGCCTTTGAAATTGTCAGCCACTTTGCGGTTGAGAGTTTGGTCTTTCTTAGGAACGGAGATACCATAGCCATTATCTTGCAGAACAAATATTACAGGCAATCCTTCGTTGCTTGCACCATTGATGGCTTCGTAAACATAGCCTTCGGAGGTACTTGACTCGCCGTGGCTTGCAATAACTACACCTTTTTTACCATAATACTTCATTGCTCTTGCTGTACCCACCGCGTGCACATCGTGCGAAGCTACTACCGAAGAGTGCGTCTCAATGTGGATGCTGCGTTTTGCAAAGTGATTGGACATATGGCGTCCGCCACTGGCAAGGTCATCAGCTTTAGAGATACCATTCATGATGATCTCTTCAATTGTCATACCTGCCGACATTACTGAAAGCATATCGCGGTAGTAGGGGTAAAAGTAGTCAGTCTCTTGATCAAATATTTGACCAATAGCCAATTGAATACCATCGTGTCCGGCATAAGGTGCGTGATACGACCATCCCAACGATTGGATTAGATACATTGGAGCTCTATTGTCGATTGCACGCCCCAATGTCATCAAAGAGTACCATTTTTTTAATGTCTCTTTGTCTGTTTTTATAATATCATATTTTTTATCTTTCATATCTATTTTGTCTTAAAATTATTCTGACCAATTTTCAAGTAACTGAGCAATTCTATAAAGGAATGCACCACCTACAGCACCATTTACAATGCGGTGGTCGTAGGATAATGATAAGTACATTTTGTGACGAATAGCAATTACTTCTCCTTCTGGCGTATCAATTACTGTCGGCTTTTTCTCGATATAACCTACTCCAAGAATACCAACTTCTGGTTGATTGATGATAGGTGTTCCGATGATGTTTTTGAATGTGCCGAAATTGGTGATGGTAAATGTTCCACCCTCGATATCAGACATTGCCAATTTGTTGCTGCGTGCTTTGCCCGATAGGTCGTTTACTGCGTGTGCCAAACCGCTAATACTCAATTTGTCAGCCTCTTTGATAACTGGTACAATCAAGTTGTCATCTTCTAAGGCAACAGCAATACCCATATTGATATCTTTTCTCAAAATAAATTTATTGCCATCCACTGATGCGTTTAGTTTTGGATACTCTCTTAAAGCTTGGTTTGTAGCCTGTATGATGGCTGGCATATAGGTAAGTGAGATACCTTCTTGTTGTTTGAAGCTATCTTTTTTCTTTTTTCTCCAGTTTACCAATTTAGTAACATCCACTTCTACTACCGTTGTAACGTGTGGTGAAGTGTGTACAGATTGCACCATTCTTTCAGAAATGATCTTAGCAACTGGATCCATTTCAATCACAGAAACTCTGTTTTCGTCGTATGTAACTGGTGCTGGTGTAAATGCTGGTGCACTTGAAGTAGTAGGTGCAGCAACTGGTGCTGGTTTTGACATACTTGATGGTACACGTTTGTCGATATGTGCTTGGATATCTTTTTTAGTCAAACGACCTGAAAAACCGCTACCTTTGATGGTGTCAAGTTCATCCATCGATATTTTGGCTTGTTTTGCAAGTTGGAGCACAACAGGTGAATACCAACGATCTTCTGCTCCCTCTTTTTTCACATCACTGCTTGTTGTAGAGCTCGTTTCTTTCACTGTTTCACTTTGTGGTGCTTCGGCTTTATTGTCTGATTTAGTTTCAGTAACAACAGCTCCTTCGCCCGACATGTCGATAATCATAACTGTGTTGCCAACTTCGACTGTGTCGCCTTCATTAAATAAAATTTCAACCACTTTACCAGCCACTACCGATGGAACTTCGGCACTTACTTTGGCGGTTGTAACTTCAAAAAGCTCTTGATCCTCTTCGATCATATCGCCGAGCTTTACATTCATACTCACAATAGTACCCTCTGTGATACTTTCGCCTAACTTAGGCATCTTAATTTCAAATTTTGACATATATCTTCGATTTAAATTTATAATTTTTCAACTACTATGGTATAACAACAAAGTTCTTATATTGTTCCTCTATATCTCTATTTTTAAGAATGATGTTTTACTGCTTGTTTATCCACTCTTTGCTCAGATACTTTTCTTCCTTAATCTTTTGAATAGTTTGTAGCTCTTTTTCTGTCAAAATGATACTTTTTGAGTTTTCTTGTGTGAAAAACGTTATGGCATCGTTGATAAATTTTGAAATGGAGAGGTTTTCAGGGAGATAGGTTTTCAAATTAACTGTAGGGCTTTTAACTGATTTTACATATTTTTCAGCTCGATTTTCTATCTCTTTGCCTTGTAGCGAATTGTTGAGATGCTCCAAATCTCCATCAAAAAGCAAAGTGGCATGATATACTGATTTTTGTCCTCGAATATGTTGTGCACTGCCCGATATTTTCAAGTCATCGATAAAAATAGCACGCCGCTCATTGGTACTAAGTTTTAGTTGGTAGGTTGTTTTCAAAAACTCCATTATCTTTTCGTTGTATTTATCGAAATGGATATTGGAGTTTGAGCTCAAAAAGCTGAAGTTGATATTGCCTAAGTCTTGATATACCGCACCACCACCCGTAAATCGGCGAACTATTTTTATCGAATTTCTATTTACATATTCAAAATCTATTTCGGCCTCTAAAAGCTGATTCTTACCAACAATTACAGATTTTTCATTACGCCAAATATGAAATACTGTCTCATCATAAGCGTTGAAAAGATACTCTTCGATGGCCATATTGAGGTATGGATCGGTGTAGGGGTTGTTGTAATAGAAACTCATTCTATTTATTTTTAATTTATAATGATTTTATCTTTTGTTGAACTTCAAGGCGTAACTCAAAATTACCCCGTGAATAACA
>CAYFRA010000094.1:0-4951 GCA_964345395.1 uncultured Paludibacter sp. | reverse complement strand
ATGACTTAGATGGTCGCTTAAAGAAACTTGAAGATTACTTAGACATTGATGGTCCGGATGATGACGGTGACGGAGTTCCAAACAGCCGCGATTTAGAGCCAGACACAAAACCAGATGCTTTGGTTAATTTCTGGGGACAAACAATTCCACAAGGAGGTGGTTCTACAAGCTTAGTTATTGACGAGTCAGCTCTTATTTATTTCGACTTTGACAAAACCAACTTGGATGCTGAAGCACACAAAGCAATTGAGTTAGCTGCAAGCAATCTTAATGCCGACCCAGAACTTATTGTTGAAGTACGTGGATTTACTGACAATATGGGTACAGATGCTTACAATGCTGGTTTAAGCCAACGTCGTGCAGATGTAGTTAAGAATGAACTTGTGAAGAAATATGGTATCGATCCTAATCGCATCATCGCAAACGGTAAAGGTAAATATAATCCTAATGATGCTAAAGTACCAGACCGTCTATATCGTACTACAGTATTCTTCTACAACAAATAATGTTGTTTTGAATAAAATTATTAACAAAAACCCACTTTCTAAGAGAGTGGGTTTTTTGTTTTTGTATATTTGATATGATTTGAATTTTATATCTTTGTGTTTTTAATATAATTGAGTAATGGAAAAAAAAGATTTAAGGATAGTCTTTATGGGGACACCCGAATTTGCAGTCGAGTCTCTTCGAGCCCTGATAGACGGAGCGTATAATATTGTAGGAGTTATCACTATGCCTGACAAACCTGCGGGCAGAGGGCATAAAATACAGCATTCGGCGGTGAAACAATATGCTTTAGAAAATAATTTATCTCTGCTGCAACCCACAAACCTGAAAGATGATAGCTTCTTGAAAGAATTGGCAGACTTAAAGGCTGATTTACAGATTGTAGTTGCTTTCAGAATGTTGCCAGAAGTTGTATGGGATATGCCCCGTTTTGGCACTTTCAACATTCATGCCTCACTGCTACCGCAATATCGTGGTGCAGCACCAATCAATTGGGCTATCATTAATGGTGAAACTGAGACTGGCGTGAGTAGTTTCTTTTTGGTTCACGAAATTGATACAGGTCAAATCATATTGCAAGAAAAACTACCAATATTAGCTGATGACAATGCGGGAAGTTTACATGATAAACTGATGGAGTTGGGTGGCAAACTCACTACAAAAACAGTTGATTTGATTCTTCAAGAAAAAGTAACAACTACAGCTCAGGAGCAATTATTCGATGATGAAAGTAAATTAAAAAGTGCACCAAAACTTTTTAAAGAAAACTGCGAGATTGACATCAATAAAAGTGTTGAAGAGGTGCATAACTTCGTGAGAGGACTATCGCCCTACCCTGTTGCTTGGACAAATATATTGATACAAGAACTCAACAAGGAGATGTTTGTAAAAGTTTATGAAAGTGAAATGGAGTTTACTCAACACAATCATAAGGCTGGAGAAATAATAATGCTCGAAAAGAAAGAGCTCAAAATTGCACTTAAAGATGGATTCTTGAAATTGATAAACATTCAAACACCCGGCAAAAAAAGAATGCCTATTGGAGATTTTCTAAACGGACTCAAATAGTTATAAAGCAAAAACAGTTATCCTATCATTGATTTCAACTTTGTAATTCGTTTAGCTTTCTTATTAACCTATCTTTCTCTCGGCTCTCAGTTGTATTGAAACGCAATAAAGGAAATCGATATTTTTCTAATATCCTATTCTTAATCGCATCTCTTTTGGCTTGTTGGGTTCCAACTTTATGAAACTCATAACCATCTACCTCAATGGCAAGTACTGGGGTTTTACCCAATTTGTTATAAATCAAAAAGTCAATGTGAGTGAATGGATTGCTTGCATATTTTATCTCCTCCTCATTCAATCTATCAAAGCTTTTAAAAATTTGTCTGAATGGATAGTGTGGAAGAACGTCATATTTTAAAAAACGCTCTTTGGAAAGCACCTCTTTTATCACACCATACATTAAGTTTTCACTATCATATTCAGATATTTTCTTTAATTTACGAACTTTCTTTGATCGTTCTATCTCATAACCTTTATAAAGCAAATCGAAAATTGAATTTATATCGCTTTCTACAACCGAGAAATTGTTGTATTCAATATATTGAATTAGATCAGAAATATTGTTATCTTTCTGAATTTCATTTCCATTCACAACCAATATCAATTGCTCAATAGCACGTGATACTGCCACATTCAGTCGATTTGGATTGTCTGTGAAATCAGTAATCTCATTATCTACAGTAGAAAGGATGATTACGTCATTTTCTCTACCTTGAAATTTATCAACCGTATCTGCTTTTATTGCAGTATCTTTGAATGTGTTTTGTAAAGCATTTGTTTGATTTCGATAAGGTGTAACAACACCTAAATCTACCTCTTCAAGTTTTTCATTCGGAATAATTTCATGTTTAATCACATCAATTTGTCGCTGATTCATTCGCTCCCTTGCGTGGTTGCCTTGCACTGTTTTATACACCATAAGTGGTTGGCGTTTGTTGTTATACTCCGTAAAAACAACAAGTTGATTGTCGTAAAATTTCTTGTTGCAAAACTCTATAATTTTTGGATGGCATCGGTAGTGTTCTCGCAATAGAGTTTTAGCTACACTTGGAAACATCTCTACGATTGATGACAACAAGCTGTGATTTGAATAACGGTAGTGCTCTTTCAAACTATAGTAGTTGAAAATCAAATCTGTTTTTTCTTTTGTTTCATTGTCCACAACATTGGGCAGTTGTTTCATATCGCCAACAATTACTGCTCGTTTTGCACACGACAAAGCGAGGGCCCCTGTCGCTAAATCTACTTGTGAGGCTTCGTCAATAATCACATAGTCGTAAAATATATTGTTTGACAAACTTTGTCGCAATGAGTAAGTTGTACTCATTATCACCGGATACTCTTTGATAAACTGGTCGGACTTTTGATATAGGTCAGAGAATGTATATATATTGCGTTTTTGCTGATTATACATATTAAATAGCTCTGCTTTGAAAAGCTGCATCGACAAACTTGTATATTCTCCCATCTTTTTGTCAAAAGCAAAGTTTTCCAATGAGCGCTGTAAAAATTGTATTCGCTTAGTGAGTTCTTCGATTTTGAGAGGATAATAATCAGATTGGCAAACAAAAACTACCTCATCTAACGAGTAATCATTGAACACACTTCCGTTAAGACCATATTTCAAACGATATATCCATTTCTTGATAAAACCCAACTCCTTTTTCCTTTCGATGAGATATTCAACATCAACCCATAATTCAACGATATTTTGTGCCGTAACACTTTTTTTAAAATCTAAAGCTATCTCTGTTTTCTCTTTATTTGCCTCTTTGAAGTGTCTATATTCTGTTTTTATATTTTCTAATTGCAATTTCAGTTGAGCCAGTTCATTCTTATATTCCAATTTGGCAACGAGCTGCTCAAATAGCTTTGTTGCTTTATGCCTTATTTCTTTTTTTTCTTTATTGGTCAAGTTGAATGGCGTCAGATCAGGTATTTCTGTTTGTGAGGCGATAAACTCTTTTCGATTTTGAGAATTTCCAAGTAGGGCAGAAATAAAGCTCAGATTTGCTTTTTCGAGTTTCTCATAAACATTCTCTGTTGCTGAATTATTGCTTGATACAACAGCAACGCTTTGCCCATTTATCACAGCATTAGCAATGATGTTGAGTATCGTTTGGGTTTTACCCGTGCCAGGAGGCCCTTCTATTACACTTAAATCATTTGCAAATGCAGTTTCAACGGCACTCTTCTGGCTAATATTAAAACCAAATGGATAAAAAATTGGCTTGGCAATGTTACTGTCCTTTGCAGATAACGTGCCATTCAGAAAGTTTGAAAGAATTGAGTTTGTAGGAATTGTCGAAATGCTTTCATAGCTATTTAACAGAATATTGTCTCCATCATCAGTGGTCAATCCTATCGTCTCTGCTAACTTTTTTAGATATTTGAATACTTGGTAAGCGTAATCGTTACTTATAGCAGTATGTACAATTTCTGCTCTTTTTTTGCTGTAAAAAAACTCTTTATTACTTCCTTTGAAAACAACAACACATCTGTCGTCTATATACGAAAACTTATCGATATCATCGGTTCTATCTTTACCATCGATATATATTAATTCTCTTTTAAGCGACATATTTATGATAATAATTTTTCAGTTTCAATACTAACAATCAGGTAATTTAATCAAGCAACAGCCGCACAAACGACTTTGGAAGCGATACATTATCTAAATCCAAAGCTTGCCGAAATAGAGGGGCGATTTCTTCATCACGAAACCCAGCAATTCCACAAGCAATACGAGTTACATAAAAGAACTTATCCTTGTTTTCTTTCGCAAACTCAATAAATTGATCAACATAAGGCACAATCGTCTCTACACCACCTTGCATAGTAGGTATAGCATAGCTTTGCCCTTGCAAACCAATTCCTTGACCATAAACTGCTCCAAACTTATTCAAAGCTGTTCTTGCAGCTCCACCAATGTGTTGGCCTTCAAGATTACTCCCAAACACAAATACTTCATTAGGCAGTAAAGATTCAATAAACTCAGGAGTCAGTTTGAAATTTTTGTTGTTTTTATTACTCATAATTCACCCTGTTATTTAAACAAAACAGACTACAAAATGAAATGGTATTATCCCTGAAAATAGCGGCTTTGTTTTGAACTTTTTATACTTTGAGAAATACCAACAAGTCATTCATATCTCTTGTTTTTCTATCTTGTAAAGATACTCAAATTTAAGTATTATTAAAATTGAAATCTACTTCTTAGCTGTAAATAGCAACTGATTTTTTTGATTAGCTATTATATAAACTTCAAAACAGCATATTCTATAATAGTAGGAGTTATGTATCAATTGCCTTAGAATATGTCGAACAAAGCAAGTTAGCATTTCTACGTGTACAATATGAGCACAAATTAAACAAA
>CAYFRA010000093.1:0-5103 GCA_964345395.1 uncultured Paludibacter sp. | reverse complement strand
TTCTTGGTCGATATCAATTTTCTTTGGCTATTTGGTAAATCTCCTTCTATTAAAATTATCGCCAATCCTCCTCAATCATTGTCGTCAGAGATTATCAGTGCCGATGGTGTTGTGGTAGGTAAGTATTTCACAGAAAATCGAAAAGAAGTAACTTTAGATGATGTTTCTGTCGAGATGCTAAACACATTAATAAGTACCGAAGATAAGCGGTTTTATAAACATTTCGGAATTGATGTTCAAAGCCTTTTTGCATCAATAAAAGATGCACTTAAAGGCAATCCACGAGGGGCGAGCACCATAACTCAGCAGCTGGTAAAAAATATGTTTAAGACTCGAAGTCAATATTCGCGTGGTATTGTCGGTAATATACCCGGATTACGACTACCTTTGGAAAAAACGAAAGAGTGGAGTGCCGCTTTGAAGTTGGAGCTGCTCTACTCCAAAAGAGAGATTTTAGAAATGTATCTCAATACAGTGAGTTTTGGGAGCAATGCTTACGGTATTCATACTGCCGCTAATACCTATTTTAATACCACTCCAGACAAATTGAATTATGAGCAGTCGGCTGTTCTGGTGGGTATATTGAAAGCAATCACCGCATACAATCCCTATTTGAATCCAGACCGTTCAAAGGGTAGAAGAGATGTTTTAATCGACCTTTTGGCCAAAAACAAATACATCAGCCGAGCCGAAGCTGATTCTATCAAACAACTTCCGCTGAAGTTGGATTATCGTGTTGAAAAACCAAGTGAAGGTTTAGCTCCATATTTCCGTTTCTATCTGACCAAGCACATGGAGCGATGGGGTGAAGATAACGGATATGATATTTATGCAGATGGCCTAAAAATCTATGTTACTATCGATTCCAGAATGCAAGCTTATGCCGAAGAGGCTGTAAAAAAACAGATGAAGATTGTGCAACGCAACTTCTTCAATCATTGGAGGGGGCAAAATCCTTGGCGTGATGAAAATGGCAATGAACTTAAAAATTTCATTCCAAATCTACTCAAACGTTCTAATATATATAAATCTCTATCTGCTCAATATCAAGGTGATACCGATTCGATTGAGAAATACCTCAACATGCCAAAGAAGATGCTTATATATGATTATGAAAATGGATCTAAAGAGGTTGAAATGAGTTCGATAGACTCATTGAAATATATGAACCATATTATGCATGCCGGTTTTGTGGCGATGGAGCCCGATAGCAAGCATATCAAAGCTTGGGTTGGCGATATAAATTTTGACTTTTGGCAGTATGATAAGGTAGCTCAAAGTAAGCGTCAGCCCGGTTCGGTTTTCAAAATGTTTGTTTACGCAGCAGCTATCTTATCAGGTAAATCTCCTTGCGATAGAATGGTTGATGAACCGATTACTTGGGGTAGCGGGAAGTATGCCTGGACAGCACGCAATGCAGGAGGCACTTATTCGTCTGCAACGCTATCGTTGAAAAATGCCTTTGCTCGCTCAGTCAATACAGTTGCAGTAGGACTGGCAAAAGAAGTGGGATTGGTAAAAGTGATTGAAACAGCTCGACTTTTAGGTGTAAAATCAAAATTAGAGGAAGTGCCTACATTGAGTTTGGGGGCTTCAGAAGTCTCTTTGTTAGAGATGGTCAATGCTTATGGCACCGTTGTCAATGATGGTATGTATCAAACTCCGGTTATTGTTACAAAGATAGAGGACAAAGAGGGAGTAGTGATTTATGAAAGCAGAGCCAAAGCAAAAAAAGTAATGACTTATGAAGATGCTTTCTTGATTACAGAACTATTAAAAGGTGGAATTACGGAGCCCGGTGGCACTTCACGTGCTCTTTGGAATTATGATATTATGCGGTGGGATACAGAGTTTGGAGGAAAAACAGGAACTTCATCTAATTATTCTGACGCTTGGTATGTAGGTGTTACACCTAAATTGGTAGCAGGGGCTTGGGTAGGTGCCGAGCATCGAAGTGTCCATTTTCGCAACGCCTCTTTGGGACAAGCCAGTCGTACGGCTTTACCTATTTTTGCTCATTTTATGGGCTTTGTCCTTTCTGATAAACAGTTTGAACATTATCGTGCTAAGTTTCCAAAACCCAAAGAGACAATTACACGTGATTATCGTTGTGAGGGTGTATATTTAGAGTCAATTGAAGAGACCGATACGGTTATTCGGGAGGTTATAGAAGCGATACCAGTTCCTGATTTGAAATTAAATAATGAGATAAAAATTCCGGGAGCAGAGAGCAAACAACAAGATATTCCAGATAAAATGGGCTTGGAGGAGTAGATTTATTTTTTAAAATTAATAAGAAACTAAAATAAAGAAATGAACAAAATTGTAAGTAAAGAGTATTTCTCAGACCGTGTAATTAAGTTTGTGGTAGAAGCACCCTTAATTGCAAAAGCACGCAAAGCGGGTCATTTTGTAATGGCTCGTGTAGGTGAAAAAGGCGAGCGTATTCCACTTACCATTGCTGATGCCGATGTAGAGCGTGGCACAATAACGCTTGTTATTCAGCGAATGGGGGTTTCATCCATCAAATTGACTGATTTGAACGAAGGTGATTATATTACCGACTTAGTGGGTCCGCTTGGCAACGCTACGCATATCGAAAATTTTGGTACGGTAGTTTGTGCCTGCGGTGGTGTTGGTACTGCACCGATGTTGCCCATTGTGAAAGCTCTGAAAGAAGCCGGTAATCGGATTGTTACTGTAATGGCTGCACGCAACAAAGATTTACTGATACTTGAAGAGCAGATGCGTGAACATTCCGATGAAGTGATTATTATGACAGACGATGGCTCGTATGGCAACAAAGGTTTGGTTACAAATGGTGTTGAAATGGTCATTAATCGCGAAAAAGTTGATCAGTGCGTAACAATAGGACCCGCAATTATGATGAAATTTGTAAGCGAACTGACTAAAAAATACGAAGTGCCTACCGTGGCCTCGCTCAATACCATTATGGTAGATGGCACGGGAATGTGTGGTGCTTGTCGGGTTACTGTTGGTGGCAAAACCCGTTTTGTTTGTGTTGATGGTCCTGAATTTGATGCACATCAAGTTGATTTTGATGAAATGTTGATGCGTTTGGGCGGTTACAAAGATATTGAACGCGAAGAAATGGAGCTCAAAATGGGTCAATAATTTGCATATTTATTTTTAAACAACATACTTATTATTCATTCAAATAAAACAAACAATGAAGAATTCAATTTTGATTTTAATGGCAATAGCAGTGCTGTTTGCAAGCTGTGCAAGTACAACAATGATTCAATCCATACCAAGCGGAGCTAAGGTGTATATTGACGAACAACCAGTTGGTAACACTCCTTATCGATATACCGATACTAAAATTGTAGGTAGCCACACAAATGTAAAACTCACTATGGAGGGGTATGAACCTTATTATACCGGTTTTTCAAGAACAGAACAAGTAGATGTAGGAGCTATTATTGGAGGTCTTTTTGTATGGATTCCATTCTTGTGGACAATGAAATATAATCCAACTCATACCTATGAATTGGTGCCACTATTGAGCAATCCTGCATCAGATGAGTATTATAATAATGATTATGAATATGAGCCAGTAAAATCTAAAGCAGATAAACTGCGTGAATTGAAACAACTTTTGGATGAAAACCTCATAACAAAAGAGGATTACGAGAAACAAAAAAAGAGAATTTTAGAAGAAGATTAAGAAAAGAATAGCGTCTTTTACGAACACATTTATTGAATTAAAAAAAACATTCCAGAAATGGCTGAAGTAAAAAAATCAAATAGAGATTTAGCTTGGCGTTTAGAGCTAAGAAACAAGATGAAACCGAGAGAGCGTTCTGCTATCTCACGTGTGATAATGCCTGAACTCGATGCCGATTATCGCAGCAGAGTGCGTGATGAAGAGGTCAATTTGGGGCTTACACCTGAGTTGGCAATGCTTGAAGCTCAACGCTGTTTGGATTGTGTAAATCCAACTTGTATGGATGGCTGTCCGGTTAGTATTCACATTCCAGATTTTATAAAAGCCATTGAGGTAGGCGAGTTTCACGAAGCTGCTAAGATTCTAAAAATGACATCGGCACTTCCTGCGGTATGTGGACGTGTATGTCCGCAAGAGCGCCAGTGTGAAGCACAATGTATCCACGTCAAAGCCAAAAAAGAATCAGTTGCTATAGGTCATTTGGAGCGTTTTGCGGCTGACTTTGAACGAGAAAGTGGAAATATATCTGTTCCAGAAGTTCTTCCATCCAATGGCAAAAAAGTGGCGGTAGTTGGTTCAGGTCCAGCCGGTCTCTCCTTTGCGGGCGATATGGCAAAATTGGGCTACGAAGTGCAAGTTTTTGAGGCTTTGCACGAGATTGGCGGAGTGTTGAAATATGGTATTCCTGAGTTTCGTTTGCCCAATTCGGTTGTAGAAGTTGAAATAGATAACTTGCGTGCAATGGGTGTAAAATTCACAACCAATTGCATTATCGGAAAAACAATTACCATTCAAGAATTAGAGGCTGATGGTTATGATGGTATTTTTGTAGGAAGCGGAGCCGGTTTACCACGCTTTATGAATATCAAAGGCGAGAATTTAGTGGGTATTATGTCTTCAAATGAATACCTTACTCGCGTCAATTTGATGGATGCAGCCAATCCAGATTCCGACACACCTGTTTACAAAGGTAAAAAAGTGGCGGTTATTGGTGGAGGAAACACAGCGATGGATTCAGTGCGTACTGCACGCCGTTTGGGAGCCGAAAGAGCGATGATTGTCTATCGCCGTACCGAAGCTGAAATGCCAGCACGTGTTGAGGAGGTGCATCACGCCAAAAGCGAAGGAATAGAATTTCTTATGCTTCACAATCCCATTGAATATATTGGCGATGAGCATGGTCGTGTTCGTGAAATGGTTTTGCAAGTAATGGAGCTTGGAGAGCCAGATGAATCAGGACGTCGCTCGCCTGTGCCTGTAGAGGGTGCCATTAAGCGAGTAGAAGTTGATGAGGTGATTGTAAGTGTTGGTGTTTCGCCCAATCCATTGATTTCGCAATCCACACCACAATTGGAAGTGAGCAAATGGGGAACAGTAGTTGTAAATCCAGAGACGATGCAATCTAGCACAATGCC
>CAYFRA010000092.1:0-5234 GCA_964345395.1 uncultured Paludibacter sp. | reverse complement strand
GGTATTTCTAAAGCATCGATAATTGCATTTTTCACAACTTCACCAGTTGCAGGAAGCATGACTGGAGAATCTTCTTCAAAAATGGTTCTGTCAAGCATATAAGCTGGTGCATAAGTACGGCCTGTATAAAATCTCAGGTACTTTTCAGAATCTTCAATAGTATATGAATCAGTAAAATATCCAGCATGATGAGCTACCCACACTACTTTAGAAGGATCATCCAAACTGTTTACTCCAGCAACTAGATTTTTTGTTCCACGTGGACAATTAACGCACGCTTCTGTTGTAAACTGCTCCAACAATACCTTTTTATCTTTGGCTTTACTGGCGTCATATACTAAAGTGTTTTTGCTGATGGGTTTAACATCCACTTCCACTCCATTCACTTTATGGACAGTAACTGTGAAGCTACCCGACTCTTCAAGGAGCATTTTTTCCACTACTATAATTTTTTGTACTTCGGTATTGCCGGCTTTGAGGTTGGTTGAGTATGTTTGTGTAACTGCTTCATTTGATGCATATTTATATGTCAACTCAATTTCGTTGATATCATTGTTGCCATAGTTGATCACCAAGATAGGCACATCAATTTCACTACCGATAGGATAGTGCCCTTTCAGTTCGATGTCAATAAGGTCTAATTTATTGCCAAACATAGCTTCATCACCATCCAGTAGAGCCTGAATAGTGAGAGCTCCGAATTGACTCGTATAATCTACAAATTCACCACCATCGATATTTAATAAAAAAGCATTTGAAGGTGATGAGCTCTTTGGGCTTGCACCGATAGGATATGTGTTAGCTGGCATTTTTGGGATGTTGTAACCTATGTAGTAATCCTTATTTTCCAATTCCAATGCTTCT
Source organism: uncultured Paludibacter sp. (assembly GCA_964345395.1). GTDB lineage: Bacteria > Bacteroidota > Bacteroidia > Bacteroidales > Paludibacteraceae > UPXZ01. Next base: position 4,370 of record CAYFRA010000092.1, on the reverse strand, counting down.
GGAAAAATCACTTCGTTCCATCCGATTTTAGTTGTGCTTAAAGTGGCAGAGAGGATATTAGCACCCTTCATGGATTCACGAACAAATACAGTAACATCTTTTGAAACAGCACTGAGTCCTACATTGACACCCGCTATTGAAGCACCAAGAAGGGGATTAACCATGCTTGCAGGAATTTTAATCATAGCTTCAATATTAGATACTTGTGATAAACCACCAACGCCTTCTCCTTCGCCAGGGGCATCATTCGTACAGTAACCTAATTTATAGTACGCAGCATTGCTTGCAGCATTTTGTTTCGCTTGCAAATTGGCTTTCGCACTGAAAGCTGGATCTTTAGAAAATCCTTGCCCTTGAACACTGAATACAGCGAATAGAGCAATAAGAGTTAGAATGAATACATTTTTTTTCATAAACATTTTTTTTAGTTGTAAATTTTGAGTGAACTTTATTTAATTAATATTTTTTCTGAAGTTGAGTTGCCTTGTTTGTCAGTAAATACCAATAGAACAACACCTTGTTTGGTAGGTAGGTGGAATTCAAGGCTGCTGTTTGATGCAGCCATTTCATAGCTATTGAGTTTAACACCATTGGTGGTATAAATATCCATTTTTATATCATTCATATTTTTGTATGAGATATGACAAAGACTACCTGATTGAATAATAGACAAATTGGTGAAACCAACATCTTTAACCTTTGTTGTAGAGTAGATGTAATGCACTTCTACTGTTGCACTGCTATTTTGGAGTGCACCCACTTGTTGGGCCGTATATTTGATTATAGCTTCTGAATCGAGGTGGAATGGGAAAAATTCTCCATAAAAAGAGGTCGTTTCGTCATTGCCCTCAAGGTCAAAATTGATGGGGCTTTCATTACCCGGAAAACAACCTAAAGCAGTGCAAAACGTACTGTAGCTATCTTCAGCCATCTCAATCTCCTCTTTGATGATTTTAATGGTCATTTTACCGCTTGTGTTGTTCTTTAGAGTTGGAGCAAATTTTAGTTTTACACCACCAAAACCATCATCCATAAATTGAGTAACACTTACATTTTGGTTATTGTCTAACTCAACGCCCTCATATATAAATTGCAGTGATTGTGCAATTGTCATCTGGTTAAAGAGCACAATCAGTGTTATAATAAAAAATGTTTTTTTCATATCTTGAATGTTTATTTAATTTTATCGTTATTAGTCAATCAATGGTAACTTAATTGTCTCAATCACCTCTTTGCTATCAGTGTCAAAAACAAATACAATGATGTCGCAATGCTCCAACTCCCAATTTTTATCATCAAATGAGTAGTTGATACTGCTTTGAGATATATTGTTTTCAAACTTCAACTCACTGCCCCAAGTTCCGTTTATCGCATCTCGTAACACGTGGTTGTGCACATAGTCACTTTTAACTGTTCCATCGGGCATGGATTGCGGGGCTACGATATTGCTTTCCGTAAGCCATATCAAAAGCGAAGTGTTGTCAATATCGAAAGCTACATCTTTTTTTACGCTCACATCTAATTTTAGAGAATTATCGGTTGCATCCCACACTTTATCAGCAGAGATTGAAACTTTGGTTTTTTTCAAAATTTCGTTTCCAATAGCCTCTCCCCAGTTGTTGTAATCAACCTCCTTGCTTCCCTTGTAAAGAGTTCTATTTATCAATCCCTTTGGGTAGCTACTGATTGCAAAATGTTTGTTGTACTCATTACCAGCTTCTGTTTGCATAGGGGGTAGAGAGAAAACACCTGCGTGGATACCTACAACTACCAAGTTGTCACCAAAAACTTCTGATAACAAATCAATCTCTTGTGCTGCGTCAGGACAGTTGATGCAACGCTGACCGGTATAATCTTCTAACAAAATAACACGCTCCTTTGGAGTGTTATCTATTTCTAAAAAACGCTCACTCTCAGGAATGATATCGCAAGAGTAGGTAAAAAGAATAAGAAGTGATATATATAAATATTTTTTCATTTGATTGTTTTCTTAGAAATTGTAGTTATAAGCGATATTAAAGCCTCTGCTTGCAGGCACCATCCGACACACACCACCAGCACAGTTGATACCTTCGCGAGTGCGTCCATATCCAAGTTGTATGCGATGCGAGTGGTAGGAGTAAGTTGATGTAATCATAGGGTAGTGGGTTTTAGTAAGCCCTGAATTGTAGGTGTCAGAAACACCTATCATCCAATTTGAGAAAAGGCTTAACTCAGCCGCACCATAAAGCCAGTCACCTTCATCTTGTTTGGTATGAAGATATTGTAGCTCTGTTCGTAAGTTGGTTTTGCGATTAAAATTAAATTTGAGCTCGCTTGCAAAGATATTGCTATGAACAATATCGCCATTGTTTCCGTGTCCTTCTACTATCCGTTGATTGTAGAATTGATTCATATAGAGTAAGTTGAAAGAGAACAAACTGTTCACTTTTTTGCTAATATCAATGTTGAAATCTTGATAATAAAGCTCCTTAGACATCTCGAAGAAAGCGGGTTTATAACCTGTTTGTCCTCGGTTGTTTTTTCCAATATGATCAGCTTCGTCAAACAAACCTCTGATATGCGAAAAACTCATCCTCATATCGGTGCCATATTTACCACCTAAAGTGGTGCGTCTCTTAAAATTGTAACGAAACTCACTTTGGAATGCCCATTCGCCCATAAACTGGGTAGCATAGGGGTAGTGAGCCGCTAATGTGTGGCTATGTTGCATACTGAAAGGAGGGAGATGATTGATAAAAGAGGCAATTCCACCACGTGAACGTGAACTTCTGAACGACATATTCTCATTTCGCTTAGCTTGGAGTAGTATGCTCATCCCTCTTTGCGAATAGGATGTAGAAACCAAGAGAGCGTTGCCATCTTTGTAGATATAGTTGTTGTCGAAAGAGGGGTCGTTGACCTTCTTGGCATACTCTGTTGATAGCACAAAGCCACTTTTTTGCAAATTCATTCTACCGCTAAATGCTCCGACTCTTTCAGGAAGATTTAATCTTTGATCTGAATTTACCATAATGATCTCATCAGGCTCAGATTTGCTGATGAATGAACCTCCAAGAGATAAATTCCAGTTGTTCTCTTGCAGAGTTGGTATCATTTGATCTAAACCCAAATCGATATCTGAGCCCAATATCAAGTTATTTCTCTCGTGGAAATAATATCTTTGACTACCGCCGAGAGCTTTAATGCTTATTCCTTTATAAGGTTTCAATATAACTCTTCCACCCCTAAGTGAGTTGTCGATACCTAAACTTCTCTCTTCATAAGCCCTGAAAATTAAACCGTTACCAAATTGTTCATAAAAATCACCAGCTGTGATATCGAAAAACTTATACATACCTCTCACATAGATATGCCCAATACCTGAACCTGCAAAATTTGCTTCATATCCAGGTAGTGGGTTTCTCATATATTCAGCCCTGATACCGCTTTCGATATAATCGTTTTTCAGTGCTAATCTGACATAGCTGTTCGATTTGAAGGGTTTATCGCCCGCTACAGCATCGATAGCCGAGTCATTTTCGGCCAATAGCATATTGGTTTGTATATCACCAGATAGCACAAACGAGGAGAAGAAATTGCTCTTTTCCTTCTTATTTTGTGAGTCTAAATTTTGTGCAGTTATTGTGTGTGATGCAAGCAAGCAATAAAGCAGAGAAATAGATGCGATTTGATAAAGCTTTTTCATTTATCCTATTGGTTAGATGCTTTTATCTGTTTTTCAATCTCTACTACTTTATCAAAAAGCTCGTGTTCGCTACCATCGGTGTAACCATTTTTTTGATAAGCAATTTTACCCGTACTATCAACAATATATATGGCGGGGATTAGATTTACACCCATTGCAGATTTAAAATCACCATTAGGGTCTAAAAGAACAGTAAAGTCCCACCCCAAGCCATCTACCATTGTTTTTACTTTGGCACTGTTTTGAGCATCGTCGATTGAAACAACAACCACTTCAATGTCAGCATCATCTTGCCAATCGGGGTAAACCTCATGAATTGCTTTCAACTCTCTCAAGCAGGGTTTGCACCAAGTGGCATAAAAACTAATGACTACGGGTCGCCCCAATTTGGAAAGGTCAGCAGTGTTCACATTTTTACCGTCAATAGATTTGAGATGACGTTCTGGTAATTGTGCATGGCTACTTTGTAAAGCAGTTAGCAGGAGGATGGAGGTAATTAAAATGATACGTTTCATTTTTTTTTTGTGTGTTTGTGCGAGTATTATTAAATTAGTTTGTTTGTTTTTTCTCAAGATTTCAGGTGCAAAGGTATAATGTTTTATCATTAAAAAAAAATAAAAAATACTTTTTTGAAACTTTTGCAACAAATTAATATCCTTAACTTTAGCTATTAATAACTACA
>CAYFRA010000091.1:0-5324 GCA_964345395.1 uncultured Paludibacter sp. | reverse complement strand
TCATATTCTGACATAACACGGCTTACGCCTTCGCGACCTACGTCAACTAAGTTGCCAATTTCTGATTGGGAGAGTGGTAATGTGAAACTATCTGACTCAAAAATATGATTACTCATCTCTAATAGAAATGCTGCTATTTTTCCACGTGCCTGTTTTTGTGTACGGTTAGCACATCGCTCAAACGAGTCTAATTCATTTCTGCAAAGTTCCAAAATGATTTCATTGGCAAATACAGTATTTTCTTTCAAAATTGTTTCAAATACCTCAATATTGATAAAGCAAACTTCTACATCAGAAAGTGCTGTGATGGAATATTGATTGATTTTATCGCCAATGGTGGTAGGTAAGCCTAAATATGTTGGTGCTTTTACCAAACGTACAATTTGCTCGCTGTATGGACCTTTGATATGTATTTTTACCAATCCTTGTCGCAAGAATACAACATTAGTCGAATACACCCCTTGCTTGATTATCGAATCTCCTTTATGAAAATTGATAACAAGATGATTCTCTTCTAACAAATGAAAATTACTGCTACTCAATACTTTGGTAGCTTTTTCATTAAAAATACAAGATTTACATTCGTGTTTCATTTTACAAATATAGTCATTGTGATTTAAATCACAAAACAAAGTAACTAACGACACAGCATTTTTTTTAGAATTAAATTTTTTATTGCATAATTTTGCATCAGTGATTTAAAACAAAACAATTAACCATTTTCTAAAATAAAAATTATAGACGTGGAAAAAACAATAGAACAACTACAAAAGCAGGTTGAAGAGTTGCAAGATCGCATCAACGACCTTGAAGAAGCTCGCCAAGACCAACTCTCCATTGCAATCGTTTCAGGCGATATGGATAAAATCCTTGCCGCAATGATTATCTCATTAGCAGCCGCAGCAATGGACACCCAAGTAAAACTTTTCTTCTCATTTTGGGCACTATCAGCTCTTCGCGACCCAAAGAAAAAACCAAAGGGAAAAGACTTTATGGCAAAAATGTTTGGTATGATGCTGCCTAACAGCAAGAATAAACTGCCACTATCCAAAATGAATATGTGCGGTATGGGTCCAAAAATGATTAAAGGTTTGATGAAAAAGAAAAACGTATTGTCATTGGACGAAATGTTTGAGCAAGCTGCTGAATTGGGCATTGAAATCATCGTTTGCGAAATGTCGATGGATTTAATGGGCTTCAAAAAAGAGGAGCTTATCGACTATCCACAATTGAGCTATGCTGGTGCTACTACTTTTGTGGCTGATGCAGGCGAAAGTGCAATGCAGTGGTTTATCTAATTTAGTTAAAAGTTAAAAAGTTAAAAGTTAGAAAGACAGTCCTTTGTGAAACTTAGTGCAAAAACTTCGTGAAACTTTGTGACATAAAATAAAAAATAAAAGTAAAGAATAAATATTTTAAAAATTTAGAAATTATGACAGAACAAGAATTAAAAGATTTAGCAGTTGCAAAATCAGTTGACGCACGTGGTACAGCTTGTCCAGGACCACTTTTAGAAGCAAAGAAAAATATTGGTACAATTGCATCAGGTGATGTAATGGAAATTTTAGCAGCCGACGAAGGTACGAAAGTGGATATTCCAAAATGGTGCAAAAAACAAGGACACGAATTCCTTGGTGCATACGAGGAGAGTGGCTACTTCAAAGTATTTATGCGTAAAAAGTAAGCTAACAGACACAGTTATTATCAGGATGTAATAAAAACATCCTAATAATATAAATCTAATATTTTGAATAAAGGCTTAAATTATTTTGCTAATATGTACTAATAAAAGCTGTTAGTGCATATTAGCAAATAGCTGAATTATATTAAAATAAAACTTTAATCAAAACCAAAAACAGCATATATGGCTACACTACATACCAAAACAGCAAAGATATTGGTCTTTTCGACCGATAAAATATCTGACCCGGCTATTGATATGGCGGGATTGCTGAAACTACACTACCCACCCACCGTTTACACCATCGTGGTGCCTTGTTCGAGTGGCATTAAACCCAAGTGGATTTTGCACGCTTATGAAAAGGGTTTTGATGGAGTTTTCATTGCAGCGGATGGTTCCGACTGTATCTATGGTGAAACTTGTACCGAAAAAACGGGAAATTTAGTATCGATGACACACGAGATGATGAAGTCGCAAGAGCTTGATCCTGCTCGTTTGCGTATGGCAGCTATCTGCTCAGTATGCAGCGAATCTTTTGTGAAACAAGTAAAAAGTTTCAATGAATATTTATTAAGAACATTACATCCTGAATCGTGAATCAAGTGAAAAATAAATTAACATACGATGCCTTGGTTGTCGGAGCCGGAATTGCGGGCGGTGAAGCTGCTCTCAATTTAGCCAACACTGGTTATAAAGTCCTGTTGGTTGATAAAGACGACACCATCGGAGGCAAAATGATATTGCTTAGCAAGGTGTTTCCAACATTAGACTGTGCTGCTTGTATTACCACGCCGAAGGTGTCGGAAATTGCACGTCATCCCAATATAGACGTATATACAGGAAGCACGGTTAGCAATATAAAAAAGAGAAGTGAGAATGAGTTTACGGCTAAGCTCTATAAAAAAGCACGCTATGTGCACGTAGATGATTGCACAGCTTGTCAAAAATGTGAACAGGCTTGCCCCGTAAGCGTTGTGGACCAATATCAATTTGAATTGGTTGGGCGAAAAGCAGCTTATATTCCATTCAACATTTGCGACCCTAAAGCTGCGGTAATCGATATCGACAACTGTACTCTTTGTGGTGCTTGCGAGCGTGTTTGTCCTACAAATTGCATCGACTTCACAATGAAAGATGAGGAATTTGATGTGAGTGCAAAAACGGTAGTATTAGCAACTGGTTTCAATCTTTTTGATCCACTTAAAATTCCACGCTATGGCTATGGTGAATATAAAAACGTGCTTACCTCTATGCAAATGGAGCGTCAAATTGCACCAACTCGCCCTTTCCACACTGTATTAAGACCAAGCGATGGGAAAGTGCCTGACAAAATAGCCTATGTACTTTGTACTGGCTCACGCGATGCTTCTGTAGGCAATCCAATCTGTTCACAAATTTGCTGTATGTACTCTATCAAGCAAGCTCAACTACTGATGGGGGCTTTGCCGATGGCTGACATCACTATTTATTACCTCAACATCCGCTCTTTTGGAAAAGGATTCGAGGAGTTTTATGAGCAAGCTAAAGGTATGGGTGTCAATTTTGTAAAAGGAAAAATAGGACGTATCAAAGAGAATGAAGATGGTAATTTGCGATTGAGATACGAGGATATCAACGAGGGTAAACTCAAAGAGGAAGAGCACGATTTAGTTGTACTTTCTGTAGGTGCTCTGCCCAACGAAGAGGCAAGAGTGATGTTTGACGATGAATTGCAAGTGGATAAGTTCAAGTTTGTAAAACAGATTGATATGATGGCAGCACCTGCTAAGACAAGCATTGAAGGCGTATTTGTAGCGGGCACAGCAGCTGCACCGATGGATATTCCTGATGCTATTCTTTCGGCCGGTTCTGCATCGTCAGAGGCGATTGGCTATTTGGTTGGCTTGGATAGAAAAGAGAATCCCGAACCACGTAAGCGGGTAAATTTAGATAGAACTTGTTGATAAACTTATTCTAAAAAAAGAGTTATTATGAAAAAGAAAAGAATTGGAGTATATGTTTGTCATTGCGGTGGGAATATCTCGGATTACGTGGATGTAGAAAAGGTTCGCGCAGCCGTTGAAGATGAGGATAGCATTGTATTGTCAAAGCGCACAATGTTTGCTTGCTCAGATTCCAACCAAAAAGATATGATTGAAGATATCAAAGAGCACAATTTGGATGGTGTGATTGTAGCATCTTGTTCGCCAAAATTACACTTAGCTACTTTCCGTGAAGTGAGTGAACGAGGCGATTTGAATAAATACACTTACGTTCATTCCAATATACGTGAACAGGCTTCTTGGGCTCATTCAAACGACAAAATGGGAGCAACCGAAAAAGCCATTCATTTGGTAAAAGGTGCTATTGCAAAGGCTCGTCACACAAAACCATTGGAACCGACGCAAATCAAAGCTGAAAAAAGCGTAGCTGTTATTGGCGGCGGCATTGCAGGTTTAAAAGCTGCTTTAGCTTTGTCAGATAAAGAGATGCACGTTTTCGTTATCGAAAGAGAAGCTGCAGTAGGTGGTTGGGTTGCAAAGTGGAAAGACCTATTTATGACCGAAGAAACGGGTGATTCTATCATTAGACGCCTTCACGATGATTTGAAAAGTCGCGAAAATGTAACTATTTGGACAAACTCAGAGGTGATTTCAAACACAGGAAGCATTGGCGATATCACGTTGAAAATTCGTCAGCGAGAAGAGGAGTTTGATATCAATGTCGGCTCGGTATTGGTAGCCACAGGCTTTGATAATTACACGCCCGACGAAGGCGAGTATGGTTTCAATAGCGTTCCAAATGTGATAACACTGCCTGAATTTAAGCAGTTGATTGATCACGAAAAAGGGAAACTAACCTATAAAGGCAAACGAGTAAAAAACATCGCTTATATCTATTGCGTTGGAAGCCGTCAGCCCGAAGGAGGTAATACCTACTGTTCACGCTTCTGTTGTACGGCAACCATTCACGCAGCCAATGAGGCGAGAGAGAAATTCAAAGATATTCAGAATTTCCACTTCACTCGCGGTGTGCGCTCGTATGGTAAACAAGAGCTACTTTATGCCGACTCGCTACAAGGTGGTGACATCTATATGCAATCGTATGAAGATGATTTACCAACTGTATTTGCACGTAACAATAAGCCGGTGGTGCGTATAAACGACATTTTGACTGGTGGACGTGAACTGGAAGTTGAGCCCGACTTGGTAGTTTTAGTTACAGGAATGGTGCCACGCAAAGATGAAAACATCGGTCGTATTTTCAAACTACCACGTGGTCGCGATAAGTTTTTCAACGAAGTACATATGAAACTTCGCCCAGTGGAAACTGTGATTGATGGAGTTACCATTGCAGGAACTTGTCAAGGTCCAAAAACCATTATTGAAACAGTAAACTCTGCACTTTCTGCAGCTACAAAAGCTTACTCAAACTTGAGTAAAGGTGTGTTAGAGACCGACCCGCAAGTTGCAGAGATTGATCCTGTGGCTTGTACTGGTTGCGAAAAGTGTATTCCACTCTGTCCATTTGATGCTATATCAATGCAAAACAGTGGTGATAAATCGGTAGCCGTAATCAATAGCACGTTGTGTAAAGGTTGCGGAATGTGTATGCCGGTTTGCGAACCCGATGCCATCGATTTAATAGCTTATTCAAATGTGCA
>CAYFRA010000090.1:0-5444 GCA_964345395.1 uncultured Paludibacter sp. | reverse complement strand
TTTTTTTTATATAAATAATTAATTATCTTTGTCAGTATGATATTGCCAAATGATAATAGAGTAAAAAACACAAAATACCAGAATAAACTCAAAATTATTACAATAAAAAAACTAATTAATTATTAATCAATACTCTAATCTATTAAAATTAAAACTTTTATGAGAAAAAAACTAAGCCTATTATTTACACTGATACTATTTAGTGTAAGTCTTTCTTTTGCTCAGACACCTGTAACAGGGAAAGTCTTGGAGCAAAGTGGTGTTCCAATCATTGGGGCATCGGTTCAAGTAAAGGGTGTAGCGGGAGTTGGAGCAATATCTGATTTAAATGGTGAATTTTCACTATTTGCTCCCTCAGATGCAACACTTATTGTTTCTTATGTAGGAATGAAAACCCAAGAAGTTGCAGTTCAACCTTCTTTAATAATTATATTAGAAGAAGATACAGAACAGCTTGAGGATTTGGTAGTAGTCGGATATGGGGTTCAACGAAAGGAGAACTTAACAGGAGCTGTATCAACAGTTGATGTAGCAAAAACATTAGAAGCGAGACCTTATACTGACATTTCTAAAGCTCTGCAAGGTGCGGTTTCTGGTCTTTCTATAATCAACAGTAGTGGGGCACTAGGAGCACAACCTTCGATAAGTATTCGTGGACTCGGAACTCTAAGTAACAACGCAACAAGCAACCCCCTAATTGTGGTAGATGGCGTCCCCTTAGATGATTTATCCCTACTTAACACACAGGATATTGAAAACATATCGGTATTAAAAGATGCTGCTTCAACCTCAATCTACGGTACAAGAGCTGCATTTGGTGTTATTTTAATTACAACACGTTCAGCAAAAGAAACCGACCGTGTTTCTGTAAATTACACCAATAATTTCAGTTGGGATACAGCAAGTATTTTACCCAACTACCCAGATGTGCCAACACAGTTAAAAGCTCTTATTGAAGCAAATAACAGAGCTGGCTTGGAAAACGAACTTTTCGGTATGTATTTAGATCAAATGTTACCTTTTGCTGAGAAATGGAAACAAGAACACAATGGCAAAAAGTCAGGTTATCGTGAGATGATTTTAGGCAATGGTTCTAATATTGTTGGTGACTTTATGTTAGATAACAATGGCGTCGGAATGTACTATGCCGACTGGGATGTAGTAGATATTATGTTTAGAAAGTGGAAACCCGGTCAAGCGCATAATGTATCAATAAATGGAACAAGTGGTAAAACATCTTACTACCTATCATTGGGTTACAACCACGACGAAGGCATCATGACTTTTAATCCAGAAAAGATGGACAAATGGACAGCTATGATGAATATTAACACCCAGGTGAAAGACTGGTTGCAAGTGGGTGCACGATTCAATTTTAGCAATAAAGATTTTGTTGGTCCAAACGCAAGAAGAACAACTTATCAATACTTGTGGCGTTGGGGTAGTTTCTTTGGTCCATATGGAACTTATCAAGGAGAAGATTTTAGAAATGACATAGCTTACCGCAAACAAGCTGGCGATTGGACAGATAATAATACATTCGTTAGATTAAGTGGATTTGCTAAAGCTACATTGGCTAAAGGCTTAACTTTAAATGCTGACTATACTCAAAATGTAAACAATTACACCAATAAAATTTCAACTGTTCCTCTAAGTGGATGGAACTCTTGGGGTGGTGCTATTACATCTCCTGTGGCTTATAGCACTGCTTCTGCAGTTTATCAATATTCAAGCAGAAGCAATTCATTTGCATTTAACTTATTCGGTAATTACGAAATGAAATTGGCTAACAATCATAATTTCAACTTTATGCTGGGAGCCAATGCTGAAAGTGGTACATCCTCAGGACACTCATCACGCAGAGCTGATTTGTTAGATATGAATTTACCAGAGTTTAACTTAGCTACAGGCGCACAAACAGTAACAGGCTCTAATACACAGTGGGCAACTGCAGGATATTTTGGACGTATCAATTATGATTATCAAGGCATATGGCTTCTCGAACTTAATGGGAGATATGATGGTTCTTCTCGCTTCCCTGCCAACAATAGATGGGCATTTTTCAAATCTGCGTCTGCAGGTTATCGCATAAGCGAACAAGATTTCTTTGAGCCATTAAAAAACACTATCAATAATGCTAAAATAAGAGCATCATTTGGTGAAATTGGTAATCAAGCTGTAGGTAACAATATGTACCTCGAAACTATGGCGTCACGAAGTGCAGCAAACACTTACTGGTTAGCAGCAGATGGCACTAAAGTAGTAGCTTATGATTTACCAAGAATGGTATCATCTACTTTAAAATGGGAACGCATCCAAACATTAGATTTTGGAGTTGATCTTGGTTTCTTAAACAACAGCTTGAATGTTTCGTTTGATTGGTATCAACGAGATACAAAAGACATGCTTGCTCCAGGTAAAACAATGCCTCAGGTATTAGGAACTTCTGCTCCCTACATTAATGCTGGTGAACTTAGAACTCGCGGTTGGGAACTTTCTGCTGACTGGAGACAACGTTTCAATGAAGTAACGGTATATGCTAATGCTAATATTGGCGATTTCGTAACAGATATTATGAAGTGGGACAATGACACCAAACTGCTCAACTCTTATTATAGTGGTAAAAGAATTGGGGATATTTGGGGATTTGAAACAGAGAGATATTTCACAGCAGATGATTTTAATTCAGACGGAACATACAAGAATGGCATTGCATCTCAAAAAGGATTGGAGCAAGGAACCTTTGTTTTTGGACCTGGTGACATTAAATTTAAAAATCAAAATGGTGACGGTGTTATTGATGGAGGAAGCGGAACTGCTGATGACCACGGTGACTTAATAGTTATTGGAAATACAACTCCAAGATATCAATACAGTTTCCGTTTAGGTGGAGAATGGAAAGGATTTGATCTTGATATGTTCTTCCAAGGTGTTGGCAAACGCGCAATCTGGACTCAGAGTGCCTTTGTAATGCCAATGATGAGAGGAGCTGACGCTATTTATGCAAACCAAACAAATTATTGGACAACAGACAATCCTGATCCAAATGCTGATTTTCCACGCTTATTCCCTGGAAACGCTGGTAGAGGTACTGTTTCTGTATTAGGTTTGGGTAATCATAACTTCTATCCTCAAACAAAATATTTGGTAAATATGGCTTATTTGAGATTTAAGAATCTAACTTTTGGTTATACTTTACCTAGAGATGTAGTATCAAAAGTACAACTTACAAAAGCACGTGTTTATTTCAGTGCAAACAACATTATGGAGTTAATCAATAAAAGTAACGCACCTGTTGACCCTGAGATTAATGCCGCAGAGTCTGGTGTAAGTTTAGGTAACGCTACTTGGGGTAGAATTGATCCAATGTACAGAACCGTTTCTTTTGGAATTCAACTTTCTTTATAATAACCAATTTAATATAATTTAAAAATGAAGAGATTTAAAATAATATATATTGCAATGGCCTTGTTTGCACTCACATCTTGCGATGGGTTTTTGGACAAAGGGCCTCTTGATACTTTCACCAACGACAACTTCTGGACAAGTGAAAGTAATGTAATTGGATACGCTAATACGTTTTACAATGACTTCAGTGGTTATGGCAACTCTGGAGGTAGTGGATGGTACTATTTTAGAACATTATCAGACGACCAAGCTGGTGGATCTTTTACTGACTGGTCTTTTCAAAACGTACCTGCTTCTAATGGAACTTGGAGTGGAAGTTGGATCGAAATAAGGCGTGCAAATGTACTTTTAGACAAAGTTAATGACGTAGATATGAGCGACAATGCAGTCAAACATTGGAGCGGGGTGGGACGATTAATGCGTGCTTGGCACTATTATCAGTTAGTTCGTGCATTTGGTGATGTGCCTTGGGTTGAAAAGGCTTTAGATATAACCGACGAAGGAGTACTATATGGCGCACGTGAAGATCGTGATTTAATTATGGATAAAGTTTTAGAAGACTTAAACTTTGCAACTGAAAACATGTACATCAACACGAACAAAACATCGCTTAATAGAGATGTTGCACATGCTATGAAAGCTGAAATTTGCCTTTTTGAAGGAACATTCAGAAAGTATCGTAAGCAAGAAGATGGACAAAAAGCACCTGATATGACTGGAGCTAACAAATTTTTACAAGAAGCTAAAAGTGCTGCCTCATTTTTGATGGATCGTCCTTACAGCTTAAATGATTCATACCAGGGTAACTACAATTCAATTAACTTGAAAACCAACCCTGAGATGATTCTAATTAAGGAGTACAAACAAGATGTATTTCATCACTCACTCATCGCATATATCAGCTCTTCTACCCAAATCAACGGTATGAGTAAAGATGCTTTTGATTCATATTTATTTACTGATGGTAAACCAAAGCAACTGACAGGAGTGGACAATGACGACAAAGCAGATATCATATTTACTACAAAAATCGTTGCAGGAAAAGAAGTTCCAGATACAGTAATGTCAATTAAGAACTTGTTGGACAGAAGAGATGGCCGATTAGTGCAAACAATCGATACCGCCTTATCATATGTTTCTCGAGGTTTCACTCGCTATGGAAAAGGTATTTCTATGAACTCATCAACAGGTTACGGTGTATGCAAATATGACAATCCAAACTTAGAAGAGAGATATAGAAACCAAACAGTTGCCAACTTTACACATGCTCCTCTTTTCTGGTTATCGGTTGTATATTTACAATATGCAGAAGCAGCTGCTGAATTAGGTAATATCACTCAATCTGATTTAGACAAATCTATTAATAAATTGAGAACTAGAGCTGGCTTACCTAATCTAAATGTAAATGTTGGTTTTGATGACCCTGCTAACAATATGGGAGTGTCAAGCTTGATATGGGAAATCAGACGTGAAAGAAGAGTTGAATTGATGTTTGATAATTGGAATCGCTATTGGGATTTAATCCGTTGGCATCAGTTGGATAAACTCGATTCTTCAGTTTATACCAACATCTTAACTGGTGCTAACATTGCAAATGATATTTACAATAACAATATCGAAAGATTTGGTGATTATATTAATGCCACAAAAGGTAAAGTTCGCACCTTCAACAAAAAACATTATTGGTACCCTATACCATCTGGACAAATAGACTTAAATCCAAACTTAGGTCAAAATGAAGGATGGAAGTAGTAAAACAACTATTTGTTTAGTATATAAAAGAAAGACTGTAAAATTTTACAGTCTTTCTTTTTTTTAATAATACACAACGAAACGAATGCCGATAAGCCCAATTAATTTTAAAAATCTGAAATGTAAGACGACATCGAATTTGAAGAAATTTTTTACGTAACAAAATTTATTAAATAATATACATGATGAACCTACAGCATATCTATTATTGAAAGAATCGAATGGCTTAAAAGCGAAATTAATTTATTTTCTTCAAAAAATTACTTAATCCCAAATATGATGAT
>CAYFRA010000089.1:0-5487 GCA_964345395.1 uncultured Paludibacter sp. | reverse complement strand
TCCGTATCATATCCTGTTCCTGCAAAATAGCGGTTATTGCATTGAGCAGAAACAGCACCGCTTCGAGCAGCTATTCTTGCACCCAGTATTTGCTCCCAACTATCATTAACGGTGTCGTATCTAAAGATATTAGAGCTGAAAAAATGTTGAAAACCAAACATAACATAGATATACTGGTCAATTACAAAGCAAGATGTGTTGCTTGTGCGGTTGTTTGGAAAATCCGCTTTTTGTGTCCAACTACTATCGATTGGGTTATAAGCCCAAAAATCTATTAGATATGCATCTTTGTTATAAACTCCACTACTGTTATAACCTAAACCTACATAGGCAATTCCATCAACTACCTCAGCCACGCCTTTTACTCTTGGAGCAAAATCTTCATTAGTTTTAAGTTGTTCCCAATTATCTTTCTGCGTATCATATCTCCAGATATCATTGAGATAGCCACTTTTTCCTTTGCCCTTGCGTCCTGCCAATACATAAATTTCATCATCTATCACAAACTGCAAAGACGAAACTCTGCCTATTGGTATTGGGGAGCACGCTTTGAAATATACCTCTTCTTTGAAATCTTCTTGACGTTCACAAGATGCTAAGATCAAGATACTTACAATCAGAAAAACAATATACTTAATTACATTTCCCATTAGCAATCTTCAATATTTAAAATAAAACTCAAAGTTATCACTATTTTTCTATTTAAGGACGAAACAACTCAGTTTTGTAAGTGAATAGTTGGATTTTATCCATAATTTGAAGTTCGTTTCAGTATAATTATATAAATTTGTAGTATATAAATTTCTACAATTCAATTTTATGAAAAAAATAATAAGAACTCTTTCTCTTTTGATGTTAATTGGTGTTGTAAATCTACAAGCAGCACATATACATACCGTTTTGGTGCCGAGTTTATCAATGAATAAGGATATTAAAACTACGATAGTTATACCCAATTCTTACGATTCTGATCAAAGTTATCCAGTAGTTTATCTGCTTCATGGATATAGCGGTAATGAAAAAAGCTGGGTAAACGATATGCCCGCAACCAAAGCTTTGGCAGATAAATATGATATGCTGATAGTTTGTCCTGATGCCAATTACAACAGTTGGTATTTTGATAGCCCGATAAACGACTCTATTAAATATGAAACTTTTGTGGCAAAAGAGCTGGTAGAGTGGGTCGATAAACGATATGCTACCATCAAAAAACGAGAAGGACGCGCCATCACAGGTTTGAGTATGGGTGGGCATGGAGGTCTGTTTTTGGGTTTTCGTCATCAAGATGTTTTTGGAGCTTGTGGGAGTATGAGTGGTGGTGTTGATATTCGCCCTTTTCCCAATAATTGGGGGCTGCCTCAGCTTTTAGGTACGCAGAATGAGCATGTAGAAAATTGGGAAAGTCATACTGTTATCAATCAATTACACTTGTTAGCTGCGTGGAGTTGTCGCATCATTATTGATTGTGGGGTGGATGATTTTTTCTATCCTGTGAATTTGAAATTGCATAATGAGTTGAAATATCGCAATATCCCACACGACTTTATCTCTCGTCCTGGTGGGCACGATAGGGCTTATTGGAATAATGCAGTGCAGTATCAAGCACTCTTTTTTCACAATTACTTTCAATCAGCTAAAAGTGGCAATAATTCATCTCGATAAGATGTTTTTTATAAATATTCTGGTATTGCAACCACCAACTATCAAGTTATAAATAAAAAAATCTCACTCGAAACAGTTCAAGTGAGATTTTTTAATTACTATTTTAATAAGATAAGCTTATCGCCTTTTATAAACCTGCTAACTCAGCAACTTTATCCCAATTTACCACGTTCCAAAATGCGTTAGCATATCCAGCACGTTTTGATTGATACTTGAGGTAATAGGCATGTTCCCACACATCTAATGCCAATATTGGCTTACCTGCAAGATCGTTGAATGGCATCAAAGCGTTGTCTTGATTGGGTGTTGAACCAATAACCAAAGAGCCATCTTCTTGTTTGAGCAACCAAGCCCAACCTGAGCCAAAGCGTGTAATTGCTGCTTTTTCAAATTCCTCTTTGAATTTTTCTACTGAACCAAAGTTCTTAACCAAAGCCTCTTCCAATGCTGCCGATGGTTTTGTACTGTTGGCTGGTGCAAGCACTTGCCAAAATAATGTGTGGTTGTAGTGACCACCACCATTGTTACGAACTGCTGTTTGTATATCGGCAGGTAACTCCTCTATTTTAGCCAATAAATCACAAAGTTTCACCTCTTTATACTCTGGGTGTTTATCCAATGCAGCATTCAAGTTATTGATATAAGCTTGATGGTGAGCAGTGTGGTGGATTTCCATTGTTTTTGCATCAATGTAAGGCTCCAATGCGTCGTAGGCATAGGTTAATTCGGGTAATTGGTATTGCCCGTTTACTAAATTAAATGTTGTCATAATAATTAAAGCTGTTATAATTAAATTTTTGTTCATTGTTATTCAAAATTTGTTAGTTTCTACTAAATCTTTATCAATCTTCGTGCAACTATTATTATAACAATCAAAAAAAGATATTGTTTACTTTAAACTTTTGTACTTTTGCCAAGTCAAAGAGCCAACTGTACATATGAATTATTAAAATATAAATTAAAAATATGAACTCGAATAAAAGAAACTTTTTAGCACTTTTTATCTTAGTTTTTTTACAATCAAATCTGTTTGCACAATATTCAATTAACGCTAAACTTGTTGATATAGAGAGCAATACTCCATTAGAATTTGCTGCGGTACGCTTGTTGCAATTCAACGATTCATCACTTTACAAAGGACTAACAACCGATTCAACTGGTGTTGTTTTGTTTAAAAACATTCCAAATGGAAAATATATTTTCGAATCAACAATGGTAGGTTACACCTCTTTTGTTGAAAATATAGAAGTTGAAAATAAAGATATAAACTTAGGTGATATCAAGATGGGTGAGGATAGCAAATTGCTCAAAACTTTGGAGGTGCAAGGTTCTATTATCGAAGTGATTCATAAAGGAGATACGATTGAATACAATGCGGCTGCATATCAAACAACTGAAAATGCGGTTGTAGAAGAGTTGCTCAAGCAGATGCCGGGTGTAGAGATTACCGAAGATGGCAAAATAATGATCAATGGTGAAGAGGTGAAGAAAATACGTGTTGATGGTAAAAAGTTTTTTGGTGATGACAAGGAGATGGCTACTAAAAATATACCAGCAAATATGATTGACCGTGTGCAGGTGATTGATCAAAAGTCTGAAATGTCGCAACTAACCGGTTTTGATGATGGTGAAACAGAGCGAATTATCAACCTTACGCTTCGTGCTGACAAGCGTCAAGGAATTTTCGGAAATGTGCAATTAGGTGCAGGTTTGGATTCCAATCCCGAGTTTAGATACGATGGCAACGCTTTTCTCAATATTATGAATGGTGACACTCGCTCAACCATTACTGCAGGTGCAAACAACACCAATACGATGCGTAGCGGCAGAGGTTTTATGGGTGGCGGTGGCTTTATGGGTGGTGGTTTTGGTGGTCGAGGAATTACAGAAAGTCAAAACTTTGGTTACAATCTCAATAAAGAGTTCAGTAAGAATTTATTGATTGGCGGTGATGTTAGTTTTAACCACTCTAATAACTATGTGGAGTCGCAAACCAATCGTGAAAACTATATGCAAGGTGCTACCTATAATAATATTACAGATAATAAAAATTATAGAGATAGCTATTCAGGGAATATTCGTTTTGAGATGGAGTGGAAACCCGACTCATTGACTACCATCATTCTTCAACCCAATATAGGGATGACACATACCACAACAAATAATCTTTCGGAATATCTCTACTTGAATGAAAATGACCCTACAAGCTGGGGTAATTCAAATAACAACAGCAGAGGAATGGATCTTAACAGTGGTTTGGCTCTGACTTACAATAGAAAATTTACTAAACCCGGCCGTACATTTACAATGAGAGCAAATACAAATTACTCGGAAGGTAATACGGAAGGCTACAATTACTCTTTGAAAGATACCCCTGAAAGCAGTGAAATTGTTGATCAAATGACTATCAATAATTCTCAAACGCTAAACTATGGCATACGTCTCTCGTTTGTTGAGGCTCTTGGTGACTCGCGGCACCATTTTTTGGAAACAGCTTTGTCGCTCAATGGAAATAAAAGAAGCTCAGAACGAAGTCAGTATGATAAAGATGACACAAACAGTTATACCGTTTTGAATGAGGAGTATAGCAACAACTTTGAGAGTTTGTTTTTTAAAGAAACTTTGGATTTGAATTATCGTTTTGTGCAAGAAAACTACAATTTGACAACTGGTATTACTTTCGAACCATCGCAAACTTATAGTGAAACCATCTATGGCGACAACACTTCTGTTCCAATTAAAAATGAAGTGTTTAATATTGCACCCAATGCTCGTTTTCAATACAACTTTGCTACGCGTAAGTTTGCTCGATTAGATTATCGTGGCCGAACCAATCAACCTTCGGTTAGTCAAATGCAGCCAGTTAAAAACAATACTGACTTGATGAATGAAACAGTAGGTAATATGAATTTGAGGCCTGCTTTCAATCACTCCATACGTTTGATGTATTCCAGTTTCGATACTGAAACAATGCGCTCTTTTAGTCTTGGATTGAATGGGGGATTGACCAAAGACAACCTGACAACCAATAGCATCTATGATGAAACAGGTAAACGCTATGTGCAAACAATCAATGCCAAAGAGATGCCCTACAACCTCAATACGTTTGTAATGTTCAATCAGCCATTTTTCAAAAAAATGAATTTCTCAAGTAGTACGATGTTGTCGATGAACCAACGATATAGCTACTCTTCAAAAAATGTAAGCTTAGAAGATATCGATATCAATAATTTATTACCGGGCGATTTGAGTAATACGATACAATATAGTGCATCCGAAAATATCTCATTAAGATATAATCACAAGATATTTGATGTCTCTACACGTGGTGGGTTGCGTTACAACTATTCTATCAATAACTTCAATGACAAACCTACCGAGACATTCGATTGGTCGGGTGCTTTCACATTGGGCTTAAGGCCTACCGAAAAGATATCTATCCGTTCTGATCTAAATTATTTGAAACAGGGTGGCTATGCCAACTTCAAGCCTGCACAATGGCTATGGAACGCAACTGCTGACTATGTAGCTTTCAAAGGAAAAGGAACTTTCTCTTTCAGGGTTGAGGATATTTTACAACAGCGTCAAAATATTTTCCAAACTGTAGGCGACAACTATGTTGAATTTAGCAAAAGCAACTCATTGCCATCATACTTTATTCTCAGTTTCACCTATCGCATCAGTAAGTTTGGTGGGGTGTCTGCCAAAGAGCAACAAGATTTTGAAGATAACTCAAATCGTATGCAACGATGGGGTGGTGGTATGCGAGGTGGTGGAAGAGGTATGCACTTTATGCCAATGATGTAGTATAAAATAAAAGGTGAG
>CAYFRA010000088.1:0-5508 GCA_964345395.1 uncultured Paludibacter sp. | reverse complement strand
ACACCAACGTAAAAAATGGTGGTGGATTGATGCATATGATGATGAGGAGATAGAAGAAAAGTTTCAAATTACTTATCACAGTGAGTAATTTACAAACAACAAAAGGAGATACTGATTTAATTGGTTTCTCCTTTTTTTATAATATATAATATGAATAGTCTTCCATAATTTTATCAGTCAACAGTGTTAAAAGTATAGAGGCTACAAAAAAGAGAGACTACAAAAAAGTAGTCTCTCTTAAAAGATATGTGTTTATAAATTATTGCTTATTATATTTATATCCACCTAAATACACTTCGTAATAACCTTGACCAGCAAAATCTCCCCAAATTTGGTCTTCACTAACTGAAAGAACTGCTCCATCTTCCTCTACATCGAGAATTAATGCAGGTGCTCCATTCATTTGAATAGTTGCAGTTTGATCATATCCAATAAGCTGACCTGCAGCAATAGTGATAGTTTTAGCAGCCTCACTATATGTTGCTTCAAATATATTAGCACCTTTATCAGCAGTATAACCATTACTAACAAAGAATGGAGAAAGGTTCTCTATAATAAGCTTCCCTTCTGTTTCGTGCTTCTTAATAGTTATCGTAGATATATAAGTATTAGCTTCATCAAAGTAGCTAACCATTGTAGTTGACTTATAAGTTCCTATTATTTTTTCTACAAATGGTACGTCAGGTGTAGTTAATTGTTTAGTTTCACTATAAGATACAACACCAGACTTTGAAATTACATATCCTTTGATAAAATAAGATGAATTAGCTGAAAGATTGATTTTAGCATCAACTACATTCGATTCACCTACTTTTACAGTAACCATACGAGGATTTGAAAAATCTGAGTTTGTAGAAGCCATTAACCCTACTTCATGAGCTAAAGATAAATCTGACAATGTTAGAGTAAACTCAGCTGATGTTGGAGTTTCATTCTTAGCCTCAGAAATAGATACTGAAGGTGTTGCCACCTCAAATTTTTTGTCAATTTCGCTTTTTACTAACGCCTCATCTCCACAAGAATGGAAAACGAAAGTAACAACAAATAGCGACATTAAAATTTTAAATATATTCTTTTTCATATTATTTATGTCTTTTATATTATTCATTTTGATCTGCTTCAGTTAGCTGAGCATTCTCTTGCATTTCTTGTCTTGGTATTTGATATACCCAGCGTTTATCATGCGCAGGAATCGTTATCTTGAAACCAGCAAGGTGATTAGAACCTTCATAATTTCTATCAATCCCTTTACCTAAACGTTTTAAGTCAAAGTAGCTAAAACCTTCACCCCAAAGTTCCAATCTTCTTTGTTGGTAAACATCCTCAACGGTAACAGTTGTAGGCGCAACCGCTCCAACACCTCTAGCTTGAAGAAGTGGTTTAAGAGCTTGAGCAGCCTCAGCACCCTTACCTTGATGTGCCAACGCTTCAGCTTCAATCAAGTACATTTCAGCAACTCTCATATACACATAGTCCATAGTCCAACCATCTACCCAACCAAATTTAAGGTTAGCATATGGAAGTTTCGCACCTGCAGTTCCTTGTGAGCTATCGCCTTGTGGACCATTGAACCATTTTTTTCTTACGTCTGAAGCTGCGATATTTTCATAAAGCTGCTTATCTACCAAACGTGAAGAATAAGCTAAACCAGCATAACCAGGTGCTAAGTTTGATATATGTGAGAAGAAAGAAGCAAATGTTGTTTGAGTTTCTGTATTGTGTTCAAATCCCCACATCCACTCACTGTTATTAACTGTAACAAATCCATCATTTACATTACCTAAGGTACCACCAGCTTGAGCTTTTTTAGCAGCAGCTGCAGCTTTATCCCATTGTTGAGACAGTAAATAATATCTTGCTAACAAACCATTAGCAACAGCTGCATTCATATAATTTTTAGTTGGACGTTCATATCCTGCTTCAAACAATTCTACAGCAGCAAGAAGGTCACTTTCGATTTGCTCATAAACATCTCTTAGTGTATTTCTACCCATTCTTTCTTCTTGCTCTTCTAAAGAAACATCATCTCTTAAGCTAAAACTCATAGGCACACCAGGAGCATCCCAATTCACTTCGCCTGAAGCTGTGATTGGATGTTGGTATAGCTGAATTAAGTAATAGTAAGCAAAAGCACGTAATGCATAACCGTGAGCCAAACCACCTTTAGCTTCTGGTGTAGTTGGGTCTTCTAAGAATAAATCAATAATTTCATTGGCTTTATCTATTGTTGAATAGTAAGTTAGCCAGTTCACAATCGTACGACGATAATTGAATTCTCTATCATCATGTTCGTAGTCATAGTTAAACCAATGCGCATCAGACAAAACGATGTCTTGCCCCATTAAGTCAGTTGAGTGTAGAACAGACATATGTGAAAAGTCATCGTGAGCATCATTACCAGAAACATTATACTTCACTAAGTACGAAAAAGCTCCTAACATATATACATCAAGCATATCTGGATCTTTTGCTACCAATTTCGAAGCTGTTTCAGAGTTTATGTATGATGTGTTATCCACTTCCATAAAACTTTCACCGCAAGATGCAAGTATTAAAGCGGAAAATACTATTATTAATACTTTATTAATTATTTTCATATTATTATTTTTTTTCAAAATGAATACTTTAATTAAAATGATAAGCTAAGACCTACAGAATAAGTGCTTAAAGCAGAGTAAACATAGCCTGTGCTACCTGAGAAACTTTGACGTGGGTCAAGTCCTTTTCGAGCTGTTTTCATCCAGAGGTTGTCACCAGTTACATAAAGTCTTGCACTTTGAATATCAGCTTTTCTTAGAATATCAGAAGATACAGTATAGCCTAAAGTTACATTTCTCAATGAGAAATAAGAAGCTTTTGTTAACCAACGATCAGAAGTTCCATTAGCATTTTGATCTTGATATCTCAATCTTGGAACATCAGTATCAGTATTTGCTGGTGTCCATCTGTTGAACATATCTGTATGCATATTGCTACCTGGGTCTCCAGAGTTCATCAAACTTTGATAGAATGAATCCCATACGTATCCACCAAATTGGAATGCACTGTTTGCACTGAAGTCAAAACCTTTATAAATTAAGCTTGTTGAAAGACCACCATATAGATTTGGAATAGATGATTTACCTATCTCTCTTAGTGAAGCTTCTGAAGTTCTATTAACATGTGTTATCACTTCATTACCATCTTCATCTTCACCATACTTATTATACAGAGGCAAACCTGTTTCTTTGTCAACACCTGCATACTCATAAGTATAATAATCATACAAACTACCGCCAACCTTTCTCCAATAGCTACCTGCTTGATAACCTTCTGGATCTTTATCAGATGGAAGCTTAGTTAATTTATTTTTGTAGTGAGTTCCGTTAAGTGCAATATTCCAAGTCAAGTCTTTGGTTTTAACGACATCAGCACTTACTTCAAACTCAACACCATTATTTTGCATATCAATATCATTCACATACATCCAGCTTGGAGTACCGCCTGAAGGTGGGAAAGGACGTGAATACAACATGTCTTTTGTTACTTTAACAAAATAATCAACACTTAAGTTGTAACGATTAAATAAACCTACCTCTGCTCCAACGTTAAAGTTCTGGCTCTTCTCCCAAGTTAAATCAGGGTTACCTCTAAACACTTTAGATAAACCTGGATTATTATCAATTCGTGATACAGTATATAAGTCCTCATATACTTTTGAATAACCTAAGTTATCATTACCTTGAGTACCATAACTCGCTTTTAATCTTAGATTATGAACTGATGTTCTATAATTATCCATAAACGCCTCTTCATTTACTCTCCAAGCACCACCAATTGCGTAGAAATCACCCCAACGAACATCTGGGTGGAATCTTGAAGAAGCATCTCTTCTATATGAAGCTGACAAATAGTATTTATCTAACAAGTTATACTCTAATCTTGAGAAGAAACCCTCTAATGCGTATTCTGATGTATAAGATGTTAAATCTTGATATCTAGCTGCATTTGCAAAGTCAGTATTTTCTGGATTTAAGAAATTTGTCATGTGTCCATATAGATAATTATATACATTTTTCTTTGTCTCATGTCCCAATAGTAAGTTAAAGGAATGGTCACCAAAAGTAGGACTCCAGTTTAATAATTGGTTAGCGTTAAGAGCTGCATTCCTGGAGCTTGATTTATAACCACGACCACCAACTCTCTGAGCATCACCACCATTAGGAGTAGCAAACTCACTATCAGTTCTGTTAAATACGTCATAAGCTAAGTTTACAGTAAACACTAAATCCTTAAGAATAGAGTAATTAACATAACCACGTGAAGAAACATTATCTGCAACAAATCTATTGCGGTTCTCCAACAATACAGCTAATGGGTTTTGCTCCATAGCGTATGGGCGTTGATATTCAGTCCCGAAGTCAAACAACACATCACCATCGTCATTAAACATTTTTTTACCATCTAAGTCATATAAATAGATTGGATAAATAGGAGCAATGTTTTGTGAGAACATAAATAAGTTAGAATAGTTGCTTCCTGTTGAACCAAAAGTTTTTTGAGTAGTGTTCGCGTAAGATAAGTTTACACCAGCTTTTAATCTTCTTCCAATTGCTTGATCAACTTTTGCTCTTACAGTAATACGATCAAAACCTGAGTTTGGAACATAACCCTCATCACTTAGATAAGAGAAAGAGGCATATCCTTGCGTGTTTGCGTTACCACCAGACACTCCAACGTTATACTCTTGGCGAAGTCCATTCTCGAACGGATCTGTTTGCCATGAGTCTTTCCATTTCATTGCAGCACCGGCAGCATTAGCTGTCAATTTACCAGTCAATGGATCGATGATATCATTATCTGCAACACCTAAATAAGTATTGTATTTTAGATAACCACTAATTAAATTGTTCGCAACATAATTTCTTGCACCCAAAAGATTATACTCTCCTGCTTCAACCAAGTTGTTCACAACTGATTCGTACATCATCTCATAATATTCACCATTATCTGAAATAATGTTATAGTTTGGCACACCTCTGGTGTTAAAACCAAAACGACCGTCAAATGTAACTTTAGTACCACCGGTCATACCCTTTTTAGTTGTAATTACAATTACACCATTAGAACCCCTTGCACCATACATAGAGTTGGCGGCTGCGTCTTTAAGAATAGTCATAGACTCAATATCTTGTGTCGGTATAGAGTTTAACGAACCTTCATAAGGAACACCATCAAGGACAATAAGTGGTGACTGAGAGGCAGAAATAGACCCAATACCTCTAATGATAATAGAAGCATTTGAACCTGGTGAACCGCTACTACTTGAAATTTGCACTCCCGACGTAGCACCTTCTAATGATTTTGATAAGCTTGATACTTGCAGCTTTTGAAGTTTATCACCTCCTACTTGAGAAGCTGCTCCAGTAAATGAGCTTTTTCTTGTAGTTCCATAAGCTACAACTATCACGTCTTCTAACTCCGAGACGTCTGTTTCTAAATTAACGACTACGTTCTGACCAGCTGGTA
>CAYFRA010000087.1:2119-5545 GCA_964345395.1 uncultured Paludibacter sp. | reverse complement strand
TATTTTCTTTTTATAATGCAAAGAGTTGTTTTGCATTGGCAGTTGTGGTTTGGATAATTGTATCTTTATCTACGCCATATACTTCTGCCAATTTATCAGCAATCAAGGAAAGAAAACTCGGTTCGTTGCGTTTGCCACGATGAGGTGCAGGTGCCAAATAGGGTGCATCTGTCTCCAAAACAATTTTTTCTAAAGGGATATCTATTAAGCTCTCGGCCAATCCGCTATTTTTGAATGTAACAACGCCACCTATCCCCAAAAGAAAGTTTCCTAAATCAAAAATATCTTCCGCTTCAACTTTACCGCCTGTGAAGCAGTGAAAAACTCCTTTTAATCCTTTTTCTCTATATGGGCGTAATGCTTCGATGGTTTCATTATGCGAATTTCTAACATGAATGATAATGGGTAAGTTTCTCTCTAATGCCCATTCTACCTGTTGTTGGAAAGCTCTGACTTGCTCTTTGTAAAATGTTTTATCCCAATATAAATCAATACCTATTTCCCCTACGGCTACATAGTTTCTTCTATCCAATTCTGCTTTGACAAGCTCTAACTCATTATCAATATTTTCATCTACACTTGTAGGATGCAATCCAATGGCCGCATGGCACATATTGGGATATGCTCTCTCTAATGCAAGCATCCTATCCAAAGATGTGCTATCTATATTTGGTAAAATAATCTTCTCTACACCTACTTGTTTGGCACGCTCAACTACTTCAGGTCTGTCGTTGTCAAACTCTTCGGCATAAAGATGAGAATGGGTATCAATCATATTTTATAAATCTTGAAAATACAGAAAAAACAAAGATGGAGTAGCTTGTTTCATCATATCCTATACAAGCTACTCACAAATTGCTAATTCATTATTTATGCTCTTTTACTCCCACTCAATCGTAGCGGGTGGCTTGGAGCTAATGTCATAGACCACGCGGTTTATTCCATCTACTTTATTGATGATATCATTGGAAACCTTAGCAAGAAAATCATAAGGCAAATGCACCCAATCAGCAGTCATACCATCGGTAGATGTTACAGCACGCAAAGCAACTGCATTTTTATATGTTCGCTCATCTCCCATAACGCCTACACTCTGCACAGGAAGCAGAATAACACCTGCCTGCCATACACGATCATACAAATTCCACTCCTTCAAAGCATCGATAAAGATAGCATCTGCATCTTGCAGGGTTTTTACTTTTTCGGGGGTAATGTCTCCCAAGATTCTCACAGCCAAACCCGGTCCAGGAAATGGATGTCGTTTGAGCAGATGATTCATCATACCCAACTCATAGCCAACTCTTCTTACCTCGTCTTTAAAAAGCAAGCGTAAAGGTTCTACCAACTTCAACTCCATTTTTTCAGGAAGTCCACCCACATTGTGGTGCGATTTGATCACCATACCGGTGATGGAGATAGACTCAATCACATCGGGATAAATGGTGCCTTGTGCCAACCATTTAACACCTTCTATTTTTTTCGCTTCACGCTCAAATATCTCGATAAAACCTGCACCTATAATTTTACGCTTTTTCTCTGGGTCGGTTATACCTTTCAATGCTTCATAAAAGTAATCTTTTGCATCAACCCCTATTACATTCAAACCTAAATGTTCGTAGTCGGCAAGCACATTTTCAAATTCGTTTTTTCTTAACAAACCGTTGTCAACAAATATACAAGTCAATCTATCTTTAATGGCTTTATGCAACAAGACTGCTGTTACGGATGAATCAACACCTCCTGACAAGCCCAAAACCACTTTGTCATCACCTAAAGTTTCCCTTAACTCTTCAACTGTATTTTCGATAAAAGAGGCGGGCGACCAATTGCGAGTGGAACCGCAAATATCTAAAAAGTTTTCTAATATTTTCAAACCTTCGGCTGATTGATATACCTCTGGATGAAACTGCACACCCCAAGTTTTTTCATCTTCAACCCGAAAAGCAGCCAAATCTAAACTATCAGTACTTGCAATTTTCTTAAAACCCTCAGGAAGATGCGAAATGGAGTCACCATGAGACATCCAAATCTGAGAGTTTTCGTGTATCCCTTTAAAAAGAGGATCATTGTTATCTACAAATTTCAGATTTGCACGACCGTATTCACGGCTATCGGTTGCTTCTACTTTACCTCCAGAGGTATGTACCAGATACTGAGCACCATAACAGACACCAAGCAGTGGGAATTTATTTCGGATTTGTGATAAATCAGGCTTGAAAGCCTCCGGATTGTTTACAGAAAAAGGACTACCTGAAAGTATCACACCTTTTACATCCTTAGTGTCTTCAGGGAACTTGTCATAAGGCAAAATTTCGCAATACTCATTTAATTCGCGTAAGCGACGACCTATCAACTGTGTTGTTTGAGAACCAAAATCGAGAATTATTATCTTTTCCATTTTTGATATAAAGTTATTTGACTACAAAAATAGTAATTTTAAAGCTAATTGAGCATTAAATATATCGTTAGCAAGTTATTTATTTTAATAAAAACGAACTGTCTCCATAACTCAGAAAGCGAAAATCATGATTCATTGCATAATCATATATACGATGCCAATCATCACCTACATAGGCAGAAACCAATAACAACAACGTGCTTTTAGGCTGATGAAAATTGGTGATCATCCCTTCAATCACTCGAAACTGAAAACCGGGTTTAATCAATATTTGGGTTTCGGCTTGAAGATAAGCAATAGACTTTTCTTGTAAATAGGATTGTATAGCGATCAGAGCTTTACGCACTGAGACATTTTGATACTCTCTTTGATATGCTTCCCATTGAGAAATATGAAACTTACCGTTTTTCAATTCATAATTGCCATCCAAAATTTGCACACCGATATAATAGAGGCTCTCCAAAGCGCGAACCGAAGTAGTTCCTACAGCAATAATATGTCCAAGCTTGCTCAACAATTTCTCTATTGTGGCATCATTTACAATAAAGCTTTCGGTGTGCATTGTATGCTGCTCAATGTCATCTGATTTAACAGGTTGAAAAGTACCAGCACCCACATGCAACGTAAGCTCTTCCGTTTCTATTTGCTTTTTTTTGAGCGATTGCATCACCTCATCCGTAAAGTGCAAACCGGCAGTAGGAGCAGCTACAGAACCCTCTATGCGCGAATAAACAGTTTGGTAAGTTTCCTTGTCCTTCTCTTCTGTGTGTCGATTGAGATAGGGCGGAATGGGCAATTGTCCAATTTGCATCAAAACTTCTGAAAAACTCCAACTGCTGTCCCAGCTAAATTTTATTCGGTGCGCATTGCCCTTCGATTCTTGCAACTCAGCTTGCAAATTGATTATCTCACCTTCAGCTTCAATTCTCTGTATTAAAGCTCCTTGTTTCCATTTTTTCAAATTTCCTACCATGCATTTCCATACACAGCTTCCCTGTGATGATAGTGATAGTGCATAATCAAAAGGA
>CAYFRA010000087.1:0-2019 GCA_964345395.1 uncultured Paludibacter sp. | reverse complement strand
GGCAAAGAGTAATTGTACTCCTCCATCGAAATATGCTTTTGGGCTTTCTGACTCATTACGGAATTTAATTCGTAAATTTGCACAAAATTACAACTCTTTGTTGTAATAACCATATTGAATAATTTTAAAAATAATAAAATAAGATGCAAGTCGGAGATAATATACGTTTTTTAAATGCCGTAGGTGGTGGCAAAGTAGTTCGCATTGACAACAAACAAAATTTAGTTTACGTTGAAGATGAAGATGGCTTTGAGATACCTGCACTAATCAATGAATGTGTGGTAGTGCCCGCTGTTAACGAAAGAACCAATTTTCCTCTAAAAGATTTTTCTAAAAAGGAGAGTGCCCCGATGAGTGAAAGTGAAAAACAGATTGTGCAAAAACCCATCAAACAAGAAGTTCAGATTGTGGAAACAGCTGATGGTGATGATTTAGATGTTCTTCTTGCCTTTTTTCCAAATGATATCAAACGAATGGAGACAACCGATTATGATTGCTACTTGGTAAATGATAGCAATTATTTTCTCTTTTATAATATCATCATTGGAGAGCAAGATGCTCGACGCAGCATAGCCAACGGCATCATCGAGCCAAATATGCAAGAGATGATTTCTCTGATTGAGAAAAAACAACTGAATGATTGGGAACATACGCGAGTGCAGATAGTAGCTTTCAAAAAAGAGAAAACTTATGGCGAGCAACCAGTGATTGACACCCTTATTAAACTCAATCCTGTTCGATTTTACAAATTACATAGCTTCACGACTTCTGATTATTTTGAAGAACCTCATCTTCTTATCAATTTGGTAAAGGAGAAAAACAACGATAAACTAAAAAACATCACAGCCGAAGAGATCAAAGAGGCTATGACAGAGAAAGATACAGGAAGATATCGCCCTCGAATAGAGAAACAAAACAAGAAAAAAGAGATAATTGAAGTTGATTTACATATCAATAGTTTGTTAGATAGCACTGCAGGTATGTCTAACGCTGAAATGTTGGAATATCAAATGAGTATTTTCCATAATACCCTGAACGAAAACAAAAACAAAAAAGGACAACGTATTGTGTTTATACACGGTAAAGGGGAGGGAGTTTTGCGAAAAGAGATAGAAAAATCGCTCAAACATCGATACAAGAACTACAGCTTCCAAGATGCCTCCTTCAAAGAGTATGGATTTGGTGCAACGATGGTAATAATCAGATAAATCCCCAAAGTATTTTAGGTACGGATTTTGAGGGATATCTTATCCACGAATTGAATAAAAAATAAATTTTACAAACTAACTATGCTAAAAAATAGATTAATAGTAGAGCAAGACTCATTCAATACTGCCACTAAAGTTGCTGATTTGATCGTCGAACTGTATAATAAAAAGCTTGAAAAAACGAACTACTTCAATATTGCAATTTCGGGGGGCAGCACTCCAAATATTCTTTTTAAACTTCTTGCTGAACGTTATAATAAAACGATCGATTGGTCGAAGTTTAAGATCTTTTGGGTCGATGAAAGATGTGTAGATCCGACAGATAACGAAAGTAACTATGGCACTGTAAAGCAGATTTTGATAGATAATATCGATATTCCTGCCGAAAATATATTCCGTATGAGGGGTGAAGCTGATCCATCAGAAGAGGCAAAACGATATGAAGAAGAGTTGCTTAAACATCTTCCGTTGGTTGACGAAGTGCCACAATTTGATTTGGTGCTGTTAGGAATGGGTGATGATGGGCACACTGCCTCTATTTTCCCTGACCAAATGGAGCTTTTGCAAAGCATAGAGCTTGTAAAAACAGCTAAACATCCAACAACAGGTCAAAATCGTATCACACTCACTGGAAAACTTATATGCAATGCTGCTCATCTGGCATTTGTCATCACGGGCAAATCCAAATCCAAAGTAGTAGATGAAGTGATTCACGAAAAAGATTGGTTTGAACACTATCCTGCTTATTATATTATGTCTGACTGCAAAGCTGACATTTATCTCGATGAGGAGGCTGCAAGTTTACTTTAAA
>CAYFRA010000086.1:0-5578 GCA_964345395.1 uncultured Paludibacter sp. | reverse complement strand
ATTTTGTTTAATTGCTTCGTCTTGCTCTCTTCTTGATTATAGGGTTTTACTTCGTTTATATCCATTATTTATTGTACTGTTTTTTCATTCTACCTTTGCCTGTATGTTGAGGGGTTTCTTTTATTACTTCGGCTTTTTTCTCTTCGATAATGTGTTTTTTACTGTAATAAAAGATTAAGTAAAGTCCCCAAATGATAAATGGAATACTCAATATTTGTCCCATATTAAATATCATTCCGCTTTCAAATGCCTCTTGATCCAATTTGATAAACTCAAGCAAGAAACGAGTTCCAAATATACCGATTAAGAAAACACCAAATATCAAACCTACTCGGCGTTGAGCTCCTTTTTTCCAATACATCCAGTAAGTAATAGCAAAAGTAACCAAGCAATAAAGCATTTCATAAATCTGCGTGGGGTGGTGGGGAAGTCCATCGCCATATGGGTCGTTTACAAAGACAAAACCCCAAGGCATATCCGTTACACTACCATAAATTTCGGAGTTCATCAAGTTGCCCAAACGAATAGCTGCACCAGTCAATGCCGCACCAATCACCAATCGGTCTAATCCCCAAATTAAACTTTTATGTGTTACGTTTTTACTGAATAGATACATCGCTATCAGTATGCCGATTGCTCCACCATGACTTGCCAATCCGCCTTGCCATATATAAAGCATCTCCCAAGGTTTAACTAAAAATGGATTACCATATTTAAAAGTCATACCTAAAAATTTTACAGGCTCATTTAGCAAATGCCACTCATAAAATAGACAATGCCCCAAGCGAGCACCCAATACTGTGCCTATAACGACATAGATAAATTTCTTATCAATCCACTCTTGCGGATGATTTTCGTGTTTATAAATTTTGCTAACTATTATCAAAGCTAAAAAAATACCAACTGCCCACAAAGCACCATACCATCGAACACTCAAAGGACCTAATGAAAATATCTCAGGATTAACATCCCATATCACTTGTAATATCATACTTCCTAAAATTTTACATTTAACGTACAAAGCTAATGTTTTATTTGAAAATAAGCAATACAATTATTTTCTATTTTCAACTTTGTTTCTCTTTTATGCATTTAATGATTTTTGAGGGTTCAATATTATTTCTACCAAAAATAATATTGGATAAAGCACATATTTATTTAACTTTGCCAGATAGTCTGATAAAATAGACTTCAGTTTGAATTTAATTTGTATAAATAAAAAAATATCTGAAAAATGACAAAAATCAACAATCGTTTGGCCGAACTGCGTAAAGCAATGAAAGAAGCAGGTGTTTCAGGCACCATTATCCCAGGTACCGACCCACACGCAAGTGAGTATATCGCTGATTACTGGAAAGAGCGTGAGTGGATTAGCGGTTTCAATGGCTCCGCTGGTACTGCCGCTTTAACTTTGGAAAAATCTGGAGTATGGACAGATAGTCGCTATTTTCTTCAAGGTGGTGAGCAACTTGAAGGTACCGAATTTGAGCTTATGAAACAGGGCGAACCCGGCGTTTTAGAAATTGTTCCTTGGTTTGCTAAGGAGTTGAAAGCTGGCGATAAAGTGGGTGTAAACGCAGAGATGTTCTCTGTAAACGCTTACGCAGCTATGAAAAATGAGTTGAGTTTAAGTGGTATTGAATTGGTGTCAATAGATTTGATTGATAAAGTTTGGACTGACCGTCCCGAACTACCCAAAAATCCATTTTTTGTTTTTGATACGAAGCATACAGGAAAAACTGTTGCCGATAAGTTGATGGAGCTTCGAGTAGAAATGAAAAAACTTTTTGCTGATGTTGCTCTGTTTTCTGCTTTAGATGATATCGCTTGGTTATTCAATATACGTGGTAATGATGTGAGTTACAATCCAGTAACAATTGCTTATGCACTGGTTGAGATGGATAAAGCAACACTATTTGTGGCACCCGAAAAACTGACTGAAAATACGAAACAATACTTAAAAGATAATGCAATTAACTTTGCCAACTACACCGATGTAGCAAAAACTCTTGCTGATATTCCAGCTGATAAAGCTGTTTTGGTTGACGGTGCTAAATTTAATCAAGCTCTATTTGAAAAAATTCCAGCAGCTTGCCCTAAGCGTTTCTCTATGTCGCCCGTTTTTAAACTGAAAAGTGTGAAAAATAGCGTTGAGATTGAAGGTGCTCGCCGTGCTATGGTTAAAGATGGCGTTGCTATGACTCGCTTCTTCAAGTGGTTTGAAGAGAACTTAGGAAAAGTGAAGTTGACCGAGATTTCTATTACCGAAAAGCTACTCTCTTTCAGAAAAGAGCAAGATGGTTTTGTAGGCGATAGCTTCTCTACAATAGCTGGTTATGCAGGACACGGTGCCATCGTTCACTATTCAGCTACCCCCGAAAGTGATGCGGAAATTTTACCTGAAGGTATTTTGCTTTTGGATTCAGGAGGACAATATTATGATGGTACGACAGATATTACGCGAACAGTAGCTTGCTCTGAGCCTACAGAGCAGATGAAACACGACTATACTTTGGTGCTAAAAGGACATATACAACTCTCTTTGGCCAAATTCCCAGTCAAAACTCGTGGTTCACAGTTGGATATTTTAGCTCGAAAAGCA
The DNA here is from genome assembly GCA_964345395.1 of uncultured Paludibacter sp. Taxonomy (GTDB): domain Bacteria; phylum Bacteroidota; class Bacteroidia; order Bacteroidales; family Paludibacteraceae; genus UPXZ01. Next base: position 2,976 of record CAYFRA010000086.1, on the reverse strand, counting down.
ATGTGGGACGAAGCTATCAATTATGGACACGGCACCGGACATGGCATTGGGCACTTCTTGAATGTGCACGAAGGTCCGCAAAGTATTCGTATGGATGAAAACCCCACAACTTTAGAGGTGGGAATGATTCTGTCAAATGAGCCAGGACTATACCGCCCCAATCAATATGGTATTAGAATCGAGAATCTCATTCAAGTCGTACCTGCTGAAAAAACAGAGTTCGGACAGTTCTACCAGTTTGAAAATTTAACATGGTGTTATATGGATACCCGCTTGGTAAATGTATCAATGCTTACTCAAGTTGAGCGTGAATGGTTAAATAACTATCATGTAGAGGTATATAATAATCTTTCATCACATCTTTCTGAAGAAGAGCAAATATGGTTGAAAGAAAAAACAAAAGCAATTTAATTAAAAAAATAAATTATAAATTTTCAACTCACGGGTTACTCACTATATCCCGTGAGTTCTTTTTATACATCATAGGATGAAAAAACTTCTCTCACTCATTATAATATCTATAATATTAACTGCTTGTAAAAACTCCACCGAAAATAGTAACAGCAATAAAGGTGATTTAAATAAAAATAAATATGCTGTTGGCTTTGCTATTTACCAAAATGAAAAATATACCCACATCGAAGTTGTCAATCCGTGGAACGTCAAAGAGATCCAGGCCAATTACTATTTGGTCAAAGATAAACAGATAGAAACACCATCAAATGGGAGTAAAATTCTTGTCCCAATAACCTCTCTTGCAAGTAGTTCGGTTACTCATTTGGAGTTTCTAAGTCTGCTCGATGAGCTTGAAAGCTTAAAGGCTGTATGCAATGCTCCATTGGTTTATAATGAAAAACTTAGAGAAAAAATTAAAAATGAAGAAATTATTGATTTGGGTGATGCCTTTCAAATCAATATCGAAAAAACAATGAAGCTTCATCCCAATGCTTTGATGATGAGCAGTTATAATAATAAAGATGCCAATGCCGAGAGGCTCACTCAAGCTGGTATTCCCATTGTTTATAATAATGAATGGATGGAAACTTCGTTATTAGGACGTGCAGAGTGGATAAAGTTTGTAGCTGCATTTTATGATAAGTCAAGTCAGGCAGACAGCATTTTTAATCAAATTGAAAATAACTATTTGGAGGCTGCAAGTCTAATTAGTCAAACAAATACCAAGCCAAAAGTGCTTTGGGGAAGTAATTATCGTGGAACTTGGTATATGCCAGGGGGTAATAGTTTTATGAGCCAACTTCTTAAAGATGCAGGAGCTGATTATCTCTATTTTGATGATGAAAGTACGGGAAGTTTACCTTTGAATTTTGAAACCGTATTGAAGAATTTTGCCGATACAGACATCTGGCTCAATTGCAACTTCGATACTTATGACGAGTTACTGCAAGAAGATCCAAAACACAAGCTCTTTGCACCAGTAAATAGCAATGAAGTCTATAATTTCCGAAAACGCATCTTACCTACCACAGCCAATGATTTCTGGGAAAGTGCCATTGCACGCCCCGATTTGCTTTTGAAAGATCTTATAGCCATTCTTTATCCTGATTTGCTACCTGATTATGAGCTGATATATTCTGAAAAGCTTGATTAGTCAAACTTAATACTCTAATCATTCTGTTTTCAAAACCTAATATTTTTTATCTCTATATAAAAATTTATACATTTGTATAATTATAATTCATTTTAAAAATATTATTGTGAAGAAAACCATTATACTTACAATATTCTTATCAATTATTTTTGTCGCCTGTTCGTCAAGTTTGAAAACAGGTGCATTCCAACTTAGCAAAAATAGCGAGAAGGAGAATAAAATCTTGTTACAGGACTCGATTATAAATTATGGTTCAAAATTTCTAAGAACTCCATACCGCTATGGAGGTATCTCTCCCAAAGGATTTGACTGTTCAGGATTCACATCATATGTTTTCAAGGAGTTTGGTTATCAACTAAATCGCTCCTCTCGTGATCAAGCCAAGCAATTTCCTGAGGTAAAAAGAAAAGATTTACAAAAGGGCGATCTGGTTTTTTTTACGGGAAGACGTATCAATGGGGTAGTAGGGCACGTAGGTATTGTGAGTGAAAATTTAGGAAATGGTGAGTTTCAGTTTTTACATGCTTCTGTGAGTAAAGGGGTGATTTTCTCAAAGTCGAATGAGCCGTATTACGCGTCACGATATTTGAAAGCAGGAAGACCAATTGCTGCAAATAATGAGCTTCCTATTTTATTATCCAAAGAAAACGTAGTGAAATCAGAATTAGAAAGAGAACAAACCTCGTATGGTAATCAAAGTTCTGCTTCAAATATGAGAGATGCCCTATATCATATAGTCCGAAAAGGAGAAACGCTATCTAAAATCTCAATGCTGTATGATGTCCCGATATCTACAATAATGAGTTTGAATAATCTAAACTCCAAAAGAATAAAGCAAGGTCAAAAGTTGTTGATTTTGGAGGCAGTGTCCAAACCCCAAATTAAGTTTTCAACTAATTTTGATTCCAAACCATCAGTTGAGTTACTAACCGATTCAAGTGATTCAACTGTTATATCAACTACTACAAATAACGAAGTATTTGATTCAGATTTATCTGTAACTGTTCATACAGTAACAAAAGGTGAGTCGCTATACTCTATTTCTCGAAAATATGGATGCACAATAGACCAATTAAAAACTGCAAATAACCTCAATACAAATAACATTAAGATTGGCCAGAGACTAAATATACCGTAATACCTTGATGTAAATTTGATTTTCTCTTTTTAATAAGTGTTACGATTCATATTTATTGCCTGTTTAAAAAAGGTGTTTTGATTTGAGTAATGTGTAGGTTTGTCTCAACAATAAATTAATTTTAAATTAATTTCATCCTTAAAATCTTGATTAATAATACAATAATAATTTGTTGTAAAATATTTGCAAAATAATAGACAAAAATATTTGGTGGGAACTAAAAAAGTTT
>CAYFRA010000085.1:0-5721 GCA_964345395.1 uncultured Paludibacter sp. | reverse complement strand
ATTTATCTCACCATCCTTCACTTCAAATATCGTCGAACTTTGCGCAATTTGTTCCAATATCTTTTCCCAGCGTTCACGGTTGGTGTCTGAAATAAATATCTGGCCAAAATCATCATTGGCAACTAATTCAATAATCTTTTTTACACGCTCTTCGTCCAATTTATCAAAGATATCATCTAAAAGCAAGATTGGATTTACCTCGTGAGTTGTTTTTAGAAAATTAAATTGTGCCAATTTTAGCGAGATCAAATAGGTCTTGTTTTGCCCCTGCGAGCCCACTTGTTTGATAGGGTATTCGCCCAATTTCATTTCTAAATCGTCTTTGTGTATTCCATTGCTGCTGTGACCTATCAACTTATCACGATTTCGATTTTTCGATAAAAGTGCTGAAAGTTCAGCCTCGTTTAGTTGCGATTTATACACTAAACTAATTTGCTCTTTATCTTCCGATATATGGCTGTAGTTGGACTGAAACAGTGGAATAAAGCGTTCAATAAAAGCTTTACGCTCTTTATGAATATAGCTTCCAAACTCAGCCATCTGTTCTTCCCAAATCTCAAAAAGCGAGTCATCTTGCATTGTCTCATTTTTGAGCAATGCGTTGCGCTGCTTCAGTGCGTTGTTGTATTGTAGCAAAGCCTCTAAATAGCTTTTATTAAATTGAGAGATTACACCGTCCACAAATTTTCGTCTTTCTTCGCTGCCACCCAATATCAGGTTGTGATCTTGCGGCGACACAAGTACCAAAGGCAATAAACCGATGTGGTCTGATAGTCTCGGATAATCTTTTTTATTGCGTTTGAATTGTTTTTTTTGTCTTCGTTTGATACCGCAATAAATATTCTCATCATTCTCTCGAAGCAAATAATCGCCTTGAATCATCATAAATTCAGCATCGTGTGTAATATTCTGATTGTCGATATTGCTCAAATGACTTTTACAAAAAGAGAGATAATAGATGGCATCCAAAAGATTGGTTTTACCCATTCCGTTATTGCCAACAATACAATTTATCTTGCTTGTAAATTCCAAATCGGCCTGACGTATATTTTTATAATTGAGAATCGAGAGTTTATTGAGTTTCATTATATCCGAATTCTTGTGCTGTTTTATGTGAGCTTGCAAATTTATTTTAGTTTTAAATGAATCAGCTCATTGTTCAATTGATACTATCATTACAAAGTTACAAAATAAATCACTAATTTTGTAAGATATAAATCTAAAAATGAATTTAAAAATGAGAAAGAGTGCGCTTGTTTACTTGCTATTAATTCCTTTGATTTTTTCTGCTTGTTCATCTAAAACAGGACAAACAAAAAATTTTGATTACGGTAAGATTGAAAATAGTATTTATAAAAATGAGTTCTTCAATTTTCAATTAAATCTAAACGAGAATTGGCAAATCCTAAGCATTGAAGAAAACAAAGAATTACTTGAAAATCAGAGTAAGAATTTAGAGAATATAACAACAGCTTTGCTATTGAGCACCATGCAATTTGAATTAGGCAAGGAGGATAGTCTATTCAATGCCAATTTGGTAGTTATAGCTGAAAATATTAAAAACAACAAACGCATCAACAACGAAGCGGATTACTTAATGCTTACCCGTAGCGCATTGTTGCAGCAAGAGGGAGAGCGTGAATTTTTAAGCAAAGCACTTGAGACGATAGATTTGGATGACAACACATTTTCGATAATGAGAGTAAAAGTGGAGGAACAAGGCGTCGTCTATTTCCAAGATTATTATACCGAACTAAATAATGGATTTGCAATTACGCTTATTCAAAGCTATAAAACTGAAGAGCAAAAGGCTGTATTGGATGAGATTGTGGGGAGTTATAAAAGCAGCCCCCCTGCCCCCTAAAGGGGGAGTTTTAGTGAGTTTTTAGATGTATAGTAATGATCTTTAACGAGCTAAAAAAGTAAATTTAATCTTTCATTAACGATATAAAATTGTCAAATAAAGATAATAGCAACATCTTGATAAAATGTATAAACTTCTGTTTATACATTATATCTCCCCCTTCAGGGGGACGGGGCTCTTATTAAAAAACATATATAATGATTTCAGAAGAGTTTATTACGCTATTGGTCAATAGCAATCAGATATCGCCACGCAGCGTTCGCAATACCTTGAGTTTATTAGTAGATGGTGCTACAATTCCATTTATCAGTCGATATCGAAAGGAGCAAACTGGTGGATTGGATGAGACGCAGATTGCTGACTTGAAGGAGCAACACGAAAAATTGGTTGAGCTTTCAAAACGCAAAGAGACCATCATCAAAACTATCGAAGAGCAAGATAAAATGACGGATGAGCTACGTCAACGCATTCAAGGGTGTTGGGAAAGCACCGAATTGGAAGATATTTATCTGCCTTATAGACCAAAAAGAAGAACTCGAGCTGAAATTGCTCGTGAAAAGGGATTGGAACCATTGGCAAAAATCATTATGAGTCAAAAGTCTTTTGATGTTTCTTCAACAGCTTCTAAATATATCAACGATAAGGTGGAAACGGCGGATGATGCTGTGAAAGGCGCTCAAGATATTATCGCAGAATGGGTAAATGAAAATGAAGCGGCACGGAACACAACCCGTAGAATTTTTTCATACGATGCCCTTATCACATCTAAAGTGGTGAAAACTAAAGAAGAGGAGGCGCAAAACTACCGCGATTATTTTGATGTGAACGAAAAACTCTCACGAATTAGTTCGCACAGACTCTTGGCAATGCGACGTGGTGAAGCTGAAGGTTTTTTAAAGATAAATATTGTGGGTGATGATGAAAAAGTTTTGGAACGACTGAACCGTATTTTTGTAAAGAGCAATAGTGAAAGCAGCCAACTTGTGAGTGAGGCGGTAGAAGATGCTTATAAAAGATTGCTTCGCCCTTCGATAGAAACAGAATTTGCAACAGCAAGTAAAGAGAAGGCTGATGTAGCAGCAATAGCAGTATTTGCTGAAAATCTAAAACAACTACTATTAGCGCCACCGCTTGGACAGAAGCGAGTTTTAGGAATTGACCCTGGTTTTCGTTCAGGCTGTAAAGTGGTTTGTTTAGATGCTCAAGGTGAGTTGCTACACAATGAGAATATTTATCCTCATCCACCCCAAAAAGAATATTCGCAAGCACAACGAAAAATTCAAAAAATGGTTGAGGCTTATGATATCCAAGCAATTGCAATAGGAAATGGTACTGCAAGCCGTGAAACGGAGCGTTTTGTACAGAGTACTCGATTTGATCGCAAAGTGCAGGTCTTTGTAGTTAGTGAAAATGGAGCATCTGTATATTCTGCCTCAAAAATAGCACGTGAAGAGTTTCCACAATACGACGTAACTGTTCGTGGTGCTGTGTCTATTGGTCGTCGCTTGATGGACCCATTGGCGGAGTTGGTAAAAATAGACCCGAAGTCAATCGGAGTAGGGCAGTATCAGCACGATGTAGATCAAGTTTTACTTAAAAAATCACTGGATCAAACTGTTGAAAACACGGTGAACAGAGTAGGTGTTAACTTGAATACTGCGAGCAAACATTTATTGACTTATGTTTCGGGTCTAGGCCCGCAAATTGCTCAAAATATTGTGGATTATAGGGCTGAAAATGGTGCTTTTGTCAATAGAAAGCAACTTTTGAAAGTAGCCAAATTGGGTCCGAAAACATTTGAACAGTGCGCTGGTTTCCTTCGTATTCTTGATGGAGATAATCCTTTGGATAACTCAGCTGTGCATCCTGAAACTTACAATTTGGTCAATCAGATGGCTAAAGATATAGGCAAAGAGTTGCAAGATTTGATTGGTAATGAGCAGCTTCGCAAAGAGATTGATTTGTCCAAATACATTACAGATGAGATTGGTTTACCCACATTGAATGATATTTTGGATGAGTTGGAAAAACCGGGACGTGATCCACGAAAAATCATTAAAGTATTTGAGTTTGACTCTTCAATTCGTGAGATTACAGATTTGAAAGAGGGAATGGAACTGCCTGGAATAATCACAAATATTACCAATTTCGGAGCCTTTTGCGATATCGGTATCAAAGAGAATGGTTTGATACATATCTCAAAATTAGCAAATAAGTTTGTGAGTAATCCTGCTGAAGTGGTATCTTTGCACCAGCACGTAATGGTGAAAGTAATTGAGCTCGACTTAATAAGAAAACGTATTCAGTTGCAACTGATTGAAAAACTGTAGATGTATTGCACAGTTTTTGTTTCGTAATGGCTAATACTAATTTTCAGACAATAAACAGATGAAAAAACTTAGTTTAATATTGATTTCAACTCTTTTTGTGTTTAATATATTCGCAAAAACTGACCCTACTAAACAGCTGATTGGCAATACAAGTTTTGGCTGGGATGTTTATAATACGAATGATTACCGCTGGCGTAATATCTCGCTTGGTTCAGCTTATGCAGAGTCATTCCCAGGTCTTCCCAATGCGTATTGGAGCGTTGGGGCGCGTATTAACTGGGGTAAATACACCATTTATCCTGAAGGAAATTACGGCATAGGCGGTGGTAATGCTACGCTTAAAACTACCTCTTTATCTCTACCCACTTCTTTGGGTTACCAAGTAGTCAATAGCAAAGGTTTTGGTTTAAATTTATTTACTGGACCTACATTGGAGATGATAATAAATTCAAAACTAGATGGATATCCTTATGATAAACTCAATTATTTCCAAGTAGGATGGAATGTTGGGAGCAGTATTAGAATGTTGTATCTATTTAATGTAAGAATTGGTTATAGTTATTATCCAATCTCCGTATTTTCTGATAACTATATGCCAAGAAAAGCTTTTTCAGTTTCATTCGGTTTCTAAATTTTATAATAAAAAAATAATATGCAATTATCAATGACTGGCTACGGAAAAGCCGTAGGAGAATTTAACAATAAAAAAATTGTTGTCGAAATAAAAACGCTGAACAGCAAGCAGTTGGATATATCTGCTCGTATGTCAAATCTTTATCGTGAAAAAGAGTTGGAGATACGCGGCATGATCAACGAAAAGCTGGAGCGCGGTAAAGTTGATTTTACACTATACATTGATAATTCTGGCAGTTCAACGGCTAATTCAAAGATTAATAAATCGGTGGTTCAGTCTTATTATGAGCAACTAACTGCAATTGCTTCTGAAACTGGTATTCCTACGTCGGATAATCTGCTTTCTGTTATTATGCGACTTCCTGATACATTGAAAACTGAGATTGAAGAGCTTGATGAGAAGGAGTGGGAAACAGTTGTTGGATTAATAAATGATGCTTTAGCACAAGTTATTGAGTTTAGAAAACAAGAGGGTAGGGCATTGGAAGCCGTTTTTAGCTCAAGTATTGAGAAAATTGGAAAACTGCTGCTTGAAGTTGAGCCTTTTGAAAATGAACGGATAGAAAAAATTAAAACTCGCTTTGAAGAAAATCTTCAATCCTTATCAGAAAAAATTGATTATGATGCTAATCGATTAGAGCAGGAGTTAATCTATTACGTTGAGCGATTGGATATTAACGAGGAAAAAGTACGTTTGCAAAATCACTTAAACTACTTTATGGAAACGATGGAGAAAGAACCTTCAGCAGGACGTAAATTAGGATTTATTTCGCAAGAGATAGGACGAGAAATCAATACACTTGGCTCAAAATCAAATCATAGCGAAATGCAAAAAATAGTGGTGATGATGAAAGATGAGTTGGAGCAGATAAAAGAGCAGGTGCTTAATACGCT
>CAYFRA010000084.1:1253-5734 GCA_964345395.1 uncultured Paludibacter sp. | reverse complement strand
ACTAAAAGTCGCTGTTCGGCATTGAGTAAGCCGTTTTGAGCTTCTCGTAGTTCGATTCCAGAAAGGTCGCCAATTTTATAGCGTTCCATTGCAATTTCGTAGTTCAATTTAGCATTTTCGAGACTCTCTTTTTCTAATTCGGTTAGCTCAATATTGTTTCTATAGGCTAACCACATACTTGTAAAGTCACTCTCAAGCTCCAAGCTTCGTTGTTGTAGTGCTAATTCTCTGTTTTCAATTGTTAGCTGTGCGTTCTTTTGCTCTCTTCGGCGATTCATACCGTCAAAAAGTGTATAGCCCAAGCTAATCCCTACTGATGGTCCCCAATTGTTTTGCGAGCGATAGCTGCCCTTGTTAAAATCAGAATAGGTGATGCCGTAGCCCGAATTTAGTCGTAAATATGGATAGTTGCGGCTTTGTAAACTTTTCAGTTCCAATTCGCTCAATGTTTTGTTTTTCTGAGCCAATTGCAAAGTTTTATTTTGCTCCATCACCGAGCTTAATAAGTCGTCGTGGTTCATCATTGTACTCAAACTGATTTCATCATCTGCGGCACGAAATTGCTGATTCACATCCACACCCATCAGCTCATTAAGAAGTATGCGAGAATTATTAAGTACTTCATATTGCTGAATAAGCTTTGAACTGTCTGAATTGAAATCCACCTTAGCCTGTTGCAAATCCAAGCGTGAACCCGAGCCTACTTGATAACGAGCTTCTACAATTCGCAAACGCTCACCAGAAAGTGCAAGTGCGTACTTTAGGTTTTCCATATGAATTTGCTGCTGCACATAGTTGTAGTATTCTGCAGAAATAGCTGAAATAATATTTTCAATTGCCATTCGTGTGCTTATTTCGCCCATTTTTTGAAGCTCTTTGAGGCGTTTGTAATTGGTTTGCACACTGAATCCATCAAAAATTGTCCAATTTAGGTTTACACCAATATCAGCCACACCAGCATTTGAATTACGCAACTCCACCACTTCAGAACCATCTCTTGGGTGTTGGTTTGAGTTGGTACCGCGCAAATTGTAGTTTGAGTTAAGCGAAATACTTGGTAGATAACCCGCATTGCCAAGCGTAACATTATTATCGCTTATCTCCTTTTCATTTCGAGAAATGCGAATGTTGTAGTTGTTTTCTAAACCCGTATGTAAACAATCTTGCAAACTCATCAACTCCTGTCCCAACAAAGAGATTGGTAGTAAAAGAAATAGTGCTATTTGAATATGTAGTTTCATTTTTAAATAATGAAGAATTAAAAATTAAGCAATAAGGATAAACTCAACCATTATCATTTCAACGTTAAAATAAAAATAAATGGTAAAGACATCATTAAAATTGTACTTACTTCAATAGAGGCAGTACAACTCCCCCTTCAGGGGGAGGAGGGGGCTGAGTAGCTATGCAAATTATTAAATGCATTTTTAATCTCTATTCTGGTTTCACTTGTAATTTTCTATTTGTTGATAAATATATATAGATAGCTGGCACCAAAAACAGTGTTAGTAGTGTTGCAATCAGCAAACCACCAATTACCGCTATTCCCATTGCAATACGCCCATTCGCTCCTTCGCCTGAGGCAAAAGCCAATGGTAGAGTTCCTAAAATGGTAGAAACACTGGTCATCAAAATAGGACGCAGACGCTGAACAGATGCTCCTATAAGTGCATCAAATTTATCCATACCTGCATTCTGACGTTGGTTGGCAAATTCTACAATTAAAATACCATTTTTCGTAACCAAACCAATAAGCATAATTATACCAATTTGGCTGTAGATATTCATCGTAACATCAAAAATCCACATAAATAGCATCGCACCAAAAACAGCTAATGGTACAGAGAACATAATCACCAATGGGTCTTTGAAACTTTCGAATTGAGCAGCAAGTACCAAAAATATCAGAATAATAGCTAAGCCAAATGCAAACAGCAAACTGCTTGAACTCTCGCTGAAGTTTCTTGACTCTCCTTCTAAAGCTGTGCGGAAAGTGTCGTCTAATACCTCTGAAGCAATTCTATCCATCTCTTCCAAACCAGCACCCAATGAATAGCCCGGTGCTAAACCGGCAGTTACGGTCGCTGAGTTAAAGCGGTTGAAACGATAAAGTTGCGGTGGTGCAACAGTCTCTTCCAAACGTACCAAATTATCCATCTGAATCATTTCACCACGATTGTTTTTCAAATATATGGTCTTCAAATCAACTGCTGTGTTTCTCTGTTGGCGGTTTATCTCGCCCAAAATCTGATACTGCTTGCCATTCATATAGAAATAACCCATCCGCTGACCGCTCAGAGCGTATTGCAAAGTTTGTCCAATATCGCGTGTGCTGACTCCCAAAATAGCTGCTTTATCTCTATCAATTACAATCTGTGTTTCAGGTTTTGTAAATTTCAGATTGATATCAGCCATTTGAAAATAAGGACTTTGATTTACCTTATCCATAAACATTGGAATATACTCCTCTAACTTTTCAATGGAGGGTGCTTGCAAAACATACTGAATAGGCATTCCGCCACGTCGCCCACCAAATGTGGATTGTTGTTGCACAAAAGCACGTGCTGCTGTTTCGTTACGAACTGCCATTGATAAGGCATTTGCAATCTCCATTTGCGAGCGCTTGCGCTCTGTCATATCGGGTAGCACGATACGTGTCATTCCAAAACCGCCTCGCACCATTGAGATGTTCGACACACGCTCGTATGCCACAGAATCGGCAATTTGCGATATTCGCTCTGAATAATCTCGAGTAAACTCAAAAGTAGCTCCTTGTGGCGCCGAAGTTCGAATAGTTACTTGTGAGCGGTCCTCTAAAGGTGCCATCTCAGCCGGTATCTTTTTCCAAAACACAACAATCAGAACTACTGCAAGAAGTGTGATTGGAAACACCAACCATTTCCGTTTCAAGAATCCAACCAACATTGATTTATAAGCTTGATTGAGCCAAACGAAAAACGGTTCGGTCATCTTATAAAATGCTCCTTTCTCCTTTTTCTTCAACATCTTGGAAGAGAGCATTGGCACAAAGGATAAAGCCACAAAGCTGGAAATAATAACTGCACCAGAAATTACAATACTAAATTCGCGGAATAGCCTTCCCGTCATCCCTTCGATAAAAACAATCGGAAAGAAAATAGCGACTAAAGTAATTGTTGTAGAAATAACAGCGAAGAAAATCTCTTTTGAACCCTGAATTGCTGCTTGAAAAACAGATAAACCTTCTTCTATTTTCACATAAATATTTTCTGTAACGATAATGGCATCGTCCACCACCATCCCTACCGATAGCACCACTGCCAACATTGATAAAACGTTGATAGAGAAGCCCAATAGATACATCACGAAGAAAATCCCAATCAGCGAAATGGGAATTACGAGAGTAGGGATAAGTGTAATACGCCAATTTCTTAAGAAAATAAAGATTACAAAAATTACCAATAGAAACGCAACCAATACAGTTGTTTCAACTTCATTTATCGAAGCTCGAATAAAGCGGGTGTTATCAAAAGCCACATCGACCAACACATCTTCGGGTAAGTCTTTTTGCATTTGCTCAATACGCTCACGAGCCTCATCGGCAATTTCAATATGGTTGGCACCAGGCTGAGGAATAATCACGCAGCTAATCATTGGTATGCCATTTTTGCGAAGGATATTCTTACGATTTTCTGCATCTAACTCAGCAAAACCAATATCTCTAAATCGCACCACACGTGCATTGTCTTCAATGATAATCAGATTATTGAAATCTTCGGGTGTAATTAGCAAGCCTAAGGTTCGAATGGATTGTTCTAAAAAATCCCCTTCGATACTTCCCGCTGGTAATTCTATATTTTCCCTATCCAAAGCCATTTTTACATCCACAGGCGTAACGCTATAAGCGGCCATCCGCACAGGGTCTAACCACAGTCGCATCGAGTAGCGGCTTTCACCCCAAAGTTCAACAGCACTTACGTTTGAAATGGTTTGCAAACGCTCCTTAACAGTTAAGTCTGCTATTTCTGAAATTTGAAGTAGTGAGCGAGTGGGACTTGAAACGGTAACCTGCATAATTGGATCGGAGTCGGCGTCCGCCTTGGTTACTGTGGGTGGGTCAGCATCACGTGGCAGGTAACGTTGAGCTCGTGATACTTTGTCGCGTACGTCATTGGCGGCAGTTTCCATATCAACTGAGAGTTCAAACTCAACCGTAATACGCGAAAACCCTTGACTACTCATACTACTCAAAGAGCGAATACCAGGTATTCCGTTGATATTTTGCTCCAAAGGTTCCGTAATTTGATTCTCAATAACCTCTGCATTTGCCCCAGGATAGCTAACCGAAACGGTGATAATTGGATTATCGACATTGGGATATTCGCGCACGGGAAGACTTGTGTAACCTATCACTCCAAAAATAATGATAATCAACACAAACACCGTTGCCAATACCGGTCGTCGTATGCTTAATTCGGATATATTCATTGATTTGTTAGCCC
>CAYFRA010000084.1:0-1153 GCA_964345395.1 uncultured Paludibacter sp. | reverse complement strand
TATATTTTCAACCCCTTTATTAATGATTAAAAAAATAATGCCAAAAGGTTTCCAAAAACTTGCATTAATTTTGCACTCTCCACTTAACTTCCCCTTTAGGGGATTGAGGGGCCTATTCCTGTCCTGAAATGTTTTGCACAAACTCACTGATTTGCACTGGCATTCCATCTCGTAGTTGCATCACACCGGTTGTAAGCAGCGTATCGCCCAAATTCAATCCACTTAGCACCTCAATAGAAGATGAAGTTGAAAGTCCTGTTTTTATCTCCACCTCTTTTGCTTTTCCATCTTTGTAGATATAGACAATCTGACGCCCCATTTCGCGAATACTTGATATACTTGGCACCACAACTGTATTGCTCACTTGTTGGAGTTGAATACTCACATTGGCTGATTGTCCTGGTTTTAATTTACCACCTGGGTTTTCATAGCGCGCACGTGCAAAAATGGTTCGTGTCTTACTGTCTAAGTTTGATTCAACAGCATATACTTTCGCGTGATAGGGTGTTAAATCGTTGGTTACGGTGAATGTCAAATCGGTACCTTGCTGAATTTTATCCACAAAACTTTCTGTCAACGAAAACTCAACTTTGAGTGGTGAAATTTTTGTTAGCTTAGCTAAAACTACAGTAGGCGATGCGTAAGCACCCTCACTCACTTGTCGCAAACCAATAACACCGCTAAAAGGAGCGCGAAGTTCGGTTTGAGCAATACGTGATTTTACCAATTCTATATCCGCTTTCAATGTCTCCAACTGTGTTTTCACAGATTGATAGGTCTCTTGACTTACGGCATCTTTCTCCAAAAGTGTCTGTTGACGATACAGTCTATCTTCAGCCAAAGGGAGCTGCGATTTTAATTTCAAAAGTTCAGCTTGCAAAGGAGCGTCATTCACTTTTGCCAAAAGCGTTCCTTTATTCACATAAGAACCTTCTTTGAAGTAGATGTTGGTGATTTTACCCGAAGTCTCAAAACTCAGATTGACCTCTTCGTCAGGTAGGAGCACGCCTTTCATACGGAAAACATCAACCAAAGTTTGCGGCTCTAATACCGTTGCTGTAACCGATAAACTCATATTCCGACCGCCACTTTTCTCTTTTGGCATTACAGCAGATTCAGACTTTCCCCCAGCAAAAGACCGTTTGATAGTAGG
>CAYFRA010000083.1:0-5785 GCA_964345395.1 uncultured Paludibacter sp. | reverse complement strand
TTAACTTAAAGTAAACCCTTGCAAAATTCAGATTTTTTTTTTATATCTTTGTATATTATTAAATAAAGGATGATTGAATTAGTATGAAAAAGAGCAAAAAATTGAAGGTATTGTATATTTCTCAAGAGATTTATCCATATCTTCCAGAGTCTGAAATCGCAACAAAAAGTAGAAATTTACCTCAGTTTGTGCAGGAAAAGGGTGGTGAGACACGCACTTTTATGCCTAAATTTGGTGCTATAAATGAAAGGAGGAATCAGTTGCATGAGGTAATTCGACTTTCGGGGATGAATCTTATCATTAACGATACTGATCACCCTTTGATTATTAAAGTCGCCTCTATACAATCAGCACGTTTACAGGTTTATTTTATTGATAACGAAGATTATTTCTCAAGAAAAAACACTATAAAAGATGATAATGGAGAAGAGTATATAGATAATGATGAAAGAACAATATTTTTTACGCGAGGAGTAATCGAAACAGTAAAAAAACTGCGATGGACACCCGATATTATTCATTGCAATGGTTGGATATCTGGTTTATCGCCTCTATATATCAAAAAAGCATTTAGTGACGATCCATTCTTTGAGAGTTCAAAATTGGTTTATTCGCTTTATGATGATGCATTTGAAAGACCATTTAGAAAAGATTTCTCAAAAAATATATTGTTAGATGGTATAAGTCAATCAGATATTGAGAGTATTGATAAAGATGAAATTTCTTATATTGATTTGAGTAAATTGGCCATTGATTTTTCGGATGGAGTGATACAGTCGAGTGAAAATAGTGATCCAAGTTTAATTGAATATGCTAAAAGTAAAGGAGTGAAATTTTTAGATTTTGCAGGAGAGGATTACGGGCAAGCATATCTTGATTTCTACGAATCTTTGCTGTAAAACAAATAAATAAATAAAATCTACGTTAAGGATATTTGCATAACTAAGATAAAAGATGAAATCTAAATTAATTTTACTAATTGCTGTTTTTACAACACTATTCTTCGTTTCGTGTGAAGATAGTGCCAATAATCTCGGAACAGAAATACAACCTAATGATGATAGAATCGTGCTCAAAGCAGATACTTTTCATTTAGATACGGAAACTTTACCAGTTGACTACATCGTATCAAAACCAGATTCCCTATTGTTAGGTACTTTTATAGATGACGTTTTGGGAACAACAAGAGCTGATATTATTACTCAACTCTCTATACCAACAGAAGATTTTAGATACTTAGATTCATCTGTGGCTACAACCAAGCCTGACTCAGCTGTGCTAACTCTCTCTTTTCGCTCCTATTTTGGGGTAAACACCTCACCTATAGAGTTGAGTGTGTATGAACTGAATAAAAGTTTGGATAAAAAAGAGACCTACTATTCAAATATTGAGCCAGAAGAGTATGTGGATTTAAGTAAAAAGTTAAATGGAAACAATGAGCTGTTTACTCTAAAAGACGGAATAAGCGGGAAAATCCAAAGATCGGTATCGATTAAACTTTCAGATGAGTTTATGAATCGTTTGTTTACAATGGATCCAGAAAAATATTCAACACAAGAGAAGTTTGAAGAGTTTTTCAAGGGTCTGTATGTAACTACAAATTTTGGTAGTTCTACGATGTTGAATGTTACCAGCATGGTGCTGACTCTACATTATCATTATGTTTATCACAATGACCCGATGCAAGCCAAAATTAAGTCTTATCACGACTATCCTGTGAATGATGAAATTGTAAAAGTAAATAGGGTGCAACACGTGCGTCGTAGTTATGAAATAGAGAATCAAAGTAAATTTAACTTGATCGCTTCACCCTCAAACTATTTGACTAAGTTGAGAATTCCCATTGGTAGAATAAAAGAGAGGATTGATGTAGGCGATAAAAATTTAGATATCAATAGCGTAATTCTAAATATTAAGGCACAAGATATTGAAGAGTGGAACAATGGCTCTATAGTGCCGAATGTTTCAGATTTGTTATTGATCCGTGAAGATTTGGTTGATGAGTTTTTCAGCAATCATCAAATGCCTAAGGATACTACCTCTTTCATTACCTCCTTGGTGCAGAAAAGTATTTCTACATCTAAGTTTGCATATTCGTATAAGTTTGATAACTTATCGAAGCTGATTAGATATGAAATGGATAGGGATAGTGATAAAGATTACGTAGATATGGTTTTGGTGCCTGTAACAATCAAGCAATTGACACAATCGAATGGACAGACAATCATAACATCAATTGTGCAAGCTACAACATTGGAAGCTACTTCTATTTTTGGGAAGTATAATAGAGAAGATCCGATAAGGCTTGAGGTTGTTTATAGCGGTTATTAGATATACCCATAATTTAAGATAAAAAAATGAGCAGAAGTTTACAACTGCTCATTTTTTGTTTTAATAAATATCATTAGATGCTATTTCTGCCTTATAAAAATATTGATATGGGTGCCGTTAAAATTCCATTTTGCTCTCAGTTTATTTTCTAAGAAACGTTTATATGGCTCTTTTACATATTGTGGTAAATTAGCGAAAAACACAAAGCTTGGAACAGAAGTGTTGGGAAGCTGTGTGATATATTTAATTTTAATATATTTCCCTTTCACCGCAGGTGGTGGATAGTTTTCAATCACAGGTAGCAACTCTTCGTTCAGTTTTCTTGTTGGAATTTTTCGTTCTTTATTGACGTACACCTCTTTAGCTAAATCTAAAACTTTAAGTATTCTTTGTTTGTTGGGCACAGAGGTGAATACTATTGGAAAATCTACAAAGGGTGCAAATCTATCTCTGATCTCTTTCTCAATCTCTTTGATGTCATTTGTGCTTTTATCTTCAATCAAATCCCATTTGTTGACTACAACGACTAAACCTTTTCTGTTTTTCTGAATCAACGAAAAAATGCTTAAATCTTGATTTTCAACACCTCTTGTAGCATCAACCATAAGAATACAAACATCGGAGTTCTCTATAGCACGAACTGCTCTCACTACCGAATAATATTCTAAATCTTCGTGAACTTTGGTTTTTTTACGTATTCCTGCCGTATCAACTAAATAGAAGTGATGTCCAAATTTATTAAACTCTAAATAAATCGAATCTCGTGTTGTACCTGCAATATCAGTAACTATCGTTCTTTCCTCTTCCAAAAGTGTGTTGATAAGTGAAGATTTTCCGGCATTCGGTCTTCCCACTACTGCAAATCGAGGGAGATGATCTAAGTCTTCCTCTTTTTCAGACGAATTAAAAAAGCCAACCAATTGATCCAAAAGCTCGCCACTACCAAGCCCATTAATCGAACTCATCATATAAGGGTCACCAAGTCCAAGTTTGTAAAACTCTGCAATCTGATACTGCATATCAAAAGTGTCTGTCTTATTTGCAACAAGAATCACTGGTTTTTTATTTCTCCTCAAAATCTGTGCGACTGTTTCATCCATATCGGTAATACCTGTGGTTGCATCTACAACAAAAAGAATGACATCAGACTCGTCGATAGCTAATAAAACTTGACGTTTTATTTCATCTTCAAATATATCAGCTGAGTTTACCACCCATCCACCGGTGTCGATAACTGAAAATTCTTGTCCATTCCATTCACTTTTACCGTATTGACGATCACGTGTTGTGCCAGCTTGCTCATTGACAATGGCACGTCTTGTTTTGGTAAGTCTGTTAAAAAGGGTCGATTTTCCCACATTGGGGCGACCTACAATTGCTACAATATTTCCCATTTTTAATTTGTTTTTACTACTCTATCTTTACTATTTATAGAGTGGATGATTACTATTTTATTCTCTCTTTTCAGCACTTTTTCTCACGAAAACCTGCTGTGGGTGAAAATATTTTGTGCAAAGATACTGATTTTTGTTCATTTATATATGATGATTCGATTTACTTGGAAGCAAATAAGCTATATAATCACTGATTGACTATAAATAAAATATTGCAATATGTTAAATAACATTCTTGTTTGTTCTTTTGAAATTATGAAATCTTTGCTATATTTGCATAAAACATTTCAAATGTATAAATCACATAAAATTAAACCAATTGATATGCGTATAATAAAATTAGTGCCAATTTTTTTAATTCTTTTTTCGCAATGGGGCTTCGCCCAGCATCCTACCATTTATAATCAGAACAACGTAGAGCAACAATACCCGCAAAATGGTCAATATGATTTGGGTGTTGATTATGATACTAAATATTATCGATGGGTAAAGCCCGTAATGGAAGATATCAACATTGATGCATTGCAAGCGAAAAAAAATGACTACCAATCTTATCTTTCAGAGATAGGATTGCTTGAAATGGTTTTATCAAAAAACAAATCAGAAGTTAAGCAATATCAAAACGAATTGAAAGATTTGATGAAAGCATTACAAAATGATAAGAAAAATGCTAAAGAACGCCATCGCTACTTCAAGGATGAGGAAAAAATGCTAAAACAGGAGAAAAAAATGCGTGAGAAAGAGTTGAAAATATTGCGAAAAGAGAGAAAAGAGTTGCGAAAAAACTCCAAAGATTATACCAGTTGGCAAATGGATGAGCGTTTGCAAAATATCAGCAACAGAGAGAGTAGATTGCAATATGCCAACGATGTGTGGATGCAAAAGCAGGATCGATTGAGAGAAGAGATGTCTTTATTGGTTGAAGTTGATAAAGAGTTGAGAGAAAAAGATATGGAGCTGAAAGATAGAAAAAGAGAATTAGATGGCTATGTATCACAGCTGAAACTAAAACAGAAACAATTGAATTTAGAAAAGAAACGAGTAAAACTTGAGATAAAAAGTGCTGAAAAAGCGTTGAAGTTAGAGCAGAAAAACAGATAGGAGTTTTTTCACCTAAATTTCAAATAGTTATAAAAAGAGGTTTCAAAAGCCTCTTTTTTTTATCATAAATTGAAAAAGAGCTATCCTTTTATAAAAGTAAATAAGTTATTTCATTTATAAAGATTAGAAAATTAAATTGATTATTATCCTCATTTTTACTATCTTTGCACTCATTTTGGAATAAAAGATTAAAACCCAATTTGAATAAATCAATTAAAAATAGAGAACCAAATAGATAGCAGAATAAACTATGTTTGAATCGTTAAGTGAAAGGTTAGAACGCTCCTTTAAGATACTAAAAGGGCAGGGTAGAATTACAGAAATAAACGTTGCTGAAACACTCAAGGATGTGCGAAAGGCTCTTTTAGATGCAGACGTAAACTATAAAGTAGCTAAAACGTTTACCGATTCGGTAAAAGAGAAAGCACTTGGACAAGATGTGTTGAATGCCTTGAAACCTCAGCAGTTGATGGTGAAAATTGTGCACGATGAACTGACTCAGTTGATGGGTGGTAGTAGTGTGGACATTGACATCAAGGGCTCACCGGCTGTTGTTTTGATGTCGGGTCTTCAAGGTTCGGGTAAAACAACCTTTTCAGGTAAATTGGCAAATTTGCTCAAAACGAAACGAGGTAAACGTCCTCTTTTGGTGGCCTGTGATGTCTATCGTCCTGCAGCTATTGAACAGCTAAAAGTATTAGGAGAGCAATTGCAAATTGAGGTTTATGCTGATGAAGGAAATCAAAATCCTGTGAAAATTGCCAAAAGTGCTATCAAATACGCTCGCGATACCGGACACGATGTTGTAATTGTCGATACTGCCGGTCGTTTGGCAATTGATGAGCAGATGATGGACGAAATTTCTGCTATCAAAGAGGCGATTACTCCGCATGAGATTTTGTTTGTCGTAGATGCTATGACTGGGCAAGACGCCGTAAATACAGCAAAAGAATTTAACG
>CAYFRA010000082.1:0-5793 GCA_964345395.1 uncultured Paludibacter sp. | reverse complement strand
AAGTTTACAATAGCTCCGTCATTTTTATTTTGAAAGGTGCGAGCGAAGGGATGGAGTTTTTTAAAAACATGGTGCTCAAATAATCTTTAGTACAAGAAACAAAAAAAACACTCTTTTGTTTTTGATAGACACTTATGATACACAAAAAAAAATTACACATAACACACAACCAACAGTCTAAACACCTAACATATAGTCACTTGATCAACGTATTCGACTTTTATCAAATATGCAGATTATAGGTTTAATCAAGTTTTAACCACAAAACGACAGCATACAAACCATAATAACGCCATTTTCACAAATAAATAGCCTATTTGCTACAATTATGCCATCTCGGAAAATAGTTATACTATTGTGGTTAAATATTACTTTTTTTAATATTTTTCGTTTTTTTTATTTCAATAAATAAATATCTTTGCGATTAAGATATTATTAATGATATTTGAGTGAAATGTGAAAAACACAAAACACCAGAATAAACTCAGAAATTATTATAATGAAAAACAACTAATTAATTATTAATCAAAAACTCTAATCTATTAAAGTTAAAATTTTTATGAGAAAAAAACTAAGTCTATTATTTACACTCATTATATTTGGTGTAAGTATTGCTTTTGCTCAAATACCTGCCAAGGGTAAGGTTGTTGAGCAAAATGGTGATCCGATAATTGGAGCATCGGTGCAAGTGAAGGGTGTAGCTGGAGTAGGAGCTGTTACCAATATGAATGGTGACTTCTCCTTAAACGTTCCTAACGGCGCTGTATTGATGTTTTCTTATGTCGGAATGAAACCTGTAGAGATGATTGCATCAACCTCAATGCATGTAGTGATGTCAGAAGACAGTGAAGTACTTGAAGACGTTATTATTACAGCAATGGGTATCAAAAAAGAGCGTAAAGCTTTAGGCTACTCGGTGCAAGACATTGGAGGTGATGAACTGATGAAGAACAAAAGCACAAACCTTGTAAACTCACTATCTGGTAAAATATCTGGCGTAAACATCACGCAAACAAGTGGTGGTGCGGGTGCAGGTTCAAGTATTATTTTAAGAGGTGGTACATCTCTCGAAAGAGATAATCAACCTCTTTTTGTTGTTGATGGTGTTATTTATGACAACTCGACCAGTATCAATGGTAACAGTGGATTTGACGGAGCACAATCAACAAACTCTGTTTATAGTAACCGTGTGATGGACATCAATCCTGAAGACATTGAAAACATTTCGGTGTTGAAAGGACCAGCTGCTGCTGCACTTTATGGATCACGCGCAGCAAGTGGAGTTGTTGTTGTTACAACCAAAAAAGGTAAAGAAGGAGCTGCTACAGTTAGCTTCAATTCACGTTACATTAGCAACTGGGCGAACAGACTTCCTTTGACACAAAACAAATACAAAAGAGGTCTTTACCAACAAAATGGCGATTTACTTGATGGCGAAGCAACTACTACAATGGGATCTTGGGGTGCAAAATTTGGTGCAAACGAAACCATTTATGATAATCTTGGCAACTTCTTCCAAAATTCAGGAACATGGGATAATACCGTAAGCGTATCGGGGGGTACAGCAACAAATAGCTTCTACTTCTCTGCTTCAGACTATCGTCAAAATGGTATCATTCCTAACTCTTCTTATGACAAAACTACCTTTAGATTGAACGGTGAACAAAGATATGGTATTTTGAAATTAGGTGGAAATATCGCATATTCAGTTGCTGACCAACTAAGCTCATTGACATCAGGTGGTCTTTACAATTCAGGTGGTTCGGGTTCTGTGCAAGGAGCTTACATTTGGCCAAGAGATTTGGATATGAACAACTGGCTCAATGAGGATGGCAGTAAGTTTAGACTATTCCCAACTGAATTGGTTCAAAATGATTTTGACAACCCATATTGGATTTTGAATAAAATGCCACATACATCAAATACAAAACGTATGACTGGTAATTTTGATGTTGGTCTAAAAATTACCGATTGGTGGAACGTAAACTACACATTAGGAGTTGACCGCTATACCACCAACACTACTCGCTTTGCTGAACCCGGTTCAGGTATCTCATTAGCATATCAAAAAGGATTCCTTTCAGAAAACGACCGTACTTATGAGTACTTATCATCTAACTTGATGACTAACTTCCAACAACAAGTTTCTGATTTTGATTTTAATTTATTATTAGGAACTACCGCTGAAGCTACACAAGTTGATTATAATGGTAGAATGGCTTGGAACTTTATTATTCCAGGATTTTATTCTGTAACAAACGTAGCTAACACTGATTTACGTATAGCTCAATCTATGATGAGAAAACGCTTAGTTGGTTTATTTGGTGAATTTAGAGCATCTTATCGCAACTTTGCTTATCTTACAGTAACTGGACGTAATGACTGGACTTCTACTCTACCAGTTGAGAACCGCTCATACTTCTATCCATCTGTTTCAGGTAGCGTTATCTTTACTGAGTTGATGCCAAAAAGCGACTTCTTAACTTTTGGTAAAGTGAGAGCTTCTTGGGCAAGAGTGGGTAAAGATGCAGATGCTTATGTAACCAATACATACGTTGTAAGCCCCGCTGAATATACTATTTATAACTCAGGACAAGGTGTAGGTGTAAGAAATGATTGGTTGAGAGGTAACAAAGAACTTATTCCTGAAATCACAGAATCTTCTGAGTACGGAATCGATTTGAGACTATTCAACAAATTAGGATTAGAGCTTACATATTATCAAAACAGAAGTATCAACCAATTGATGCAACCACGTACGAGCCAAGCGACAGGATATATTTTGATGTGGACGAATGCGGGTACTATCAATAATAAAGGTTTAGAGTTTTCTGCTAATTACTCACCTATTGATACCAAAGATTTCAAATGGAATGTTACACTGAATGCTTCTGGTAATAGAGGTAAAGTGGAAGATCTACTTGAAGGTATGGAAATTCTTTATGTTACTGACGTTCAAGTTGGTAATGCTAAAGCTGCTTCATTCAACCAAGGAAACTTTATGGCTATTTCTGGCTCAAAATGGGAAAGATCACCTGAAGGACATTTGGTACTTAATCCAGAATCAGGTATGCCAACATCAGATGGTTTAGTAACACACGAAATTGGTAATCGCGAACCAATATTATTTGGTGGATTGAACAATGACTTCCAATACAAAAACTGGAATTTCTCATTCTTAATCGATTATCGACTTGGAGGTGACATCTACAATGGAACTGATTATTATATGACAAATATGGGAATGAGTGCACGCTCTCAAGATCGTGAACACTTAAGCATAACAGGAGTTGTAAAAACCGGTGAAGTTGCTGGCCCTGATGGTAAAATGATTCCAACTTATTCAGATTTACAAACATTTGAATATAACGCTGGAGAGATGTACACAATTGGCTCACAAGAAGTTAGTGGCGAACACATTATTAATAACTACTACTGGCAAAGTGCATATAACTTAGAATCTCGCAACTATATGGTTAATACAAACTGGTTGAGATTAAGAAATATTGCCGTATCATACTCTTTACCAAAAGATGTTGTAAACAAAATTAAAGGAGTAAAAGGCATTACTGCAAACTTAACAGGTAATAACCTCTTACTGTGGACTAACTACAAAGGTATGGACCCTGAAACATCTGCTGCTGGTTCAGGAGCAATTGGTTCAAGCTCTGTGGGTATCGACTATAATGGCATCCCAGCACTATCGGGAGTATCTTTTGGAATTAACGTAACATTTTAATTAATTGAAATAATGAAAACATTAAGATATATATTCTTCATAGCAATTGTGCTATTTAGTTTTGCATCATGTAATGATTGGTTGGATGTAAATGACAACCCTAATGTACCAAACGATGGAGTACCTACACCTGATATCAGGTTAAGATCCATTCAAATGCAATTTGTAGATGCTTACGAATCATCTGGTACTCGCGCATCGTGGATAACACAAAATATCACAAAAACTTATGGTACTGCAGCTAACGACAATATCATCAAGTGGAACATTCAAAGAGCATCAACAACTTGGCCATATCAAGCTTGGTTTGTTTATACTGCTGGCAACCTTCAACCTCTATTAGATAAAGCAGAAGCCGAAGAAGCTTGGCATTATGTAGGTGCAGCCCAACTTATTCACGCTTGGGGTTTTATGACAATGACAGATCTTTATGGCGAAATGCCATATAATGAGGCTCTCACCGGTACTATCACTCCAGCATATGACGATGGCAAAACCATCTTCTACGGAAGTTTAGATATGCTGGATAAAGCCATAGAAAACCTATCTAAAACACAGCCAGCTAGTGCAACTCCATTAGCTGACGGTGATATCTGGAACGGTGGTGATGTGGACAAATGGTTGAAATTAGCCTACGGTTTGAAAGCAAGATGGTTGAACAACTTGTCAAAGAAATCATTCTACGATCCCGATGCTGTTCTTGCTGCTCTTGATAAAGCTGCAAAATCAGTAAACGACAACACAACTATGAGATACATCAATAGTGCATCTTCTGATAGAGCAGGAGGTTTAGCTGCATTACAATTTGGTAATGTTGGTAATACGACATCAAGAATGGCCAAATGGTACACCGATTTATTAACAAATGAATTTACTGGAGGTTCTGGCGTATTAGACCCACGCGCTACCCGTATCATCCCAAGTGGCGAAATTACTGGAGCTGATGGTAAAAAACAATTTGTACTTTCTAAAGGTGTTGATTTGATCAATTCTAAAATTCGAACTGAATCTGGTCCTATTCCTTTTGAGCTGATGGCTACAAAGCGTGACCCTAATTCAACTCATCCATCAGGATTGACAAGAGGTACAGATAGAAACAGTCCAGAGTTTACCAACCGCTGGTACACAACAAACACCAACCCAAATAGACAAGGTGACTCTATTTACATTCCTATCTACTCTGATAGATTAGACTGGATTGTTAACCACACTGACAACTTGAATGACAACTACTTGGCTAACAGATACAATGGTATTACGGAAGAAAATCCTAACTTTGATAAGGAAACTACCCCTAATATCAACTCTACTGGTAGCTTTTATACAAGAGCTGACGCACCTGCTCATTTAGTAGCTTATCATGAGATGTGCTTTATCAAAGCTGAAGTTTTATTCCGCAAAGGTGACAAAGCAGGTGCTTTAACAGCATATAAAGCTGGTATCAGAGCTCACATGGATGCTATGAATGAGAAATTGAAAGAATATCCTCAAACAGTATATGGCAAACAAATTATTTCAGAACAAGAAATTAATGATTTCTTGAATAGTGCTGCAGTTGCTCAAAATGCAAATGACTTGACAATGGCAAAAATTATGCAACAAAAGCAAATTGCGATGTCGTTTAGCTTACAAAACTGGAATGATATGCGTCGATTCAACTATTCAGTGCCCGACCCACAATTTGGAGTGGTATATCCAGACTTTGGTCGCCCATACGAATTTAATGCTGCAGGTCAAGAGTGTTATCCTACTACTGACGTAAACAACCCACGTTATTGGCCAAGACGCATTATGCAATGTTCACACGAAGTGAATTATAACTCACAAAACTGGCTTGACTCTCATCCAGAAGCTAATAAAAAGACCATTATTTCTGCACCTGTGTGGTGGGACGAAAAAGAATAATTGAACTTTATTCATTCAAATAAAAAAGAGATCGCTCAAATTGAGTGGTCTTTTTTTTATATCCAATCACCATTCAAGACCGTTACAGAATAGGCCAACAAAAAAAAAACACCTATATTTTCAAAATATTTTTTGGAAATATAGGTTGA
>CAYFRA010000081.1:0-6137 GCA_964345395.1 uncultured Paludibacter sp. | reverse complement strand
GCATATAAACATTGAGCAGAGGTGATTCCGGATGAGAACTCACCACTGTTATTTACCCAAGAAGCGTATTCAAATACATAAGTTCCTTTTGGTAAACGGTCGAAGAAATATTGAGTCGAAGCATCTTTAATCGTGTAGTAATAGCCTACACCTTCACGCCATTCGTAGCCTGATGTTTGTACTACTGGTTCAAAATTGGCTGCTCGTAAATCTTTCAAAGCAATATATTCCAAATCGCGATCGGTGCTGAGCACTAAGCGAGTAATCACTTTATCTCCTTTTTGAAGTTCAACTTGCTCTATCGGTAGCATCACTTTTTTATTTGCCTCTACACGCTCTACAAATAGTTTTTTGCTTACCGATAACTCTTTTCCGTGAGCTTTTATATTTTCTGGTTTTTCATAATACTGCCAATAAGCTGCTCCCCACGATACAGTTTGATTGTCTCTTGCATCTACTTTTATTTTGCCCATATCAGCTGTTAAGCTTGCACTTTCGTAAGATTTTTTGAAATATCCGCTACCAGCTTCTTTGGTTTCTGCTTTTACCTCTTGATCGCCAAGATATATTTTGGCATTTGGCTGAGATTTTAGCCAATCGCTACCATAATTTAATAAAGCGTAAATTGCATCGACAGATTGAACTGGGTTTTGCCAGTTTTGTGTCTGCTTTTGTTTCAAAAGCCATATCTTCAATTCATCCAACTCTTTGGGATTATCCAATACTTCTGCAAATGTTTCAATCAAGGCCGCCTGTGTAGATACAGCACGCATATTCCACAAAAATCCGTTTTGATTTTCAGCCCAATACATTCCCATCTCATCACTTTGCAAGGCAAACTCTTTCAAGGATTTCATCACATCATTTGCTACGATATTGTTCCCATTGCGATGCGCAAGTGTTGCAATCAAAGCTTTTGAATAGAGCGGACGCTTTGTCCAATATTTTTCTGATTGTCCAGTATAAAACTCTACCGCCGCTACAGCATCTTCTAACAATGGGATATGCTTAAAATCAGAGCGTACATAAAGATAGTACAACTGATAGGCTGTTAGAACATCTTGTTTATAGTAGTTTGGATTATGCTTACGCAATTGGGCAAACTGACGTGCAATCTCTTTATCCAAATAGTTTAATGCTTTTTCGATAGCCAACTGAGCATCCTTATCCAGCTCAGTTTTGGTCATTTTTTGTAGTCGTGCAAAGTTCTCTACAATATTCAGTGTAATGTAAGGACTCTCGTACATCCCTTTGAACCAGGTGAAAGCACCACTTGGCAATTGCAATTCGAGTGTTTTTTTCAAATACTTTTCTGCTAAATTGGAATTTCTATTTTTATCCAAAAGCATTGCAATGCTTTGCTTTTGCTCTGTTTCGTTTTCAGCATCCATTACCCAAGGAGTTTCGCTCAGCAGCATCAATTTCAACTCTTCGTTTTTCTCTAAATTAGAAAGCAAAGCATCTTTGCTGTTTGCTGCATTTTTCCATTGCTCAATCATCGGTTTTATGGCAGGATTGGCATTTACCATATAATGTGCTAAGGAATTTACATAATAAGCTACAGAATAGTCGATTGCATTTTCGTAAATAGGTTCGGCAATTGAAGGAAGCGCCTGAACAGCATACCAACTTGGGTTACTTGAATATTCAACTACAAACTTTTCGTTGTTTGCATCACTCATTTTATTTATAAAACTATCAAAATTGAAGCTGCGTTCCTGCCCTGGTCGAGCTATTAAAGTTTGTGTCTCGCTAACTAAGACTTCATCGGGTAAGACAGCTAAATAACGCTGCTCACCATCAGAAAACTGATCGCCTTTTGCAATTACTTTTACAAGCACAAAATCATACTCTTTCAATGCATCTAATTTCCATTCGAAGGCTTTTGAAGCTTTGCCTGCAATTAACTCATTTTTATTTGTATCAAAACGTTGAATCAGCTTATCGGTGCTTGGCTCAATCAGCTCAAGAGTCAAACTCACAGTTTGCTCATCATCGGTCAAATTAACAAGATTAGCCATCAAATTGAGTTGATCTGATTTTCTCACAAAACGAGGCAAATTCAACTGCACCATCAACTCTTTTTGCGTGATAACTTTCATTGTTTCCTGTCCAAAATAGAGGTCGCGTGTGTGTGCCAGCATATTCACATTCCAGCGTGTAAGCGATTCGGGTGCTGTAAAGCTAAAGCGAATATTTCCATTGGCATCGGTGTGCAGTTGTGGATAGAAAAAAGCAGTTTCGTTGAAGTTTTCACGAATCTTTATTGGTTCTTCTTGATTTTGTTCTATAAGAATTTGATTTTGTCCTACAAGAATTTCTTCCTGACCGTATGAATTTGAATCAAGATCCTCATTAACAATCACTTTGTGTTCTCGCAGATAAGCGATATCACTCGATGACTCTACTAAAGCCATACTTTTCTGAGTTTTCAACCCAGCAGCTCGCCCTGACAGCTTCCCCACCACATACATTCGATGATCAGCACTAATATTTAATCCAAACCAATTCAGCTTATCGAATTTATAGTAAGGTACATTTTCATCTTGCAATGATGAATAGGCGTAAGCATTAGATTTTCTAACACCTTCCATTTGCCAGTAAGGCGTATGTTGAATTTGTTCACGATACGTAGGCTCGAAATACCAAGCGTGTGGGCGTATTGCATCCAAAGAAGCATCATACATCGAAACTAAAAGCTCAGCCTGCCGTGCTTTATCATCGGTTTCAGCGATATGAATAGTCCACTCTGCATTTTCATTGGGCCGCAATTTATCCCTAAATACTGAAACACTTGGTTTGATAGATTTACTTTCAACTTTCTTTGATAAAACCACTTGTTCGGTATAAAACTTCTCATCTTTCACAAAACTAAACACGGCTCTAACGCCAGCTCCGTAGCTCTCTTCATATTTTATTTTGAAGGTTTTTATCTCATTGTTCAATTTTATCCACTTACGCTCTATGACCTCTTGTCCTTTCATCAATTCATACAACAGATGTACATTTTCGACGCTTGAACCAAATTTAATTTGAGCTTCCTCCCCTACTTTCAAATTCGTATTGTCTGCAATTACCCATTTATACATATTAACAGGCATATTTTTATCATCCTTTGCATAAAGAGTGAAATGGCTCTGCTGAGTAACTAAATTTCCACGGTTGTCTTTTGTAGAGAGAATAAGACGATACAAACCAGAATTCAATTTTCCTAATTCGAGTTTGTCTTGCTTTTCTGTATTGAATTTACCTGTAAGAATTGTTTGACTTGCCTTCAAACTATCTAATTTCTCAATATCTTCCAAGTACTTACCTTCCATATCCAACAAGAGCAATTTATAATCGAGTTCGGCTTCTACAGCTTCACCATTCAGTGTTTGTACAGTAGCTTTCAATTGCAATTCCTCTATTTTATCCACTTTAGAAGGGATATTATTGACAATGAAAAGCGATTTATCGCCTACAGAGAAAGAAGATTCACCCGTTTGGGTTTCGCCTTTGCTATCAGTTACCTCGCTTATAATATGATAGGTGTAATACTGCTCCTCGATTCGAATAAAATGATGTGGTGCTGTTTGGTCTTTTTTAGCTGTGAATTCGATAAAGAACTCTCCTTTTTCGTTGCTTGTGGTTTCGCCATTGGCTATAATCTTTTCAGGTAAATTTACCCACCACCACAATCGATGTGGGCGACGAACAATTTTATATTTTACATTTGCATCACTCATTGGGTAACCCGCATAAGCTGTTGCAACACCTTTCAGTTGCACTGTTTCATCAAATCGCACTTCCTCTTTGGGTTTATGAATCTCCACTTCAAATGTAGGGCGTTTATACTCTTCCACCCAAATAGTGAGCGAGCCATACTTTGATTGAAGCGTATAAGCTCCGTTCAAACCATCAGTAGGGAGCGTAAAACTACCTTCAAACGAACCGAAATCATTGGAGCGAAGCTCTTTTTCTGCAATTTTCTTTCCGTTCACATCGTGTAGCGTAACCGTAGTTTTGAAATTTGGCTCTACTTCTTGCTTTTTCCGTTTGTAAACAATCCCTTTGAAAAATAGCGACTGTCCAGGGCGATAAAGAGTACGATCTGTGAAAAGAGCTATTTGCGGCTGCTCTTCTACTTCTTTGCTATCCCCAGTATAATACCCATAACTGTTTCTTGAAATGGAAAAATACTTATCAGCACCGCGTTCAAAGATAATTTGCTCAGTTTCTCCATTTTTCGAGTTTAGTAATTTAAAAAGTCCCTGTTTATCTGATTTATAATCTGCCTTTTTAGTGAATTGATACTGTTTTCCATTCCATTTTTTGTTATAAACAATTAGATTTGCTTCTAATATTGGATTCCCCTCCTTTCTATCCAAGGCAAACAAATCGTCCCACTGATCGGCTCGACGATTGATCGACACAAAATCAGTTACTACAAAAGAACCAGTTGCAAATTCATTAACTCCTTTCGATGATTGATAAGAAATAATGTATTCATAAATGCCGTAATCATTGCTTAGATACGTTATTTCCGAATTGACTGTGTGGAATGTTTTACTCTTTTCAATCTCTATTGTTTTTGAAAAAATCTTAGTGTGCTTTGGATATAATTTTGTGTTGCTATTTCGATTGGCTTTATGTTTCAAATATTCCAAAGCAGAGCCATCTACACGATAAACAGTAAGCTCTGCCTTATCAATGTTTAATGAGCTTAGCTTAAAAATCTGCTCAGTTTTAGGCTTGATCACTGTTGGGAAATTAACATCGACGTGTTGTGTTAAAATACGATTTTGCAAATTCTTTAATTTATTGATTCGCTTAGCCTTTGGAAAACTTTTGATACCGTTTTCTAATAAATCATAAGCCTCTTTTCGTGAATTGTCTTCTGGGTTGCTATTTGAAAAATGCTCATATAGGTATTCTGCTTTAGCCGCAATCAACTCAACTTGTGCCTCATCAGTAGTTAAGTCCTTTTCCAAAGCAAGAAGAGACCTATAATACTCCTCGCCTTTTGTTTTGTTTTCATAATTCAGTTTTTCCAATTTGGCATAAGCCCAGGCGGCACTATTTTGACTATGCTTATCTATTATTAGTTGATATGTATCTGATATTAAATCGCTTTTATTTATAGATTTAGAATTGCTATCATCATCTTCAAGGGGGTAATGATTATCAAAAGCAAACAAGTTACTTAAAATATCTATTTTTCGATAAGCTAAGAAATCAAACATTGTGGGTTTGATCAAAGGACTATCTTCGCCTAAATCAAGTAATTCGGCGTATTCTTTAGTCGAAACAGCTAATAAGTCATCTACGTTTTGAAGTGATTCATCCAAATGCTCTAAGATTTTATCTATAAAATTTTGCTTTGTCCACTCCTTGACATCTTCAGGTGTATATCCCTTTAACTCTGTGCGACGGTTGATTGCAAACCGATCAGAGTGATAATATTTGGCGTACATTTCGGCACTCATTGAGTGTAGCAAAGCTTTTTGCACTGCGTTTTCAGCCTTTTCAATGTTTTCTTCAAACTCACGAACTAATTCAATCGTTTTATCAGGATCTCTATCAATAATCAATCGCATTCGATAGAGATTTGCTTTGATTAATTCCACTTGATTGTTTTGCTTTTTGGCGATTGTTTCAAGTGTTTTGAGCTCCTTCTCTGCCGACTCAGGCAATCCTTTTTTAATCAAACTTTCTATTTTACTCCAACTATCTTTCATATCGGTATCCGTTTTGCTTTGTGCCACAATTACTCCTATTGCACTTAGGAATAATAAAATTAACACACTAAATATTATCTTCTGTTTCATATCGTTTTCTATTTAAGAATGTTTGTACTCTATTTATAAGTAATTACTCAGCTTTTCTAAAGTAATCCATATTGACTATAAGATTATTCTCAACCCATTATTAATGATATTAACTGTAAAGAATAATACCAATAGAGTCTAAAAAAACTGTATTGACTTTAGTTTATGCTCTACAACTCCCCCTTTAGGGGGTAGGGGGGCTGAATAGTTACATTTATTAATAGCTAAGTTTGTGCCAAAATATGTTTTTTTTGAAATTATATTTTCATTTTAGCAAACTATTTTTTACATAACGGCGTTTTCAATAAAAGAGTGTTGAATTTAGTT
>CAYFRA010000080.1:0-6464 GCA_964345395.1 uncultured Paludibacter sp. | reverse complement strand
TTTTCGCCATCCATCACGGTGCCATAAATGGGAATATCTTTGCTTAAGTCTGCGAATAGTGCTGCTAAATCAAGATAATGAATCTGCACTCGAGCTATTGCACCCATAGTTGCTTGCACCACTTTTGGGTTAAAAACATCAGCAGTGTGTTGTGAACAAAAAATGTGTTTGATGCCAAACCAATCAGCTGTGCGAATAATTGAGCCTAAATTACCGGGATCTTGCACATTTTCAAGTGCCAAAACCAATTGCTCTGAAAATAGATTGTTTGAAAACTCTTGTTTTGGTTTTTCAAAAACAGCTAAAACACCTTGAGGTGAGTTTTGAAACGTGATTTTCTTATACTCATTTTCAGCCACTTGAATAATCTCGCAGTCTAAATTTGCATTGTATGTAAATCCACTCTCTTTGCTAATCACTAAAAACTTACACGTTAAAACAGGCAGAAGTTCTGCCACTATTTTAATGCCCTCCGCCACAAAAACATTTTCAGCATCGCGGTTTTTTTTCAGTTTCAGACTGTTAATCCATTTTATCTTCGCTTTCGATAGCATTATTTCACTGTTTTAATCAAGACTTATCCTATATTTGAACAACAAAACTAACAAGAAAAACAATAATATACTGTATATTTGCATAATTAATTACTATAATTAGACTCAAAAGTGCCAAAATCGCTGAAATACATAAGCAAATTAGCTCTGCTTCTTATTTTGACTTTGCTGATATTTTCTTGCAGAACAACAAAATATGTGTCGGATGAGCAATATCTATTGTCGAAAGTAACGATAGATAAAGATTTGAAAAGCATATCTAATGATGAGATTTTGTCTTATATGCGTCAGCACCCAAATAGCAGCATTTTTGGTCTTTGGAAATTGCAATTGGGTATTTATAACCTCTCTGGCACTGATACGACAAAACGTGTGAATCGATGGCTTCGAAAAATAGGTGATGAGCCAATTATTTACGACGATAATTTGACCGAAATTACAAAAAATCAACTGCAAAAACATTTTTCTAACAGTGGATATATGGATGCAGAAATTACGAGTGAGCTGGTTTATCCCAAAAAGAAAAAACGGGTGAATTTAATTTATAAAATAAAATCGAATGAACCCTATTTGATAGGTGATTATAAAGTGGATGTTGAAGAGAGACGATTGGCACGCTTAGCTAATGATTCTGCAAGAAGCCTGATTCAGCCTGAAAATATTTTCAATAGTTACACACTTGATGATGAGCGTGCGAGGATTACTGCTATTTATAGAAATATGGGTAGTTTTAATTTCACAAAAAATGAATTGATTTATTTAGCAGATAGCACTGACAATAAGCATAGAATTGATTTGAAGCTACAGCTTCGAGATGAAAATCTTCCTGACTCTCTCAAAAACGATAAACTTTTTAATCGTTATCGAATTCAAAATGTTTATTACAAAACAGAGGGACTTACGCTATCTGAACCGCTTAACGACACTTTGAGCATCGCTAATTACCATTTCACATATGGAAACAAACGGAATATCCGCCCGAGCGTATTGACATACAACACCCATTTGTTGCCCGGCAGATTATACAGCGATAGAGCAGTAGAACGTACCTATAGCTCGATGAATGCATTAAGTGCGGTAAAATATATGGATATTGCTTTTCAGGAAGTGAATGATACTTTGTTAAATGCACATATAACCGTCACACCGAGTAAATTGATGAGCATTTCAACAGACGTGGAAAGCACTTACTCTGCTGGATATTGGGGCTTAGGAGGCAATATTAATTACGGACATCGCAATCTGTTTAGAGGGTCGGAATCACTCACATTGGGTGGCAGAGCGGCTTATGAATATCAAGGAAAAAATCAACACGCATTTGAGTTAGGAGGCGATGCGTCATTGAAGTTTCCTACGTTTTTATTGCCTTTTATGTCGCGTGAGCGAAAAAGAAATATTCCTGCTACAACCGAAATTACGGGTACGTATAGTTTTAGAAAACGGCCAAGAGAATATACAGGTATCGTAACAGGTATGGGATATCGCTACAGTTGGAGCGAACGCACACAAATTAAACACAATGTGGATGTACTAAATGTTAGCTATGTTTATTATCCTTTTATTTCGGATGAATATTACGATTATTTGAGCACAAGTCCTTATTTTGTCTATAACTTTCAGAACCACCTTATTGTAAGTAGCGGTTACAAAGGAAGTTACAGCACATTTAGACAAAATCAGCCATTTCGTGATCATATTACAATGAAATACGCTGTGGAGCTTGCTGGCAACTCACTATATGCTTTGAACAATATGCTTAATTCGCCTAAAGATGAAAATGGCTCTTACAAATTGTTTGGTATTCGATATGCTCAATATGCTAAAGCTGATTTTGACATAACAAGGTATCAGAACTTCGACCAAGACAATCGGATTGTTTATCACGCAGGTGTTGGCGTTACTGTGCCTTACGGCAATAATCCGCTTGTGCCTTTTGAGAAACGTTATTTTTCGGGTGGAGCAAACAGTGTTCGAGGTTGGACTGCCTATCAATTAGGGCCGGGTGTATATCGAAGTGACAGGAAAATGATAGATTACAACACGCAAATGGGTGATATTAAAATTGATTTGAATATGGAGATTCGTTCCAAACTCTTTTGGCGTTTGGAGAGTGCACTCTTCTTAGATGCTGGTAATGTGTGGACCATTCGAGATTACGAAGATCAGCCTGGCGGAGCGTTTGATTTCAAAAGCTTTATTTCAGAAATGGGGCTTGCCTATGGTGCTGGCATTCGGGCAGATTTCTCTTTCTTTGTGTTTCGGGTTGATTTAGGAGCAAGACTTTACGACCCCTCTTTATCACGTACGGAGCGATGGCGAACAGGTTTAAAACGAAAAGATATGGCACTTAACTTAGCAATAGGTTATCCATTTTAAGATAAAAATAATGAGACTTTTAATTCAACGAGTAAAAAAGGCTTCGGTCGAAATTGGTGGCTACACAAAATCTGAAATTGAAAAGGGTTTGTTGGTTTTTGTAGGTATTGAGCATTGTGATAATGAGTCGGATATTGATTACTTGGTGCAAAAATTGGCAAATTTGCGTATCTTTGATGATGCAAATGGCGTGATGAACCTTTCGGCAATGGATGTGGATGCTGAGTTACTGGTGGTAAGCCAATTCACCTTGCACGCACGCACCCGTAAAGGGAATCGTCCATCATACGTAGATGCTGCAAAACCAGATGTCTCAATCCCTTTGTATGAAAAATTTTGTGAGAAACTAAGCGATTTTGCAAATAAAGAGGTGAAAACAGGCGAGTTTGGAGCCGATATGCAAGTTGCACTAATCAACGATGGACCTGTTACTATTTGGATGGATAGCAGAGAAGCTCGTCCGTGTGAATAGGGAAGAACAATAGATAGTAGAGATAAATAGTAGTCATAAAGCATAAAAAAAGATAGTAAACAATGGAACAAAACAGTAATTTACCGCCCAAGCAATTTTGGGGCGTTCGCAATTTACCCAACATCATCACAAGTATGAACCTTTTTGCAGGGAGTGTGGGTGTTTGGTTTGCTTTTAATGGCAATTTTGTAGGTGCAGCCGTGGCAGTTTTATTGGCAGCACTTTTCGATTTTTTAGATGGCACTGTAGCACGACTGCTAAAAGCATATTCCGATATTGGCAAAGAGTTGGATTCGCTGGCAGACGTAATTAGCTTTGGATTGGTGCCTGGTGCGGTTATTTTCACAATGCTTTCGGGCGATGCTGATTTTCCAAATCAATACGCTTTTTTGGCGTTTGTGATCACTATATTCTCTGCCGTTCGATTGGCCAAATTCAACGTCGATGAACGTCAAACAAGTAGTTTTATTGGATTGCCAACACCTGCAAATGCCATTTTTTGGGTAGGTATCTCTATCTCATATACCGAATGGTTTACAGAAAATCACATTGCACTTTTGGTGCTCACTTTTATTTTCTCCTATTTGCTTGTGGCAGAAATACCGATGTTTTCGCTCAAATTCAAAAGCTTGAAATGGAAAAACAATCAATTGCAATATATCTTCTTAATTTCGGTTTTATTGGTAATCATACTTTTGCAAGCAGATGCTATTGCAGCGATTATTGTTCTCTATATTTTAGTATCAATAATAAATAACTTACTTATTAAAAGAAATACAGTTCAGTAGTTTATGTCAATCGTAGTTGATCAAGTTTCAAAATCATTCAGTGGACAAAAAGTCTTGAAAAACATCAGTTTTACGGCAAGTAAGGGTGAGATTGTAGGTTTTTTAGGTCCAAATGGTGCTGGAAAATCAACTACAATGAAAATAATTGCAGGTGTTTTAAGTTTTGACGCTGGTGAGGTAAAGATTTGCGATAACAGTGTACTTAACAATCCACTTTTAACTAAACGAGATATTGGTTATTTGCCTGAGCATAATCCACTCTATCTCAATATGTATGTTCGTGAGTTTCTTTACTTCGTAGCAGATATCTACAAATTAGGAAAAACGAAAAAACAGCGTGTTGAAGAGTTGATAAAGCAATTAGGCATTGAAAAAGAGGCACATAAAAAGATCAAAGCTCTATCCAAGGGTTATCGTCAGCGAGTGGGCTTGGCTCAAGCTTTGATTCATAATCCACCCGTTCTTATTTTGGATGAACCAACGAGCGGACTAGACCCCAATCAACTGGCTGATATTCGTGAGCTAATCAAAGAGATAGGAAAAGAGAAGACGGTGCTATTTAGTACGCATATTATGCAGGAAGTTGAGGCGGTGTGCAATCGCGTACTGATTATTAATCAGGGGGAAATTGTAGCGGATTTTTCAGATTTAGCCGATTTACGAAAGCAAACAAGCCAACAAATTGAGATTGAAGTGGAGTTTTTGAATGAAGTAGATGAACTGCTTGTTGAAAATATTCAAATATTGCAATCGGTAGATAAGAGACTATATAGCATTCAGAGCGAAAGAGATATTCGTTCAGAATTGTTTGATTTTGCAGTAAAAAGTGGAAATAAAATTTTGTCTGTTCGCTTGAAAGAGCAGCATATGGAGGAGTTATTTAGGGAATTAACGAAGAAGGAGCTAAGATAAATATGGATGAAAATTTTGATATACGTGGCAATCAGATAAGCGATAAGGATTATGAAACAGCCTTGCGACCACTCTCTTTTGCCGATTTTAACGGGCAAAGCAAGATTACGGACAATCTGAAAGTATTTGTGCAAGCCGCTTTGATGCGTGATGAAAGCTTGGATCACGTTTTGCTGCACGGACCACCCGGACTAGGCAAAACAACCTTGGCAAACATCATCGCCAATGAGTTAAATGTTGGATTTAAAATTACATCGGGTCCAGTTTTAGATAAACCCGGTGATTTAGCTGGTTTGCTCACAAGCTTGGAGGCAAATGATGTTTTGTTTATTGATGAAATTCATCGTTTAAGTCCCATTGTAGAGGAGTATCTCTATTCAGCTATGGAAGATTACCGAATTGATATAATGATTGATAAGGGGCCAAGTGCACGCTCGGTGCAGTTGGATTTAGAGCCATTTACGTTGATTGGTGCTACTACGCGTAGTGGTTTGCTCACAAGTCCTTTGCGTGCTCGATTTGGCATCAATTCTCACTTTGAATATTATGATAATGAGGTAATTCAAACCATTATAGAGCGTTCGTCTCGATTACTGAATGTAGAAATCGAAAAGCGCGCTGCCAAAGAGATTGCTGGTCGTAGCCGTGGAACACCTCGTATTGCCAATGCTCTTTTACGTCGTGTTCGTGATTTTGCACAGGTAAAAGGTACGGGGAAAATTGATCTTGCCATTGCTGAATATGCTTTGGAAGCACTCAATATTGATAAACACGGATTGGACGAGATTGATAATAAAATTTTGAA
Organism: uncultured Paludibacter sp.; assembly: GCA_964345395.1. Lineage (GTDB taxonomy): Bacteria > Bacteroidota > Bacteroidia > Bacteroidales > Paludibacteraceae > UPXZ01. The sequence continues at coordinate 557 of CAYFRA010000080.1, read as the reverse complement.
TACCATTATTGATAAATTTAGTGGTGGTCCGGTTGGCTTAACAACCATTGCTACGGCTTTGGGTGAAGATGCTGGCACGCTTGAAGAAGTGTATGAGCCTTTTTTAATCAAAGAGGGTTTTTTGAAACGAACTCCACGTGGGCGTGAAGCCACCGAGCTTGCTTATAAGCACTTAGGTAAAGTAAATTTGAAAAGTGATTTAGGGACTTTATTTTAAAAATAGAATACTATGAGTAAACTTGTAACCGTTATTAGTTTTGGATACGAAGCTGAGGCTTTAGTAGCCAAGTCATTGCTTGAAGCCAATGATATCGAATGTTATCTTAAAAATGAAACCATTAGTTCGATTTACCCTTTACCTCAATTTGGTGGTGTAGATTTGCAGGTTTTAGACGAAAATGAAGAGAAAGCGCTTGATGTGCTTGTTGAGGGAGGATTTTTGGAGAGTGAGGAGCTTTAGTGATAAAGATAAAAGTTTATAAAGTAAGATAATACAAGGAACAAAGAGCAAGGAGCAAAGAACAAGGATTGAAGAATGGTTTTTTTTGAATTTAGAA
>CAYFRA010000079.1:0-6488 GCA_964345395.1 uncultured Paludibacter sp. | reverse complement strand
AACAACGCCGAAAATAGCAATTGCCCGAGCATAATCAACCCAGTTATAATGAACTCTTTTAGTCATTTTTTAATTGATAACCAATATTTTTACCACCTTACTTTCGCTGTTGTCAGGCGTAGTACAAATGGCTAAATAGACTCCTGTGTTTACCCTCTGTCCATATTTATTGTTCATATCCCAAGTTGCTATACTGCCATTTGAGTATGTTTCGTACACCAAATTACCTGCACTATCTGTAATTTTCACCAAGCTTTTATCAATTAAACCGGTTATCGTTACTACCCCTTTGAAGTTTTCTCTAACTGGGTTGGGGTATGCGTGTACATTAGTCAATGTTTTACTTCCTTCGGCAGCATCACTTTGAAATGAAATCAAACCTGAAGATGTTCCTAAAAACACTTCACCTGTTACAGGATTTATAGCGATTGAGCTCACCTCATTTGATGGAAGGGGACTATTATAAACCGTAAAATGATGAATGGTTTCCAAGCCATTTTCGGACAATAAATAAGCACCATTCTCTTTGGTACCAATCCATTTTCTATTCGCACCATCTATTGCAATAGAGAGTATCTCTTGATCTTCGAGAAGGAAATCACCTTGTCCTGTACCGTCATTGCGTGGAATGATGATTCGGTTAAAAAGAAAATCAGAATCGAATGCTTTATTGGGGTTATTGATAACAAACGGACCCATATCCGTAGCAAACCATATTGCTCCCTTGTGGTCAATCACAATATCATAAAAGAAATTGGGAGTAATGCTTTGAACACCATCATTAGCTGGATAGTTCAATGATTTGAACATTTTGTATCTATCATCATTGGGATTATCTAACGTCCCATTATCATCCAAAACAATGATTGCACCGTCTTTTCTAACTGATAAAAACCATTTTTGATTATTTGTATTATTGATAACTATTCTTCCCGCAACTGACATTTTTGTTATTATTTCATTAGTCAGATAGGTCCAAGTGTTATCACTCTTTAATATCTTTATAGTTCTCGCAACCGAAGAGTTTGTAAACCATACATTGCCATCCTTATCATAAACTCCGCCATCCGTACGCATATAGTTGAATCTACTGTTTGGGTTGTCTGGATAAATTGTTTCTATCGTACTGTTTTCAAAATTGTGCCATTTGTAGGGTTTGTTATCCCTAAATTCAAAAACACCTTGTCCATAAGATGGCACATAAAAATGTGTATTGTCATTTGGATCAACAGCTATATTCATAAAATCTTTGGCTCTATTATGTCCAGTCATAGCTATGATATCTTTCTCCTCGGTGTTGTACCAGCTATTGTTTTCAAACATCATAACTGTGCCACTTCTAAGCAACTCTGAAGTCCATCTTCCTCCTTGAACTACAAATAATTTTTCGCCAGCAAACTTCATTGCAAAAGCTATATTACTCGCCGGGCCCTCTGGTTTATAAATATCTACTTCTTTACTGATAGGATTGAAGGATGTCAAACCATCAGCATTGCCAATGAGCCAAAAAAGCTTCAATTTATTATCGAAAATAGCACTCTTTGCCCCAACAGTGTTTTCAAAAGGATATTTATTTAGATCGGCATCATAATAAAAACTATCAGCCGCAGTAAATACCATTAAATATCCATTGTCATGACCAGTAGTGATTGCATTCGTAACATTATCAAATGCTGTCCACGAGTTAGCACTATCCATTTTATACAGTCTGTTATTACGCTTGAGTATCAACCAATTGCCTAAGGGATAAAGACCCTGCAACTTACCACTACCCGGTAGCGAGCTTAGCTTTTGCCAATTTTCATAATTAATCAGGTTAGGATTAGAAGCGTCGGCCTCATATATATCTGTCTCGCTTACAGCGTAAATCTTTTCGCCCAAAAGTGTTGTGTTTAACACATCTACTTCTGATGCATCACTCCCTATGTAGTAGGTATCTTGAATTTCCATTCTATCCATATTCAAAACCATAATACCAAACTTAGTTGACAGATAGGCTTTGTTGTTGTTAAAAAGAATGTGGTTGATGGTTTTATCAACACTAATTTGTTTGATATAATAATCGGCTAAATTTTTAACTCCATTTGCATTTAAAAAATCGATGTTTCCATCATTATAAATAATCAGCAGGTTTTTTGTATCTTCATCATATTTTATATTGGAAACAGAGTTACCTGATAGGCCAGTAAGTTTACTATAATATTCAATACTCTTATCTCTTTTGTCAACCGAAAATAACTTCCCCTCACTAACTACAAAAACTTTATTTTCAGATTGAGTGATTTGTTCTCCTACATTAAAAGCAAAATGAGTGCGCCAACCACCCATTTCGATTTGTCCAATCAAAATATTGAGTGATGTAATTATGAGTAGGAGTGATAAAAATAATCGTTTCATATTATTATGGGTAAATTAAAGAACATATTTATCTATAAACAAAACAAAAAAGAGCTTGTTTTATTGTATATGACAGGATATATACCGTTTGATTAAAAATTTATCAGTGATTTAGACAACTCTTCGATAGCCAGAGCTCGATGGCTAATGCTATTCTTCACTTCAATGGGCAATTGTGCAAAACTCAGGTCATAGCCAACAGGAACAAAAATGGGATCATATCCAAAACCATTGTCCCCTTTTTTATTCTCTGCAATACTCCCATTCACTATACCTTCAAATTGATAAAGTTCTCCATCAATAATGAGTGCGATGACAGTACGAAAACGTGCTCTCCTATTGTTTACCCCCTCCATTTTGTCAAGCACCTTGGCCATATTTCTTTCTGAATTATTCTCTTCGCCAGCATATCTCGCCGAAAACACTCCAGGTTCTCCATCTAAGGCTTCTATCTCTAAACCTGTGTCGTCAGCAAAACAACTGACATTATATCTGTGATGTACGAACATCGCTTTTTGTGCTGCATTGCCTTCTAAGGTGCTACTGGTTTCGGGTAGTTCTTCTGTGCAAGCGATATCATCAAGGCTTAAAACTTGGAAAGAATCTCCTATGATAGCTCTCGCCTCTTCCAATTTATGTTTGTTATTTGTGGCAAAAATAATTTGTTTCATAGCTAATAAAATAGCATTAATAACCAGACTTTAAAATTAGTGGAAGTATAATTAAAAAAGATAAGTGAGTGTTATCGACATCATTTTGGTGTTTTGTTGAGATCGGATATTGGGAACTCGCACTCCATTTCCTAAATCTATCCATGCACCAATGTTGCTATTTTCATCACGCTTCTGAAGCCCTCCGCTCCAATTGAGAGCTAATTGAAGCTTTCGTACCAATTCTACTCCACCCCCAAAGCTGTAGCCATAGTCAATTCTATCCATAAATCCATCAAAACTATCTCGGAAAAGGACATCTCCCCAATCGGTTTCGAAAACAGTTTTGCCATCTAAGGCATAAGAACCAAAAACTCCACCGCTCGCAAAAGCACTCACAAAGCCTAAAAGATTAAATCGCATTTTGAGATTTAATGGCACATCTACATAGTTTATTTCGTGATATCCGTTGATGATAGCATGATAAATATCGCTGTTGTTGATACTAAATCCAGCTCCTTTTTGAGATAGTAAGGCTCCAAGTTCAAATCCCAAACCTGTTTTTTGTGGCAAATACTGATAAATCAAACCTGCTTGGTAACCACTCAAGTTTTGAGTATTGAAACTACTTCTTAAGTTATCATAATTAAAATAAAACTTCTCAGAGCTTGTATTAACCCCCACCCGCACACCAAGCTGTCCATACAGCATCAATGGGAGCAGACTTAGCATTGTCGTTATTAAATATATTCTGATTGTTTTTTTCATCATCTAATTATTATGTTTATTCGCTATCTTTCTTTCGTTTTCCGTCAAATGAATTTTCCTCAATCTTATGCTTGATGGAGTTACTTCCACAAATTCATCCTCTTTGATATACTCCAATGCTTCTTCCAAACTAAAAATAACAGGCGGTGCAATTCTAACTTTATCATCTGAGCCCGATGCCCGCATATTTGTTAGTTTTTTTGACTTACAAATATTCACAACCACATCTCCTTCTTTATTATGCTCTCCAATAACCTGCCCTTCATACACCTCATCTTGTGGGTTGATAAAGAATTTTCCACGATCCTGCAATTTATCAATGGCATAAGCATACGCTACACCTGTTTCAAGAGCAATAATCGAGCCATTCGCTCTTTTTTCGATATCTCCTTTATAAGCTTGGTATTCTAAAAAGCGATGCGACATAATGGCTTCGCCCGTAGATGCTGTTAGAACACGGTTTCTTAATCCTATAATCCCACGTGATGGTATCTGAAACTCCAATTGGATACGATCTCCAATAACTTCCATACTGAGCATTTCTCCCTTTTTGCTACTTACAATTTCAATTATTTTACCCGAAAACTCCTCAGGCAAGTTGATTGTAAGAAATTCAATGGGTTCCTGCTTGATGTTATCAATCTCCTTCGTTATCACCTGTGGCTGACCTACTTGCAACTCATAACCCTCACGTCTCATTGTTTCAATCAAAACTGAAAGATGCAAAACACCACGTCCATACACAATCCAAGCATCCATTTCACTACTCTTTTTCACACGAAGGGCTAAATTTTTATCCAACTCTCTGATTAATCGCTCCTCAATGTGTCTCGATGTAACGTATTTACCCTCTTTACCAAAAAATGGCGAGTTGTTGATGGTAAATAACATACTCATTGTAGGCTCATCAATATTGATCGGAGTGAGTGCCTCTGGATTATTGAAGTCAGCTACAGTATCGCCAATTTCAAAACCCTCTATACCTACAATGGCACAAATATCACCTGATTTTACTTTTTCAGTTTTTGTTCTACCCAAACCTGTAAACGTATTGAGCTCCTTGATACGGGTTTTGACGACTGAGCCATCACGTTTGCATAGAGAGATGTTCATACCTTCTCTCAGCTCACCACGATGCACTCTTCCAACGGCTATTCGCCCTACGTATGAAGAGTAATCTAATGAAGTTATCAACATTTGAGGTGTTCCTTCCATCTGCACAGGTGCAGGAATATGATCTATAATAGCATCTAATAGGGGGTAAATATTATCCGTTTTATCTTGTAAACTATATGACATCCAATTTTGTTTGGCTGAGCCATATAAAGTTTGAAAATCCAACTGATATTCATTTGCGTTCAGATTAAACATAAGCTCAAAAACCATCTCTTGCACCTCCTCTGGACGACAATTGGGTTTATCAACCTTGTTGATAACTAAGATAGGCTTCAAACCTAAATCCAAAGCTTTTTGAAGAACAAATCTGGTTTGGGGCATAGGTCCTTCAAAGGCATCAACGAGCAAAAGTACACCATCTGCCATATTCAAAACACGTTCAACCTCTCCACCAAAGTCGGCATGGCCTGGTGTGTCAATAATATTTATTTTATAGCCTTTATATTCTATAGAAACATTTTTTGCTAAAATAGTTATACCTCGCTCGCGCTCCAAATCATTATTATCCATAATAAGGTTGCCACTGGTATTTTCGGTTTCTCGAAATAGTTGACCTGCATAAAGCATTTTATCTACCAATGTGGTTTTACCATGGTCAACGTGAGCGATGATAGCTATGTTTCTTATATTTTGCATTTTGTTTTGAATTGTGTTTAAGCTTGCAAAGTTAGTGAAAATCTCAGTTTGTTGTTTTTAATTGTGTGATTATTTGTTGAAATCATAAAGAAAAACGGCTCTGTAATGTAAAAAATCGGTAGAGAAATCAGGACCAATATAGGCACCCATACCCAATAGTGAACCCCAATCGGTCAAATCAAATTCTTGAAACAAAGCTTTACCTTCTACGATATCGTCATAGGTGTAAAGTACTTCGCCACTTTCAGATTTCACCTCCTGCGGTATAGGAGGCACCTCTTTTTGCAGGTTGGCGGTGTAGTAAATTAACGCCGTCACCATAATTAGTGCTATGGTTCAAAAAGCTGTTGCCAAACCCTTTCGACTCATAAACTTGTCTAAGAATGTTTCCTTCATAACGTTTGTTTTATTAGTTGTACAATAATGAAATTTGTATTTTGAATGTGATATAGTGTTTTGCTTATTTTAATGTATTTTGAATATGTTATCATATCGATTAATGTCAATGTGTTGGAAATAGTATTTTTTAATGTCAAAGAGTAAGTTTATTTCGATTTTAGCTTGCAGTTGTTTTATTTTTACAACAAGCAAGTTAATTAAAATTAAGTCTTTGGGTGCAAAGATAAAATAAAAATAATAAAAGACAAAATTGTCTCTAATAATTATTAAAGAAATTATTTCCAAGCTAATGTCTGTTTTTTTACATTGCTGTTCGGTAAAAGTTAAAAACAAAATTAATGTTTGCTTGGCTACTGCATATTAGTGACTATATAGCTTTTCTAATTTCCAAGCCCCATATAATTATAAAGTATTGGATCAGAAAGTTCCTTCGTAATTCATTTTCATTAAATCATTCTCAAA
>CAYFRA010000078.1:0-6652 GCA_964345395.1 uncultured Paludibacter sp. | reverse complement strand
CATTAATAAAATTATCTCTCTTTTTTTCCCAAATAAAAAACAATAGAACAACTACACAAAGAATTGACATCGCTACAAAAACCATTTGGCTATTATCTTTGCTGATTGCGGTGATTATAGAAAATAGGGCTGTGCCTATCAGTATGAATATAAAGTTGATCATATTGAGATAGGCTACAATGCTACCGCGTTTTCGCCCCAATTCTTTATGCTGTATAAGTGCCATATTGGGTACTTGAAACGCTCCTGCCACAATGGCAAACAGAATAATTAGTGCAACAAATAGCTGATATGGCATTGTGACTGTCATGGCAAGCAAGCTAATACTCATGATGATAAGTGCAGGAATGATGATGTTTTTTCTAACTTTTGAGCCCGACAGATAGCCTGTCACACCAGTTCCAATTGCGATGCCAATAGCAGCTAAGGCCATCACTACTCCAATTTTTGTGTTTGAAAAATTGTAGATGTTTTTCAAATGGATAATTACATTCATCTGTAGCATATTAGACAAAAGCCAAAAGGAAGACGAGCCGATAACAGCACCGTTTATTTGGTGATAAGATTTTGCAACTTGATAGTTGTTTTTGATAAATAAGATGGGGTTGTAAGTGCTGTTCTCTTCGTTTTCAGCTCTTTGCTCATTTGCTTCAATTCTTTTAGTTGTCCAAAAACCCATTACAGCCACGCCTACAACCACCATCGAAAATAGTAGAAGTGTGTAGTGATCAGATAGCAGCGAGGCAAAGAAACTGCCCAATAAAATCCCTATAAAAGCCATTGTTTCAAACACACCACTTCCAAATGAGACCCCCTCTTTGCCCCCGATATCGCGAATGAGGCTATATTTGGATGGAGAATAAAGGCTGCTTTGAATACCCATAATAAAGATTGCGGTGAAGGCGAGATATATCCATTGAAAATAAAAAGCAATGATGGCAACAAGCATAATCGGAATTTCTATCAACTTCATCACTACAAATACCCGTTTTTTGGAATATCTAACTGCCAATATGCCTCCCATTGGCGAAAATATCAAATAGGGTATGACCAAACCTGAAGCCACTATTGAAATCAGTTGTGAGTGTGTAAGCCAACTTGGTAAGGTCCAAGTTATTGCAATAAATATAATCGCATTTTTCAGAAAGTTATCGTTGAATACGCCTAAAAAATTGCTTACAAACAGCATTGTCCATTTGCTCTTATTCATTTTTGTCAGCTATTGTTTAATCAAATGTTTTTTCAAAATTACAAATTAAATCAAACAATTTATCTTTCTAATCAAATTATATAAGCTATATTTGCAAGATGTGATATAAACTCTTGTTATAATTAAATTCAAAAAGTAATGAAAAAAAGTCTCTTTATATTTATTTCAATTTTTATTTGGATAGCAACGCCGCTGAAAGCAGATGATGCCTATTTCTTCTATGTACAACTCAAGGATAAAAACAATTCGCCTTATTCATTGGAGCAGCCATTGGAGTTTTTGAGTCAAAGGGCATTGGATCGTCGAGCTTTTTATAATATTGATTTGGATGAGAGCGACCTGCCTGTTAATCCTGCTTATGTACAAGCTGTGGAGTCATTGGGGATTGATGTGCATAGCACCACCAAATGGCTCAACGGGCTTACTGTGCTACTACCTGATAGTAGTTTAATGCAAGACGTTCGAGGCTTGCCATTTGTCGATTTTGTGCAGTTTACTGGTATTTCTCATCATTCTCAAACCCAACAGTCAAAAGCAAAGCAAGTTTTGAATGTTAATTTTGATTATGGAGTTGCAACCAATCAAATTAATCAACTTAAAGGGAAAATTCTTCACGAAAACAACTATACTGGCAATGATATCTACATTGCTGTGTTGGACGCTGGTTTTCTTAACGCCGATAGCAATCCAGCTTTCGATGATTTGCGTAATGAGGAAAGAATAATTGGCGTTAGAAATGTCGTTAATCCCAATCGAAATACCTATTTGGAACATCAGCACGGAGCACAAGTTTTGTCGATCATGGCAGGTGTAAGCGATGCTCCTTATGTGGGCACAGCTCCTCACGCCTCATATGTGTTGATACAGACAGAAAATGATTATGGTGAATATCTTTGTGAGCCAGACTTTTGGATTAGCGGTATGGAGTATGCTGATAGTTTGGGGGTGGACATCACAACGACCTCTTTGGGCTATACCGAATTTGATATTAGCAGTATGAATTATGTCTATTCAGACTTAGATGGGCACACTGCAAGGGCAAGTATCGCTGCCAATATGGCTTTTGAAAAAGGTATTTTGCTATTCAACTCAGCAGGTAACGAGGGCAATGATAGCTGGAAGTATATCAGTGTTCCTGCCGATGCTTCGGGTGTCATCACAGTAGGTGCGGTAGATGTCAACGGTAGGAAAGCTGGTTTCTCCTCTTTTGGCCCTACTGCCGATGGACGTATCAAACCTGAGTTAGTGGCTCGTGGCACCAATTCGGCACTGATAAGCCCCTATGGAAATGTGGACTACAGCAGCGGGACTTCTTTTTCCTGTCCTATTTTGGCTGGTATGTCAGCTTGTTTTTTACAAGCCACTCGTGACAAAGCTCCTCATATAGGCTTAGAAGAGGTGCGTCAATTGCTTTATCATTCGGGCAATCAATATGATAATCCAGATAATGAATTGGGTTATGGTATTCCCAATTTCCAAACTGCTTATGAGAATCTTCTCTATACGCTAAATAGCGATATTTTGTTTGAAGCACAACAAGATAATTATACCACTAAGGTATTGATTGATGGAACAAATAGTTATTTGCATTTGAAACTACCTGTTCAAATGGATAACTCAATGCCACACCAGATAAAATTGATCAATACCAACGGCACCGTTCTGTTGCAAGAGGAGTTTTATGGGCAATATTTCAATATAGATACGCAGGGCTTTCCAGTTGGCGTCTATATCATTCAGATCTATAAAAATTAGCGAATGCAATCTATTTCTTTAAAAGAGCTGACAGATCAGATAGAACAAGTACTCCACCGAAATTTCGCACTGCCCGTATGGGTTCATGCCGAAATTAGCGAGCTGCGTGAAAATAGGGGGCACTGTTATTTGGAATTGATAGAGAAAGATGGCGAAAGCGATAATCTGCTTGCAAAATCGCGAGCCACCATTTGGGCAAACACCTATCGTATGTTGAAACCATACTTTGAGAGCAAAACAGGCGAAACACTCCGATCAGGATTGAAAGTTTTGCTCTCGGTTGTTGTCGAATTTAATGGCGTTTATGGCTTTAATCTCAATGTTCGCGATATCGATCCTGTTTTTACTGTTGGTGATTTGGCCATTAGGCGTTTGGAAGTTATCAGACAGTTGGAGAGCGATGGGGTAGTGGATATGAATAAAATCTTAGATCTACCAACTTTGCCTCAACGCATTGCGGTTATATCATCAGCTACGGCGGCTGGTTATGACGATTTTTGTAATCAATTAGACAGCAACTCGCAAAATTATGTTTTTTATCACAAGCTCTTTCCGGCTATCATGCAAGGGGTTAATACGGAAGCTTCTATCATCTCCGCTTTAGAAAAAATATATCAGCATATCGACCTCTTTGATCTGGTTGTAATCATTCGTGGTGGTGGTGCGACCACTGATTTATCTGCTTTCGATTCTTACAATCTGGCACTTAACTGTGCTCAGTTTCCTCTACCTATCATTTCGGGTATTGGTCATCACCGCGACAATAGCATTTTGGATATGGTAGCCCACACCCAAGTCAAAACACCCACTGCGGCAGCTGAGTTTTTGATACTTAAAATGGATGAAGCTGAAAGTTTGCTTTTTGACTTGGCACAGCAGATGAATTCTTCTATCTCTGATTATTTATATGAGAAGGAGAGAGAATTAAACGCTATTCAAGAAAAAATTAAATTTGCTTCAAAGAAAAGTGTTTTGGCTTTAAATAATGGTTTAAATAAGAAAGTGTTTTTACTAAAACATTTATACACCAAATTTATCCATACCGAACAAAGTAAATTGGAAAAACTATCACACAGCTTAGAAAACACTTCACCTCAATATCTCTTTGAACGCGGCTACACCATCACCACAAAAAATGGTAAAAGAGTAACTTCAAAATCAGAGCTAAAAAAAGATGATATTATCCAATCCCATTTTGTAGATGGCTCTGTTGAGAGTAAATTGATATAGGCCTATTTATTCTTTATCTCTCAAAACATTGGTGTTCTTTTTTAATATCTTCAAAATCAAATATATCAGCCCAGTAAGTATGGTGATTGCTATTAGTACGTAGTTGAATTGATAACTTTGAGCAATTACTTCAGCCACAATATGAAACGTGCAAAAAATAAAGAAAAGAGCAAATAAGCCATTTTTCTCTTGTCGCAATACTTTCTTCCAATTAAAATCATCGATAGGTTTAATATATTTTTTGAAATCAGGGATAAATGCAGGTGTTGTTTCTGCCCATTGAATGTATTGTTTACCAAATTTATCCCTTAAGAACTCCTCTTCTGCATACATAATTCGTTCGTAATAGAGCCAGTAAAAAAGACAAAAAGCTACAATAAACCACAAATTTATAGTCCATACGGCTATTCCAAGCCACATTAAGAAATTACCCAAATATAATGGATGTCTTACTACGGAGTAAATTCCAGTTGTGTTTACACTATCAGCTAACTGTCCTATCTTAGTGTTTCGTCCAGAGGTGTTTTTAGGTGTGTGTCCTACTGTTATTATCCTTACTATCAACCCCAATATACTGATTAAAATAGCGATAATTTCAAAGTATGTGTTGTTGATACCTGAATATTCACTGTTTATACTTGATTGAATATAAACAAACAAAGCTATGACTAAAGGAATAATAGGTAAAAAACTACGATGTCTAAATAACCAATTTCCTTGACTGCGAAACTCTTCTTTTAATGCCATAATAGGTATGATGTTTTTAAGTTTTATAATTAGAAGCTATAGCTGAAATAAAAACCTGCACGATTATTTATCAATGTAGGCGAAAAACTTAATTTGCTGTTCCCCACATATTTACCGCTTATATTTTGCCAATAAGGAAGCAATAAATACGATAATTCTACCGACAAAATCCCAATGCCTGCACCTGTTAGCACATCGCTAAACCAATGTTTATGATTAATCATTCGCATAGTGCCGGTTGTGATGGCTGTAGCATAACCAGCCACACTTATCCACGGATTTGAATCTTTATATTCCTTGTGCAAAAGATGTGCACCCGTAAATGCCAAAGCACTATGCCCTGAAGGAAATGAGAAACTGTTACTTTTGTCGGGTCGCTCTATGCCAAAAAGATATTTTCCAGTTAAGAATGTGCTAATACTGATTGTTCCTGCACTTCCAGCCAAAAACAATCTGTCCAAATGTGTATGTTTAGCACTGATGTTGGGAAGTAAGTCTATTGCCAAAAGTCCAACATAAGGTGCAAAAAGAAGATAATCATCAAAACTGTATTTCCTATCCACCATTTCGCTGATTTTGGAATCAATCGAATGGTCAAAATCTTGCAATTGTGGCACCAATCGAGTAGTAATTCCGTATGTAATCAATGCCGCAGAAGCGATATAAGCATTTCTATTTGTCTTTTCCTCAAAATATGCGTGATTTTTATCCTCAACGTTTTCAATCGAATCAGAAACCACAATCGTATTATACCCAACTTGAGCATAAACCGTCAAATTCAAAAAAGATGAAAAAATCAATAAAAACAAAACCCTCCTGCAGTCTATCCTGTTCATAAAATCATCATTTTTCTAAAAAAATCTCACAACTTTCAACTTTTATCTTTGCTCTTTATTCTTTATATTGGGTCACAAAGTTTTACAAAGTATTTTCACAAAGTAAATTCATTACTCTTTATAAACTTTATAAACTTTATACTTTTAACTTAGAACTTCTCAAGCACATACATCGAACAAACGCCCATAAAGAATGTTTTATATTTCAATTTTTTCAAACCGTTGCGTTCCATGATTTCAATAAATGCTTCTCCCTGCGGAAATGCCTCCATCGAATTGGTTAGGTATTTATACGCTTTCGGGTCGTTTGAAAAAGTTCTGACAGCAAAAGGAATCAATGTCTTTGTGTAGAGCAGATAGGCTTGTTTGATAACAGGAGTTTGAGGTTCGCTCATTTCAAGAACCACAAACTTGCCTTTTGGTTTAAGCACGCGACTAATTTCACGTGCACTTTGTTCCAGTTTCTCAAAATTACGAATACCGAATGAAGTGATAGCCGCATCAAATGTTTCATCATCAAAGCTCAATTCGCTCACATCCTCTACTTTCAACTCAATTTTATCAGTTAGTCCAGCCTTTTCAACTTTTTCCCGACCTATTTCAAGCATCTTTTCAGAAATATCAATGCCTATTACTTTTTCAGGCGATAAATGTTCAAAAGATTTGATAGCAATATCAGCAGTGCCGGTAGCAATGTCTAATATCGTATTGTGAGGATATGTAGCAAGCGATTTCAACGCCTTTTTACGCCAATTACGAGCCAAACCCATACTCATTATGTCGTTGAATTTGTCGTATTGACGAGAAATTGCATTAAACATTTTGTTTAATTGCTTCGTCTTGCTCTCTTCTTGATTATAGGGTTTTACTTCGT
>CAYFRA010000077.1:0-6681 GCA_964345395.1 uncultured Paludibacter sp. | reverse complement strand
TTTAAGAGAAGCTCCAAGCCGAAAGGTTTGGAGCTTTTTTTTGTTTAAATTATCTCTTTAATAACTTATTCATCATATTATGCAGTAAGATTTATTTATAACATTATTAAATAAATTGAATGTGGATTATTCAAGTCATTCTGCATTAAATTCTATTTTAGGGATAAAATATCTTAGTTGTGTGCAGGTGCTGGTTGTTGGAATCTGTGAGAATAGTAGATAAAATTAAAGCCCAAATATGACAATTTGAGCTTTAATTACAAATATAAATATCGAATAATTTACTTTATCTTTTCCTTGATTATTTTAGTTGCTTCTTCGTGTCCTGGTTTTTCTAACAATGCAAACATATTGCTTTTATAGGCTTCTACTCCAGGTTGGTCAAATGGATTTACACCCAATAAGTATCCGCTAATACCGCAAGCTTTTTCAAAAAAGTATATGAGTTCGCCGATATGATACTCATTTAATTGTGGAATTTCTATTTTGAAATTTGGAACACCTCCATCAATATGTGCCAATGTTGTGCCCAATTCTGCCATTTTATTTACATAATCAACACGTTTGCCTGCTAAGTAGTTGAGTCCATCTAAATCATTTTCAGTTTTAGGTACAAATACTTCATGTTTCTGTTCTTTAACCGATATCACAGTTTCAAAAATATTTCTTTCACCTTCTTGTATCCACTGTCCCATTGAGTGCAAGTCAGTAGTAAAATTGACTGACGCAGGAAAGATACCTAAATTGTCTTTACCTTCGCTCTCTCCAAATAATTGCTTCCACCATTCTGAAAAATATTGAAGTTTAGGAAGATAATTTACCAATATCTCTATTTTTTTACCTTGTTGATATAGTACATTTCTACTTGCGGCATATAAAGCTGCCGGATTATCTTCAAAAACTGTATCTACTCCGCATACATTCTCCATATTAGCGGCTCCATTTATTATTTTTCGAATATCAAACCCGGCTACTGCGATGGGAAGAAGCCCAACAGGAGTCAATACAGAATATCTTCCACCAACACTATCTTCAAGTACGAAGGATTTATATCCTTCTTGATCGGCTAAGACTCTAAGAGCTCCTTTACTTTTATCGGTAACGGCTACAATGTTGTTTTTAGCAAATTCTTTCCCAGCTTGTTCTTCAAGTTGTTGTTTGAGCAGTCTAAATGCCAATGCAGGCTCTGTAGTAGTTCCTGATTTTGATATCGTAATTATACCAAATTTTTTATCTTTAAGAAAAGATTGCAGTTCAAATAGATAATCTTCGCCAATATTCTGTCCGGCATAAACAACAACTGGTGTGTTACGCTCTTTTTGTAACCAATCAAAGCTGTTAGAAAGTGAGTCGATAACAGCTTTTGCTCCTAAATAGCTACCTCCAATACCGATTACAACTACTACATCGCAGTTTTGCTGAAGTGATTTTGCGGTAAGTTCAATTTCATTTATTTCATTATCTGTAATAGAAGAAGGTAAATTTAACCAGCCTAAAAAATCGTTACCTTTGCCTGTTTTATTGTGTAATAAGTTGTTTGCCTCTATTGTGCGTTCTTTTAATGCAACTATTTGCTCTTCAGAAATGAATTGAAGTGCATTATCATAAGAAAAATTAATCGTTTTCATATTTTGTTTACTGTAGTTTAGTAGTTAGTTCTTTTATTTCAATTATTGGTGAGCTGTTGTTATATATAATGTTATAAACAGCATTAACAATAGGAATGTTTACTTGGTATTTTTCATTCATTTCATGAATGGTTTTTGTGGCGTAGTAACCTTCAGCAACCATCTCCATCTCCAGTTGGGCAGTTTTAACAGAATACCCTTTGCCAATCATAGTGCCAAAAAGTCGATTACGGCTAAATTTAGAATATGCAGTAACCAATAAATCGCCTAAAAATGCCGATTCACTTATATCCCTATGTTGAGGATTAGTAGCATTGCAAAAGCGATTCATCTCTTGTACGGCGTTTGATATAAGTACAGCTTGAAAATTATCGCCATATTTTAATCCGTGGCATATACCTGAAGCGATGGCATAAATATTCTTCATCACAGAAGTGTATTCTAAGCCATAAACATCGTCGCTGATGCGGGTGTTGATATAATTGTTTGCTAATTTGTCAGCTAAATATCGTGCATTGTCTAAAGATTTAGAAGCGATGGTAAGATATGAGAGGCGCTCTAATGCAACCTCTTCGGCATGACAAGGACCTCCAATGGCAAGTATGTTTTTTTCATCAACATCATATGTTTTAATAAAATAGTCAGAGATAAGTACGTTGTCGTCAGGTACAATTCCTTTGATGGCTGAAACAACTATTTTATCACTAAGTTTTCGTTTCAAATGAATAAGATGTTGCTTAAAAAAAGGTGATGGAGTAGCAAAAATAAGGATATCTGACATTTTTACTACTTTATTGATGTCGGTGAAAAATGAAATTCTGTCTGTATCAAATTTTACACTGGTCAGATATGATGGGTTTTTACCTAAGCGGACGAATTCATCAATCTGCTCACTACGCCTCATATACCAATTGATATATTTGACGTTTGATAAAATCATTTTAGCGATAGCTGTAGCCCAACTTCCACCACCCATAATAGCAAAACGCAGGTTATCATCATTCTCACGTTTTGTGTTGTCGCTGATAATGTCAGAAAGTTTTATGTCAGTATTTCCCCATTCTAAGCTCTCGATAATCATAACGTTATATTTTTAGAAATGTTAGGAATAAAATTATAAAAAGAAATTTTTAGACTGATTTATTCAGCATCTTTAATTGTTGCTAACCAAAGTCTAACCTCTTCAACTGTAGGGTTTTTCAGTTCTAATTTCTCTTTTTTATTAAAGCCACATAAGTCTTGATGTAACTTATTGGCCTCAGAATGACTCAGTTTCTCAACTGTTATATATCCCAATTTTTGAATCACAGCTACCCATTCTTCACTGATGCCAAGAGCTGTATATTTATCAACTCCATCTTTAATTATCTTCTTTTCGGGTCTCATTTGAGGGAATAGTAGAACTTCTTGAATAGATTCTTGCCCAGTGAGGAACATAACGAGTCTGTCCATACCGATTCCCATACCTGATGTTGGTGGCATTCCATACTCCAAAGAGCGAACAAAGTCCATATCGATATACATGGCTTCATCGTCACCTTTTTCTGAAAGTTTCAATTGCTCTTGAAATCTGTCAAGCTGATCGATAGGGTCGTTGAGCTCTGAGTAAGAATTGGCTAACTCTTTGCCATTGACCATCAGTTCAAAGCGTTCTGTAAGATCAGGGTTGTTTCTATGCATTTTAGTTAAAGGGCTCATCTCTTTTGGATAATCAGTGATAAAAGTGGGCTGAATGTAGTTTCCTTCACACTTTTCACCAAATATCTCATCAATGAGTTTACCTTTACCCATCGTGTCATCAATTTCGATGTTTAATTTTTTACAAACATCTCTAAGTTCATCTTCATTCATACCTGTGATATCAATGCCAGTATGCTCTTTGATGCTGTCAATCATCGTAATGCGTTTGTAAGGAGCTTTGAAATTGACCAAGTTTTTGCCAATCATCACTTCTGTCGTGCCATTCACCTCTAAGCATATGTGTTCTACCATTTTTTCGGTAAACTCCATCATCCAATTATAATCTTTGTAGGCAACGTAAATCTCCATCACTGTAAATTCTGGATTGTGGGTTCTGTCCATCCCCTCATTTCGGAAGTTTTTTGAAAATTCATAAACACCATCAAAGCCTCCAACAATTAATCTTTTTAGATACAACTCATTGGCAATGCGAAGATAAAGCGGAATGTTAAGAGCGTTGTGATGTGTGGTAAACGGACGAGCCGAAGCGCCTCCAGGGATTGGTTGCAATACGGGAGTTTCAACTTCGATGTATCCTTTGGAGTTGAATAAATCTCGCATTGATTGGAAAATCTTTGTTCTTTTTAAGAAAATATCTTTGACACCCTCATTTACGATTAAATCAACATATCTTTGGCGATATCTTTGCTCGGGGTCGTCAAAGGAGTCGTAGGCAACACCATCTTTGTATTTAACGATTGGAAGAGGTTTGATTGATTTGCTAAGAATTTTAAACTCTTGTGCGTGAACACTTATCTCGCCCATTTGAGTGCGAAACACATATCCTTTGATACCAATAAAATCACCGATATCTGTCAGTTTTTTGAAAATCGTATTGTACATTTCGGGTTGCTCTGCGGTGTTTATATCATCTCTGCTGATGTAAACTTGAATTCGACCGGCACTGTCTTGTAGTTCAATGAATGAAGCTTTTCCCATAATTCTGCGACTCATAATCCGACCAGCAATACAAACTTGCCATTTTTCGGATGCGTCATCTTTAAAATCTTTTTTTATACCTGTTGAGTATGTGTCAACGGGATAAAGCTCGGCGGGGTATGGGTCGATGCCCATTCTGCGAAGCTCAGAAAGACTCTCTCTTCTTAATAATTCTTGTTCGCTTAGTTCAAAATTCATATACCTTATATTGTTTTAATTATTATCGGAAAGCAAAGTGATGCACTTTTGCAATTAAAATACAAAGATACGAAAAACTGCTCAATATTGTTGTGTAGTTTTATTTTGAATAGCAATTTATGTAGAAGCAGTAAACGTGGTTTTAATATTTCAGAAACTAAAGATAGGCATGAAGTGTGCTTAGGTTTTATTTCTTTAAAAAAGTATGAATAAATATAGTTTTTTTTATAGCTTTGTAGAAGTAATGCTAAAACTGCTTAGATATGGAAGATAGCAATCATAATAGGAATAGGGGCGAGATGTTTGTAAAATATGCAATTTTTATCTTGTTGATAGTAATTGTTGTTTTTTTGTTTCCTCGCAACAAGCAATTTAGATACAATTATGAGATAGGGAAGCCTTGGAGGTACGATTTATTAGTTGCTTCTTTTGATTTTCCAATTTATAAAAATGACAAACAGATAGAGAACGACAAACAGGAGTTATTAAATAGTTTGGATGATTATTATTCTGTTGATAAGGCTGTTGGTATTCAGCAGTTTAACAAATGGCTTGAAGATTGGAACTTGATAAATCAGCGTGAGCCAAGTTATTTGGAGTATGTGAGAGAACGGTTTGCTGCGGTTTATACTTTAGGGGTGATATCTTCAAATGATTTTGAAAGTTTAAGAGAGGAAGGAAAGACTAAAATTGCATTGATTTACGATGATGGTCAGACGCAGATAGTATCATTAGATGAGGTTTATACGCCTAAGCAGGCATATGAATTTATTGTGAAAAACAAGCCCAAATATATCAATCATGCAGAGTTGAACGCATATAATATTGATCAATATTTGAAGGTCAATGTCTCTTATGATGAAGCAACAAATAGCAAAGTAAAGGACGATATTCTCAAAAACCTATCTACTACATCGGGTTTTGTGCAAGCAGGCGAGAAGATTATAGATAAAGGTGATCTTGTGAATGAAGATGTGCTCATCATTTTAGACTCATTGAGAAAAGAGATGGACAGCAAGAAGTCGATACTAAAAGAGTCGGTTTATACCATTGTCGGAGAAGTGATTATCGTATTTGGATTGCTGTTGTTTTTAGCTCTTTATTTGGTATTATTTCGTCAGTCGATATACAGTAGAAATAAATTGCTCTTGTTTATTTCAATTCAGATTTTGTTCATCGTAATTTTGTCTTCGTTGGTATTGCGTTTTACCAATTTGAGTGTATATGTAGTACCTTTTGCTTTTCTGCCAATTGTTATTAGGGTGTTTTTCGATTCAAGGACTGCTCTATTTACCCATATGATAACGGTGTTGATCATCTCTTTTATGGTTCCTACAGATGCTTTTCAGTTTTTGGTATTGCAACTGATAGTCGGTATGGCAGCAGTTTCTGGTTTGAAAGATTTAACATCGCGGTCGCAACTTACAAAAACAGCCATAATTGTGTTTCTCAGTTATTCATTGACCTATTTGGCTTTTCATTTGATTACAATAGGAGAATTGACCAAAATCAACTATATGTCTTTTGTAGATTTTGCTATAAGTTCAATATCTCTTCTTTTTGTTTATATCATTATTTATTTTTTAGAGAAATCATTCAAATTAATCTCTGCATTAACGCTGGTAGAGCTTACCAATGTGAATAGCGATTTGATGATGAAGTTTTCGGAATTGGCACCAGGTTCTTTTCAACACTCTTTACAGGTTTCAAACTTGGCCACTGAAGCAGCAAAAGAGATTGGAGCAAATGCGTTGTTGGTGCGGACAGGAGCATTGTATCATGATATAGGTAAGATGCTTGCACCCCAAAATTTTATTGAAAATCAAATGGGCGGTGAAAATCCACTCTCGCAAATGAGCTATGAAGATGCGGCGCAGGCCATTATAAAACATGTGTCAGATGGTGTTCAATTAGCAAAAAAACACAGTTTGCCCGATCAAATCATCAGCTTTATCACTACCCACCATGGTCGTTCAAAAGTTAAGTACTTTTACAACTCTTTTGTAAATCAGAATCCTGATGTCGAACCAGATGAAGAGTTGTTTGTCTATCCAGGGCCGCTTCCTTATAGCAAAGAGATGGCTGTTTTGATGATGGCTGATGCGGTTGAAGCTCGTTCGAGAAGTTTACAAGAATACACCGAAAAGAGTATTACTGATATGGTTGAGGATATGGT
>CAYFRA010000076.1:0-6688 GCA_964345395.1 uncultured Paludibacter sp. | reverse complement strand
AAGCAAATGATTTGTTGTATAGCTTTTGCAGTTGATTGTAAAATTGGATTTGCTTATCTTCCAAAGCTTTTTCATTCGCTTTTACTTCTGCCTTGGCTTGCTTCACTTTGTTTTTGTTTTCCCAAAGTGGGATAGAAATACCTACAGCAACACCCTTATACCACTCTCCTACTACTTTTTCACTTGCATATCCAGCTGAAAACTTAGGTAGTGCTAATGCACTATTTAGTTTCACTTCTTGCTCTGCTATCTTTTTTTGTTTGAAAATATATTGCAAAGCAGGAATCTTAGTTTCGGCTTCGGCATACCAATTTTCAAAGTTAGTAGGTAAAATATCAAGTACTATTTGAGAATCAGTAAACTGAATTGCTTTGCCTCCATTCATTGCTTTTAGCTCCGCAAGCAGACTTTGGCGCTCCAAATCAATCTCCTTTTTGCTATTCTCTACACCAATCAAATTGATCATTGCTTTGTTCTTTTCCAAGATATTGACATCGCCTGCATCAAAGCGTTTTTGATAGGAATTGGCAATAGCTTGTGCATTCTCTACGCGTGTGGCGTACTCTTTAGCCAGGGCATTTTGATACGCAAGCTCTATACACACTTGCTTAGCACGTAGCAGAAGCTCCATTCTCTCCGATTGATAAAGGATATCGAGATTTTCATTGGCTAATTTAGAGAGTTTGTTTCTATGCCCATAGGCAGTGGGAAAATCAAAGGATTGACTTACAGAAAAGTCCGTTTTACTACCAATTTCACTTGGCGAACCCCAAGCATAGCCAAACTCAAGTTCGGGATTACTAAGGAAAATATCAGTGCGATTGGCAAGTTTGTCTGCCTCTAAATGTTCGCGAAGAGCACTCAATGTGCTGCTGTTTTTCTCAATCTCTTCCAAGACTTTCTCTATTGAGTTCTGCCCGAAGCTTGTTGTGAAAAATAGCGTTGCAAGCAGTGTTATCGCCGATTTATATATTATTTGTCTCATTTTTCAATCTTCTTTTTTGAATCATTTCATACACAATAGGAACAATATAGATGTTGAGTAGGGTAGAGGATAGCAAACCTCCAAGCACTACAACAGCCATCGGACTTTGAATTTCGTTACCAGCTTTGTCGCCATTAAATACAAGTGGAATAAGAGCGAGAGCAGCCGTAAGTGCTGTCATTATAATTGGATTTAATCTATCCACAGAGCCGTGCAATACTGTTTCGTGAAGTGGCTCGCCATCTTCTTGTAAATGCTTATACCGCGATATTAGCAAAATACCATTTCGTGTGGCAATACCAAAGAGTGTAATAAATCCGATAATAGATGGGATGCTCACAATATTGGAAGTGAAATAAACAGCCATCACACCACCAATCAAAGCTAAAGGCAAATTAAGCAAGACGATTGCAGAGAGGGTCATATCTTTGAACTCTGAATAGAGCAATAAGAATATCACAAAAATCGCCAAAATAGAGGTAAGTAAAAGCGTTCTACTTGCTTTTTCTGCACTTTCAAACTGACCGCCATACTCAATTCTGTAGCCTTCGGGAAGTTTTATCTCACTATCTATTTTTTTACGAATATCATCTACTGCACCACGCAAGTCACGCCCTGATACATTGGCTGAAATATCAATTTTTCGTTGCACATTTTCACGGCTCACACGATTTGGTCCGCCTACAGAAACCACATCAGCCACCAACTCCAATGGTACTTTTCCTCCATCGCCAGTATCGATAAGAGCCGATTTTATTTGCTCAATGCTACTGGTGTAGTTTTCGTTCAGTTTAAGCACCAAATCAAAGCTGCGTTGCCCTTCATAAATTTCTGAAAGTTTCTCTTCGGCAAAAGCCAGCTCCACAAAGCGATTAAACTCCTCGATGCTTATTCCATAACGAGCCAACATACCTCTATTTGCTCTTATTTGAAGTTCGGGGGTTTCAGTTTGTTGCTCTACAGCTACGTCAACCACGCCCTCTATGCCATCAATGGATGATTTGATTTGATTGCCCAAAAGGAAAAGACGGCTTAAATCTGTTCCAAAGAGTTTGATAGCAATATTTGCACTGGTGCCCGAAAGCATATGGTCGATGCGGTGTCCTAATGGTTGCCCAACGGTGGTTGCAATACCCGGAATACCAGCAAGCGTATGCCTTACATCTTCCATAAACTCGCTATTTTTACGTTTATCTAACTGAAAGTTTACGTCAATTTCAGCACTGTTGGTTGCTTGTGAGTGCTCGTCCAATTCGCCACGTCCACTTCTACGAGCGGTGCTTGTAACTTCGGGTATTTTTAACAACTCCTCTTCTATTAAATTGCCCAATTGGTGACTTACCTCCAATGATGCTTCCGGTTTGGTAACAGCTGCAATAGTAAGCGAACCTTCGTTGAACTCGGGTAGTAAACTTTGCCCCATTCTAAAGAAGAAGACCAAAGCAAGTACAAACAGAGCAAGAGTTGGAAAAAGTACTTTTTTCTTATGATTAAGAACCCACTCCAATGATTTGTGATAGCCACTCAAAAGATGACGTGACAACCAGCTCTCTTTCTCATTTTTAGCTAAATACTTATCGTCTGAAAGCATTAATTTACACATCAATGGTGTAACAGTCATTGCTACAATCAGCGACATAAATAGCGAAACGATATAGGCTATTCCAAGTGGTTTAAGCATACGACCTTCCATTCCCGATAGGAAAAATAGAGGGATAAATGCCACAATGATAATAAAAGTAGCGTTCAAAATAGATGCTCTAATCTCTTTGGATGCTTCATACACCACCGTAAATATATCTCTTCGTTCGGCTTTCGGAAGTCGGTAGTTTTCACGCAATCGTTTATACACATTTTCCACATCAATTATCGCATCATCAACCAACGAGCCGATAGCGATAGTCATACCGCCCAAAGTCATTGTGTTGATATTCATCCCCATCAGATGAAGCACTATCACAGCACCCAATAATGAAAGTGGAATAGCTACGACAGATATAACCGTGGTTCGCACGCTTGCCAAGAAAAGGAAAAGAATAATTACTACAAAAATAGCACCCTCAATCAATGCTTGTCCCACATTATTAACCGAAGCTTGAATAAAGTCAGCTGAACGGAAAATGCCAGTATCTAATTTTACATCAGCAGGCATCGATTGCATTATGTCTTCTAAGTTTCGCTCTATATTTTCAGTTACATTCAGCGTATTAACATTGGGTTGTTTTGATACCGAAATTATAACAGCCGGTTTGGCATTTTGTGAAGCGTAACCCATTTTTTTAGCACTGCCAATCACTATATCTGC
Organism: uncultured Paludibacter sp.; assembly: GCA_964345395.1. Lineage (GTDB taxonomy): Bacteria > Bacteroidota > Bacteroidia > Bacteroidales > Paludibacteraceae > UPXZ01. Next base: position 3,398 of record CAYFRA010000076.1, on the reverse strand, counting down.
CACATCCGACAGCACAATTGGCTTACCATTCTTGTTTTTGATAAAAGTTTTTCCAAGCTCTTCCAAGTCATTGGTGCGTGCCATTCCACGAAGTGCAAACTCATTGCCATAATCACGCACAACACCTCCTGAAGAGTTGTAGCTTAGCGATTTTCCAAGACTCTCCAATTCGCTCATCGTAACGCCGTAAGCATCCATCCTTTTGGGGTCAGCAAGAATTTGATATTGCTTGTAATCTCCTCCAATAATGGTTACTTGCGATACGCCACCTGTTGCTAAAATAGCAGGTTTGATTACCCAGTCGGCATAGGTGCGTAAATCCATCATCGAAGTAGTGTCTGATTGCAAACCGATAAGAAGGATTTCACCCATTATACTTGATTGTGGGGCCAATTCAGGCACAACATTATCGGGTAAAACATCGCTCAGCGTAACCATTTTTTCACTCACAACTTGGCGAGCTTTGAATACATCAGCTCCCCAATCAAACTCAACCCACACAAAGGAGAAACCTTGTGATGAATTAGAACGAACACGACGCACATTTGTCGCTCCATTTACAGCCGTTTCAATGGGGAAAGTAACCAATCGCTCTACCTCTTCGGCTGCCATTCCGTGTGCATCGGTCATTACTACAACCGTTGGGGCAGTCAAGTCGGGAAAGACATCAACGTCCATTCGTTGGGCAGTAAATAGCCCACCAAAAATTAGCAATACCGCTCCTAAAAGGATAAAAAACCGATTGTTGAGCGAAAATTTAATTAGTTTATTAATCATAGCTCAATTGGTTTAATGCATGTGACCAGCGTGTGGGTCTAAAGCTCCAGCCGCTTGTGCTAATTTAACAAATATTGCTCCTTTACTAACTATCCGCTCGCCAGCATTGATTCCCTCTAATATTTCAGTGTAAAAGCCATCGCTTGCTCCCTTTTTGATTGGGCGTTTTTCAAAATATTCGGGTGTTAGTTGTACGAAAGCAAAATAAGTTCCCATCTCCTCTACAATTGCCCCATTAGGCACTGTAATAGCATTGTTGGATGTGCGTAGCTTGATGTATAAATCAACAAAACTACCAGGAAGTAATTCAGCACTGTTTCTAACTTGAAACTGTACAGGAATTAATGGGTTGTTCACATCGGATGAACGTCCGTATGATAATACTTTACCGTTAAGCTCTTCCAACGAATAAGTTTTCTTACTATCCATAATAGTGAAATTGGCAGTTTCTATTTGGCTTAAGGATGCGTAGTATTTGGATTGTAGCTCTGCAGTAATCAATAGATTTTGATTTTGCGAAACACGTACCAAAGGCTGTCCTGCTTCAACGTATTGCCCGTTTTGCACCATCACTGCTGTGATATATCCGCTGCTTGGTGCAGAGATTGATTGACGCCCTGCCGAGAAGTTTTGTTTCAAACTTCTCAAATTAGCCTCGGCATTGCTCAGCTCAGCTTGTATTTGCAAAAATTCACTTTGAGAAATGATATTCTCTTTTGCCAATTCTGCTTTTCGCTCATACTCTGCTTTGCTGCGTTTGTATTCTGTTTCTGCCTCTGATAATCGAACAGACAAATTATTATCAGCCATTCCGCTTGCATCAATAGCAAAAAGTGTTTGACCGGCTCTCACAGCTTTTCCCTCTACTAAATCGGCAATTGTTAGACTTACAATACCGCTTGTTTTGGCTGCTACTATTTTTTCATCTGTTTGTGAAGCTTGGATTTGTCCGGTGCTTCGAATTACTTGAGCAAATGCATTTTGTTCAGCTACTTCTGTAGCAAACTCAATTTTCCAACTTTGATCCTTAGAAAATGCTACTCCGTTACTGCTTGAAATATGAGCATCGTGAGCTGCGTGTTCTGCCTCGTGTTTATCTTCAAAAACGTATAAATCATCAATAATAAACTGCTCTGTTTTTCCCTCTTTTATTAATTCAAAAATTAGTTGTGCCTTAGCTGTTGCTTTTGGCTTGAGTGAAAATAGGTAAATACCCGCTTTTGCAGGGCTATTGACCGTTTGTGTTGATGTTTCATTGCCCACTTTTAATGTGGCAGTTAAGCTACCTTCGGTAATGGGTTTGAAATCGCTCAATTGCGTTAAGTGAACAGTCATTTTGCCCTCATTATTTAAGGCAAAAGGCTCAGCTTCGACAAATAGTTCGTAATTATCGCTATAAGCAGCTAAGATTAAAAAATCGTCGTGATCGTAATCGTGATCGTGATCATCGTGACTGTGAGCACAGGCAATAAAGATAAATGTGCTTAATAAAATGATTGTTGATTTTAGAAGTTTCATTTTATATTAAAGTTGAGATTTCCGAAGAACCAATATAGATTTGACTCGCTAAATTGGGGCTTTTAATTACTTGTTATTTATAATTATTTAGCCCCTCAATCCCCTCAGCCCCTCGATCCCCTAAAGGGGAAGTTCTAGGGAAGTTGTAGTACATCAATTGAACTAAGTACAAACTTTTAGAATGTTGGTGCCATTTATTTATAGTTTTATATCGTAATTACTGCTTTAGTTTGCTCTTTTTGCTTAATACAAGCTAATGTAGAGTGGCTGATAAATTACGTTTTTTATATAAATAATAAGCTAATGGAAATCAGTTATTTAAAAATAAGATTTTTTATTTAAATGAGATTATTGACAGCTATTGGAATATAAGATTTCTAAAACTAATTAGCCCCTCAATCCCCTAAAGGGGAATTTGTAGCGCATAAAATAAAGTTTATGCAGTTTGTTAAGACTCTATTGATACTATTCTTTACATTTAATATCATTAGTAAAGAGTTGAGAATAATCTTATAATCAATACTGACTATTTTTGAAAGGTTCTGTAGTTACAAGATTCTTGTAAAACTACCTTTTGCTAAATAGAAGCAGTCAATTTAGAGAATATAAAATGGTGGTGCTCTCAATCCTTTGGATTGAGTAAAATCTGCTATGTAGCAGGCTAAGGGGATGTCTTGTTTTTTTGTAAAGCCTAAGTCGCTTTGATTTTCATCGAGAGAACATACATCGGCATACTGCAAATAGAGGCTCAAAAGAGTATGAGCAATCTCATTTTCTGTTTGTATAGTATGTTTGTCGTCCTCAAAACGGATATTGATATTATCCAAAATGCAGTCGTGATGATCAGCGTGATGATTTTGATGTGCAGTTTCTATGGATAAGTCTTGTGGGGGGATATCATTTAGACTTGCAGAGTGCTGACAGATATAGTTACACGAATGAATATGATGCTTCTCCTGATTGTGAGGAATAACAGCGTGTGCCAAAATGACAAAATTGGCAATCGATAGTAATATTAGTCCTATGGTTCGTTTCATATTCATCAAATGACTGTTTGCAAAGATAGGAAATGTTTTAACATTAGAGTGTTAAATAAAAGTAAA
>CAYFRA010000075.1:0-6701 GCA_964345395.1 uncultured Paludibacter sp. | reverse complement strand
TTTTCATCGTGATAAGAGATAGGAATATTTTGAGCGATTGCTTTTAACACCAAATCTTCTAAGCGATTCAGGTCAATCTCTGGTTTTTCATAAAACTTCATAACAAAGCCATTTCGAATATCAGAAAAGAAATAATCTTTTTGCTTTACATCGAACATCTCTTGAAGAATCGTTGTGGTTAATTCTTCGGCTGAATGTGCCATTTTTCGATAACGAAGAGATTCGTGCACAATTTCATAAACACTTTCGGGTTGTGGCCCAAAAACGCTGGGACGAGTAACGATAATTTCCTCACCTATTCCAACAATTATATCTGCATTTCTACCCAAGGCGGGATAAAGCAAATTAAAATGTTCGATAACAACTCGGCGGTTACGCTCTAAAAGTGAATTGACATAATCCACTATCTCATACATCTGCGTAAAAGCCATTTGAAATCGGATATCAAGATGAAAAGTAGTGGCATCATCCACCTCAGTAAGTGAATTGCGCACTTGGAACATCTTTCTTGGATCTACAATATCATCATCATTTGAGAGCTGCAAACCGGGAAACATCCCTTTGATAAGGGATGATTTTCCGGCTCCTGCATCACCTACAATCCCAATCAGCAAGTCGCTATAATTGAGATGCCTGTGAGATATTTGTTCTCCAAGAAACATCAGTCGCTCTTTGCCACGTGGTGCAAAGTATTGCGACGAGACCATATATTCCTGAATAAAATTTCTCATAGCTTTACACGGCAAACTCCACACTCATCAAGGGTGCGTGCTGCTGTGCTCCATACACATCTGTTTCGCCTAAAGCACCCGATGATATTGGTCGAACAATGGTAATTTTTACCGCTTTAGCTGGGTCAAAATAGACCAAACTTATAATATCTTTCTCTGGAATTTTATATAATTCTGCAAACATCACTTCATTGAAGATATTAGCAGATTTCACTTGCTCATAAATCTCAAAGTCTTTGAAAATAACATCAAATGTTAGTTCAAATGGTCCTGAGTTTTTACTTCGAATCACTGAAGCAACTTCGGTTAATTTATAGTGCATTGTCTTGTTTTTTTTAGTGTTTTTAAAACTCAATATATTCAATTGGGAAAAGAGTTCTTGGATTTTCCACCTTCAACAGATGATACACATTAAACTCATATACTTCTCCCATTTTTGCATCGGATGGCGAAAACGGAAATGCAAGATTTCCAGCCGTAGCAATTCTTCCTTCATATCCAAAATGCAACATTGTGCTTCGTGCAAAACCACATATTGTATTTGCTTGTTCTTGTGTATCAGCTACAGCTTCGATAATTATCATCAGCTCACTGCCTGACTCTTCTGCGCCACCTTCAAACATAGCCATTACACCATTTTTTCCATAAACTTTGAAATCTAAAAAGAAATCTTTGATACCATACGCTTCGAAATTGTCTTGCACACGCTCTTTTACGCTTTGTGTGATGCTGTCAATCTTAGATATCATAATTGGATCTTTCACACCGGCACAAGAGATGGTGCGATATCCTACTTTTCGAACTCCTTCCAATTTTACAAAATACTCCTCTGTAGGCACAAAACGACTACCACTTACACGCACTTTATTATCATCGATTTGCTCAAATTTGGTTTCGTGTAAATTGATAGCACCACCGGGTCCGGGTAGTACATATGGATTTGTTTTTTCATATAAAGTATGAGCTGCAATCGAAAGTGTGGTACATTTTCTTTGTGATGATAAGGGTTCTAAAACAAAACTATCTTTTCGTAAATACCCAAACATACTGTCGCTACCACTACCTGGCAATGCAGCAATAGCCGCACACTCTAATATTTTGCCCATATGAATTGCCAAGCCCTTGTCAAAACCCTTTTTGACAGCCAAAGCTGCAAACACCGAAGGATCGTAGGAGCGACCTGCAAGAATAACATTCGCTCCATTTTCCAAAGCTTCCATAAATGGCTCTTCACCCATCTGTGCAACAACTCGTACAGAATCATCTACATCTGATTCTGTTAGCTCTTTTGCTGGGAAAAGAGGTGAAATATTTCCTTTACGGACATTCTCTTTTAAAAACTCTTTTTCAAATTCAGATTGAATAACAGCCAATTTGAATTTTAATTTTTTATTAACGGCAATTTCTCTGATTATATCCAAAGTTAGTTCTACGTGTGGACGTCCACCACTACCGCCGGCTGTACCTATAATTACAGGAATACCAGCTTCGATGGCGGCAGGAACCATAATTTCTAAATCGCGTTTTACTGAGTTTCTGTCAGTAAAAGATTTTCCTGCACCTAAATAATAAGGCCCAGGATCGGTTGAACCTGCATCAACAGCTATTACGTGTGGTTTTCGTTTCATTCCTTCTTCAAAAGAACTCATCGGAAAGCCATAGCCCAAAATGGCTGTGGGAGATAATACTCTTAATTCTTCCATTTATTTCTATTTTTTATAGCTCTGATTTTATTTTGTCATTGCTAAAATTCGACTCATTTCATTATAAACAATCATATATCCTTCATCAACGCCCATTCCTGGTTTTGCCAAATACTGCACCGGCGAAGTTGCCATTGCAATATGTGCACAAACCTCAGCCGAGCGGTTGGTTTCATTGCACGTTCCACCCAGATAGGCTCCCATATTATGTTGTTGGCAATATAATATTGCTTCTATGCTGTTGTTGATTCCACCCAAATCAGGAGTTTTAATCTGTGCCATATGCCCTGCCTTGTGTTTCGAGAAATCAATAATATCTTGCAAAGTATTACACCACTCATCAGCCACAATCTCCACTGTTATATTTTTTGATTCCATATTTTTGCGAATTGTTGCCAAGGCTTCAATCTGTGCACTCTTTTCACCCATATCAACAGGACCTTCTACTCGCAGTTGGAATGGTTTTGCTACTTCTTCCAACTCACCAATATAATTAGCAATGGCTTCAAAATCATTATTAAAAACAATTCCGAGCGTGCCATATACGTCGATATGAATGGTTGGATTGTAGGACTCATAAGGTTTCATTGTGATAATTCGATTGCGCAACCACTCCAAATACTCCTTTATTTTTTCACCTTTCAATCCTACTTTACTTTCTACGTGATTAAAAAGTGCGTGTGGAAGTACATCAGCACCTTTCATTATCATTTTATCAGCATTCTGATAACGATCGTCACCCGATTGTGAAAATATAGAGATCATTGTTTTGGAGATTTCAGTATCATACTCTTCAGCAATCACTTCGGCCATCAATTTATTTTTACTTTTTGCAACAGCATCCAAAAGAGCTTGCGAAACACCGTATCGAATTGCTGTATGAAATAGTTTTCCTGTAGATGGACTAATTGCTTTGTCAAGAATTTCTGCCATTTCGCGGAAAGTAGAAATTTCCTTGCCTACAAATAGAGGTGCAATCTCATTCTCTATAATAGGGATGAAGTTTTCGGCTAAAAATAGAGGATCACGACCACCTGCACCTGAATATTGCACTGCTGCACAGTCGCCATAAGCATATGCACCATTTTCTAACATAAATATCACAGAGATTGATTCACCTGCTTGGCGAATAGCAGTAAAACCCTCTGTTGCAGCCTCGCCTATATAAAATGCACCGTCGTTTTGAGCACCCTGTTTAATTGCTTTTTGGTCATCAAAATAGAAACCAGTTTTACCTGGAGAACATATTAATTTGCTAATTTTCATTTTTTATTTTTATCTAAATTATTAGAAACAGTAACAGCCAGACATTGAAATATAAGCCATTTTACTGTAAACTCTTATCTTTTAACTTTTATCTTTTAACTTTTATCTCACTTCGGTCTGCCAACCAAGAATCCTTTACCAATGGCATAAACATCATCAATTACCATTTGGAAATTGACTTCACGCTTTTCATATCGAGCTCGCTCTTCCAATTTTTGACGATGGAAATCTTTTAAATCTTGTGTAAATGGCAAATTACCAATCTCCAAAAGTCGCACAGCACCCGAATTATCACGAGCTGGCATCACTTTTCCTGCATTATAACGACTTGGTGCAAATGGAACGTCCAAAACACCTGCTTCAAATGCAGCAATAGCACCGATAGCCCAATCGCCTTTCCCAAGCTCCTCTACCCGATCCAAAACACAAGTCATCTCTTGCATAATGATTTCGCTTTCGGCAATTACGGCAGGGATTGTTCTAAAGTCCTGATCTTTTAACATAGAAACCAACTGTTTTGTAGCACGTAAACCGGCGGCATTGGCTTCCTTGGTAGGCACTCCCATTGCTTCGTGAGGTGTTTTTACAATTACTTTTGTTGCTTTTGCCAAAACAGCAGCTGCTGCTCCCCACGAAATAACACCAAATGCTTTTGCTTCATCTTGCGGAAACCCACCCATCCATTGGTGGAAAACGGTAGTAACTCGCACATCACTGAAACCAAATTTATCCAAATATTTACGTGTCATAATATCTAATGAACGAATAGCAGCGACATCTTGAATTAGATTTCCGCACTGTCCATATCCCACGGTAATATCTTTAACACCTTGTGTGGCAGCCAATAAACTTTCAATTACTGCAACTGAATTTGAAATAAATGGTGCAATAAGAGTTCCTGTCAGCGGTCCAAAAGGCTCTCGATTGATTGATACACCGGCTTCTTCGTACATACCAATTAATCGGTCTGCATATTGCCAATGAGCTATCGTTTTTTCTAACGAGTGATTTTTAGAATAAGGTATGTTGTAAGAAATACCACCGCCTTCGTATGATGTAAAACCACCTGCAATGGATATTTCAGTCAGTAAACGAGCATCGGGTGTACCGTGGCGCACTTGTACAGGACTTTTCAATGCCGAAGTTACTTGGCGACAAATTTCTACACCGTGATTTACGATAGGAAAACCATTAAGCATCGAACGACCTGTTTCTCTACTTTTAGCAATACCTGTTTCAGCTTCTTCATAGCGATTCAAGCGCGTATAACTATCAACAGTAGTTGGTAGCAAATCTGCTTCTCCTTCATTTTCGAGGAATTGAAGCAGCTCAATGTGTTCGGCACAAAGTGCAACTCCAGCACGTGGCTGAATTAATGTACGATGTTCTTCGGTAGCTTGAGCTAATTTTTTCCCAAAGCGGCGCTCTTCAGGTATCGACTTTTGATAAGCCACAGTTTCTTCAAAGTCAACATCTTTACCTGTTTTCCAGTGTTCCAATATCTCTTTGCGCTCAGCAAAGAAAGCATCATTAGTCAGTTTTTTGTTAGTTATTTCCATAGGTATTTTTAATTCTTGATGGATTAAAGTCCATACTTTGTTTTATTTTCTTAATCAATCTCTATAATTTCTTTTTTTAATAAACTAAGTGCCAACTCAGGATGAATTGAACTCAACAATCCCATTGATGCAAAAATATATTTTTTATCAATATAATAGTTCGGATTCAATGGTTTAGCATAAATATAATCGCTGTTTTGTTTTTTGGCTCCTTCTAAAATATAGGTAGGCTTATTAGCATTTATAATTGCTCCACCTATCCCAATTACTTTGGATGTAGCGATTAAATCTTTTCCAGTCAGCGCAAACATCTGCCCAAAAGGAGTGTAAACCGATTCATAAGTTCCAACGTGTCTTTCAACAGCAAGTCTAACTGCGTTTTTCGCAAGATTTAACTCGATTAATTCTTCTTTTGAGTTTGATTCTGCTAATTTTTCAGGATTAGCAATTACAGACTTAATCCACTTATCTACAAGCTCTATATCCTCACTTATCTCATCAGCAAATTGAGTTAAATCCAATTCATCAATCATAGCTTGAAGGCTATATCGCATACCCAAATCGCCTTCAACAGTGCGTTTGCTTCTGGGTTCAGGAAGTCCTTTAACCGTAGCATTTTCGATAGTTGGTTTGCCATCTGCTATAGAGTAAACATCGGTTGTAGCTCCCCCCAAATCAATAGCTAATAAATCTCCTAAACCTTTATTGTTTTTTGTACCCAATGAAAGCAATTCGCAAGCATTCAATACAGCCAATGGCGTAGGAATGATGGCTGTTTTTGCCATATTCTGCAACTGATTCAAACCTTTAGCTTCAATTATTTGACTGATGAAAACTTCACTAATTTTCTTTTTGGCAGGCTCGATATTGAGCTTGTTGAATTCAGGCATTACATTTTCTGTGATGAAATAGGCCTTGTTTGATGCTTGAAAAATCGCTTCAATCTCAAAAACTGCAGATTTATTTCCAGCTACAATCGTTGTAAATGTTTTATCAATTGTTGTTAAACGACGAGCATTTGCAATAATCACCTCTTTATTTCCACCATCGGTTCCACCGCTAAGTAGCACCAAATCGGGTTCGATTTTTGCGATTTCATCCAATTCAGTTTGTGATATTTCAAAGGAGTATGTTTTCACAACTTTTGCACCCGCACTTGCGGCTGCTAATTTTGCTGCCTTAGCAGTCAACTCTGGTACCAATCCTAAAGCTACCATTTTCAAACCACCTGCAGCACTGCTACAGCATAGCAATTCGTCATACACAAAACCACCTGTCTTTTCCTGTAAAATTTGCAGAGCATTATCAAAACCCTCCATCACATCCGTTTCAATGGTTGTAAATGCAGATGATGTTGCCACTACACGCTCTTCTGCGGTGTCAATCGCAACTAATTTTGTATATGTACTGCCTATATCGGCGCTTAGGATTTTCATTTTACA
>CAYFRA010000074.1:0-6861 GCA_964345395.1 uncultured Paludibacter sp. | reverse complement strand
CACGACCACAGTCACGGTGAACCACACGATGTTTTTCGCAAAAGCATTTTCTCTTTTATTCTGCTTATATCTGCTGTTGTTCTCGATTTTTACATTCAGCCGGCTTGGTTTACCGATGGACTGAAAGTATTTTGGTATTTATTGGCTTATTTGCCCGTTGGACTTCCAGTGCTTAAAGATGCCGTTCACAGCATTCTTCAAAAAGATATTTTTTCTGAATTTTTCTTGATGGGAATTGCTACTATTGGTGCATTTGCCATTGGCGAGTATCCCGAAGCTGTAGCTGTGATGCTGTTTTATAGTGTTGGGGAGGGATTTCAAACCTTAGCTGTAAGACGAGGAACATCAAATATACAAAACTTATTAGATCAACGACCCGATGAAGTAAGCGTGATGAAAGATGGGAAGCTCGTTGTAGTTCCAGCAAAAGATGTTTTAATAGGTGAAATAGTTGAACTCAAACCGGGTGAAAAGTTGGGTTTAGATGGCGAATTAATCAGTGATACTGCTTCATTTAACACAGCTGCACTTACTGGCGAAAGCAAACCTGACAGCAAAAAGCAAGGTGAAAAAGTATTGGCAGGTATGATTAATCTGAACACCATTTCACAAGTTAAAGTTACTGAAAAATACGAAGATAGCAAACTGAGTAAAATTCTTGAACTGGTGCAAGATGCAAGCAATCACAAAGCACCGAGCGAACTGTTTATACGCAAATTTGCCCGAATATATACGCCTATCGTGGTTCTTTTAGCAACATTAATCATAGTGGTTCCAGCCTTTATTGTCAGCGATTATCAATTTACCGATTGGCTCTATCGTGCCCTTATTTTCTTGGTGGTTTCTTGCCCTTGTGCTTTGGTTATCAGCATTCCTTTGGGTTATTTTGGTGGAATAGGAGCTGCAAGTAAGCATGGAGTTTTGGTAAAAGGTAGCAATTATTTAGATATGCTTGCCAATGTCAATCACGTAGTTTTGGACAAAACCGGAACACTAACCGAGGGTGTATTTGAAGTGCAAGATATTGTTTTTGAGAGTCAGTTTGACAAACAAAAAATGCTACAAATGATCAATGCTTTGGAAGCAAAATCAACCCATCCTGTTGCTACAGCCATCCACAACTACGTTGGAGAGATAGACCACGCAATCAAATTTGAAGAGTACGAAGAGATTAGCGGTTTGGGTTTGAAAGCTAAAATTGATGAAAAAGAGCTGTTGGTGGGTAATTTCAAACTTCTGAATCTATTTGATATCGATTATGATTTTAATCCTGAATCCATTGTAAGCACATTGATAGCAGTAGCATATGACAATAAATTTATTGGTTACATTACTATTGCTGACAGCATCAAAGATGACGCCCATAAAACAGTAGCAGAGCTACATAGAGCTGGTATAAAGCTAACAATGCTTAGTGGAGATAAATCAAGCATTGTGCAAGAAGTAGCTCAGCAACTTGGGATAGATTATGCTTATGGTGATTTGCTCCCCGAAGATAAAGTTAATCAGCTCAAAGCTATCAAAAACAGCACTACAAAAGTAGCATTTGTAGGCGATGGGATGAATGATGCTCCTGTAATTGCACTGAGTGATGTGGGTATAGCAATGGGCGGATTGGGCAGCGATGCCGCCATTGAAGCAGCTGATGTGGTGATCCAAGATGACAAAGCCATCAAAATACCCATTGCCATACGAATAGGAAAAGAGACTAAAAAAATAGTGTGGCAAAATGTAGCGATGGCATTCATCATCAAAGCCATTGTGATGATTTTGGGAGCGGGCGGTATCGCAACAATGTGGGAAGCAGTATTTGCCGATGTAGGCGTTGCACTTCTTGCTATTTTGAATGCTGTGAGGATTTTGCGGAAAGACTTTTATAAAAACTAAAAGGGCTCTCTTCAAATTATTGATAAACCTAATAAGCAAATACCTAAGCATTTCGCAATGAAAAGATTGAGCGATAAATCATCTTTTGAAATCGCATATTGATAGCAGATAAAATGTAGAACACCTCACTGTAATCACTCTTTTTCAACTAAAATGTAGCTTGATGACGATAATTTGCTTAATTTTGTAGGCATAAGTGTTGGCGATTAAGATGTGAGTGTTATTTGTATAACTACCTCAAAAACAACAAGATATTTTCTAATCCCACCACTTACAACAAACTAATCTTACCTGAAGTCTTGCAATTTTCAGGTAGAAAACTTTTTATGAATCTTTCGAATGTTAGAATAAAATTATAAGAAGCAAAAGCAAATAATTTACAGAAACAGTTAAAAATCAGCACCTTTGCAATGATGCAAAATCTATATCCTACATCTTTTGAAGAAAAAATAGCGTTCAACTCCATCCGGGGCTTGTTGAAGAATAAGTGTATCTCACCACTTGGTGAAGAGGAGGTGGATAATATGCAATTTAGTTTCAATTTCAAAAAGATAATCCGTTTGATTGACGAAACAGACGAAATGCACCGACTACTCCATACAGATAGCGATGAAATGCCCATTTCAAATATTTTCGATATTCGAGAAGCTTTGGCAAGAGTTCGCATTGAAGGACTATTTTTGGATGAGGGGGAGTTGTTTAACATTCAGCGTTCGCTCAATTCTGTTGTTCGATTGGTGAGTTACATCAAACGCCAAGAAGAGTCACTCTACCCCAATCTACATAGGATGATTGAAAACATCAGTTCATTTGCAGAAATAACAAAACAGTTAGATAGGATACTTGATAAATTTGGAAAAATAAAAGACAATGCCACAACTGAATTAGCACAGATTAACAGGGCAATTTCGCAAGCACAAGGTAGTGCATCAAAACTATTGGCGAGCATCTTAAAACAAGCTCAGTCGGAGGGTTTTGTAGAGAAAGATGTAGCACCTACAATGCGTGATGGACGCTTGGTGATACCTGTTGCACCTGCTTTCAAACGAAAAATCAGAGGAATCATCCACGATGAAAGTGCTACGGGAAAGACCGTTTTTATTGAGCCGCAACAGGTAGTAGAAGCCAACAACCATATCCGCGAATTGGAAAATGACAAACGCAGAGAGATAATGCGTATTTTGTTAGAAACAACAAATTTTCTTCGTCCGCATTTTGAGGAGATACGAAATTCGCAATATTTTTTGGGAAAAATTGATTTTTTAAGAGCTAAATCGCTATTTGCCGATGAAGTGAACGGTATCAAACCTCAAATAGAAAATAGACAGCTGATAGAGTGGCAAGAAGCAACGCACCCCCTACTCCATCTGACTTTGAAAAAACAAGGAAAAAAAGTTGTGCCTTTAGATATATCTCTTAATGAGGAACAAAGAATTTTACTTATTTCAGGCCCCAATGCCGGCGGTAAATCCGTATGTTTAAAAACCGTTGTACTACTTCAATATATGTTACAATGTGGCTTGTTAATCCCACTCAAAGAGAGCAGTAAAATGGGTGTTTTCGAACAAATATTCATTGATATAGGTGATGAGCAATCTATTGAAAATGATCTTTCTACATACAGCTCGCATTTGCTCAACATCAAACATTTTATCAAAAACGGCACAGACAAAACTTTGATTTTGATTGATGAATTTGGCACAGGTACCGAACCTCAAATTGGTGGTGCTATTGCTGAAGCATCTTTGGAACGATTCAATAAACTGAAAATGTATGGGGTAATCACTACACACTACACCAATTTGAAACATTATGCCGAAGAAACCGAAGGAATTATTAACGGTGCGATGCTATACGACCGACAACATTTACAACCACTTTTTCAATTACAAATAGGAAGACCCGGAAGCTCGTTTGCGGTAGAAATAGCACGTAAAATAGGTTTGCCCGAAGAACTTATTGCCGATGCGGCTGAAAAAGTAGGACAAGACCACTTGGATTACGATAAACACCTGCAAGATATTGTGCGTGATAAACGATACTGGGAACGCAAACGTCAAGAGATACGAATCAAGGAAAAACGACTATCCGAAACACTTGAAAAATATGAAGAAGAGCTCGCCATCACCGACAGACAACGCAAAGAGATAAGCAAACAAGCTAAAGTGGAAGCTGAACAATTGCTTAAAACCGCCAACGCAAAGATTGAAAACACCATTCGCTTGATAAAAGAAGCCAATGCAGAAAAAGAATTGACAAAAAAAGCACGTGAAGAGTTGAGCCAATTCAAAGAAACCGTTCAGCAAGAAGAAACAAAAGACAAAAGTAAAAAACTCAAACTTCCTAAAACAAAGAAAGCAATAAAACCAAGTGCTAAAAAAAAGGAAGAATTACAGCTTGAAGCTGGGCAGCACGTCGAACTTATCAGTCAAAAGCTAATCGGTTCTATCATCGAAATAAAAGATGAACAGGCTGTAGTAGCTATAGGTAATCTGAAAACCTCTGTTAAGCTTAGCGATCTCAAAGCAGTAAGCAACAATCAAATTAGGAAAGAAAAAAAATATAGCAATCGGGCAAAAAGTAATGTTGTAGATAGTGTTAGGGAGCGAAAACTAAACTTTAGTTCTGAAATAGATGTGCGAGGTATGAGAGCAGATGAAGCCCTTCAAGCTGTTAGTTATTTTATTGACGATGCTCTAATGATAGGGGTCTCAGCTGTGAAAATACTACACGGCACAGGCACTGGAGCATTACGACAAGTTATTAGACAATATTTATCCACAGTTCAAGGTGTAGAGAAGTATAAAGATGAGCATGTACAGTTTGGAGGTGCAGGAATTACTATAGTTGAGTTAGAATAATCTATATTTTTATAGTAAATATACCATAGAATGATTATCTTTGTAAGATATATTAGAGATACCAGTAAAGAAAACAGATTTAAAAAATGAGAAATTCTAAGATTTACATTGTAGTTATCGCCTTTTTATTAATTGGAGTAATTAAAACATCAGCAGTACCTGCCTATCCTTTCCCAATAAAAATGAATCAACCGGATGGAACAGTACTCACAGTAATGCTAAAAGGTGATGAATATCATCACTATCATGAAACCGAAGATGGTTATCTTTTGATTAAAAACAAAGATGGCGTATTTCATTATGGTCAACTAAAAGCAAATGGTATTATTGAAGATA
Source organism: uncultured Paludibacter sp. (assembly GCA_964345395.1). Lineage (GTDB taxonomy): Bacteria > Bacteroidota > Bacteroidia > Bacteroidales > Paludibacteraceae > UPXZ01. The sequence goes on along the minus strand of CAYFRA010000074.1, from coordinate 1,777 downwards.
CTGGTGTGAAAGCCAACGAAATCAAGAGACGCAATTATACAGAGAAGCAGTTTGTCAAAACACTAACGCAAAATATTGACATGAGTAAAATCAACTCACAAATGCGTCAAAAAAGAGAAGCCCCTGCCAATATATCTCCTAAACAAAATGCTTATCCACTCGTTGGCAAGCCAAGATCCTTGGTTATCTTAGTCAATTTTAAAGATGTCTCTTTTGTTATCGATAATCCTAAAGTAGCATTTCACAATTTACTCAACGAAGAGGGATACAGTAAAAATGATGGCACAGGATCAGCTCGCGATTATTTTAGAGATGCATCAATGGGTATTTTCGAACCTGAGTTTGATATTTATGGACCTTATACTCTTCCTGAAAATATGAGTTATTATGGTGGGAATGATAGAAGTGGTAGTGATAGTAACCCAGCACAAATGGTTGTTGATGCGTGCCGATTGGCTCACGATGATGGAGTAGATTTCACTTTGTATGATACAGATAACGACTTAATGTTAGATAATGTATTCATCTATTATGCGGGCTACAATGAAGCTGAGGGGGGAGCTGACAATACTATTTGGCCACATAGATGGGCAGTATATCCTGGTTATAACTATACTGGAAATGTTGCATCAACTACCTTTGATGGTGTGCGGGTGTATGATTATGCCTGTACGTCTGAATTGAAAAGTAATCGAGGATCCATTATGGCGGGTATCGGAACTTTTACCCACGAATTTGGACACGTATTGGGTTTGGCTGACTTTTATGCAACCAACAATGCTACTCATCACACATTATCGTCATGGAGTATTATGGATGCAGGTACTTATTTGAATGGCGGTAATACCCCACCTACTTATAGCGCTTTTGAAAGAATGATGCTTGGATACATCAAACCTACCATTCTGACAGATCCCATAACAGCTGTTTTATCTCCCATCACTTCATCTAATCAAGCATATTTGATTGCTGAAAATGATGTGCACAATCTAAAAGGTGGCAATCTGAATATCAGCAACGACACCCCTGATCCAAAGGAATTTTTTCTACTCGAAAATAGACAAAACACAGGTTGGGATAAGTATCTCCCTGGTCATGGTATGTTGATTTATCACATCAATTATAACATAAATGATTTTAGAAACAACAAAGTTAATAACGACCCCAACAAAATGGGCGTAGATATTATCGAAGCTGATGGCAAAGCAAGTAAATACAATATGGCTGGTGATCCATTCCCTGGTGCCCAAAATGTAATGAAGTTTACTCCTAAAGTTCGTAATGGAACGGAGTTGGACAAACCCATTACACACATTGTTGAAATCGATAAAGATGGTATGAATATCATAAGATTTCGTTATCGTGGAGGAGCTGAATTTCCAGTTATTTTTGCTGAAAACAATATAGTAAACTATGAAACCACGTTAGGCTTACCTTCAGGGGTTCAAACTATTAATATCTCAGGAGAAAACTTAGAGTCTGACATCATAGTTGAAGTTGAACCAAAAGATCATTTTGAAATAAAACTGCATCAAGAAGGTGAAAATGAGTGGCGTAATTTGATCAATCTAACTGTTAAAGATAATATAGTAGCTGAAACACAGGTTCAGATAAGATACAATCCATCGAGTGCATCTGGTAATAACTTGCACGAAGCAAAATTAATAATTAAGTCTGAATATGCAGAAAAAATAGAAAAGCTGATTTATGGTAGCTCGAAATATCCTTATGAAGATAAATTATTAATCAAAAACAACGAAAATGGATTTACAATTTA
>CAYFRA010000073.1:0-6863 GCA_964345395.1 uncultured Paludibacter sp. | reverse complement strand
GGCGATGCTTCATCAAGAGATTTTACTAATTCTTTGAGCCTAACTACTTTGCCATCTTCAACAATTGCGAGTATGGAACCATTGAGAGTAGGCCAAGCGTGCGTACCTAAATGCGGTTCACCTGTTTCACTACCACGCCCTTGCACTTCATCCCACATGGTATATCCACGGATAAGTTGCTTATCTAATATCCGTATCACATCTTCTTTGTGAGCTTGATCGAATGATAAAAATACTGCTTTCATTTTTATTTGAGAGCCCCCCTTAGTCCCCCCCTCCTAAAGGGGGATTTAGACTGCAAAGGGACTTGATTTATTTATTTATAATTATTTGATTTTATAAAGTTTATAAAGAGTAAGGAACAAAGAATAAAGATAAGAAGTTTTAGTTAGAAAACTAATTGCTTATCGCTAATTATTCTTTCTTTCTACTTTACAAACTTTATGAACTTTCTAACTTTTAACTGTATAACTTTCTGTTTTTCTTTGTCTGTCTTTTTACACCATAAGCTGCCATTAATGAATAAAGCACAGGGATTACCAAGAGAGTCAGAATAGTTGATACTGTCAATCCGCCAATAACGGTAATAGCCATCGGACGCCATAGCTCTGAACCTTCACTTTGTGAAAGTGCAAGCGGTAGCATACCCAACACTGTGGTTAAGGTTGTCATCAATACTGGACGAAGACGAGATTTACCTCCATCTACAACGGCTCTAATAATACCCATGCCACGTTCGCGATTGAGATCGATATAGTCAACAAGCACAATACCATTTTTCACCACAATACCCACCAACATAATCAAACCAATAAAGGACATAATGTTGAGTGTGCCACCTGAGATTACCAAAGCAAGCACAACACCCGATATACCAAATGGCAATGAGAACATAATGATAAATGGATATACCAATGATTCAAACTGTGATGCCATAACGATATATACCAAAATAACAATCAAGAGAAATAGCACACCTAAATCGGCAAAAGACTCTTGCTGCTCTTTGAAGTCACCTCCAATTGTAACAATAACTTCGGATGGTATATCCACTTCTGCTATCTCTGCATTAATACCTGCAACAGCTTTGTCAATTGTAGTTCCACCAAGGGTAGTGCTCACTTTCACAACACGCTGGCGGTCTTTACGTTCGATGGTAGGCGGTGTGAATCGCTCCACTACTGTTCCCAAATCTTTTACACGAATAGCGACACCTTGGGTGTTGTAGATCAAAATGTTTTCTACATCTTCAATTGATTGACGGTATTTGGGGTCGTGAGAAACCCGCACAAAATACTCTTCACCATCTTCACGATAGAGAGAAGCCGTGAGTCCATTCACTCTGTTTTTTAAGAATGTGGAGGCAGTAGCCATATTGAGCCCATTCACTGCCAATTTTTCACGATCAAAATCAACTTGGAACTCGGGAACATACTCTTCGCGGCTGATTTGGATATTCCGAAGCCCTTTGATGCTCTCCATACGCTCGCTCAGCTCGTTGGCAATGCGGTCTGTCGTTTCAAAGTCGTATCCATAAATTTCCACATCCAAGGTAGCCTGACCTCCGCCCATACCTCCCTGTCCGGTTGAGATATTGGCTTTCTTGATTTCTGGGATTTGTGCTACTTCATTTTGTAGCTGTTCGATCAATTCAAACACCGAACGATTACGCTCTTTCAAATCTACCAAACGCATATCCATACTGATAATATTGCTCGAAAGATTTTGAAGTGAACCCCATACATTTGAACTACTTGCCTGACCAACAGTGAAACTGATGATGTCTATCTCAGGATTCTCACTACTCCATTTCTCTTGTAGCTCGTGTGCCAAATCACGCGTTATCTCCATACGTGTACCAATAGGTAGCTCCAACTTAGCGGAGATATTGCCTTCATCCGAAGATGGGAAAAACTCTGTACCAATAGTTATAACTGGTAAAACACTTAAAATAAAGAAGGCACTTGCAAAAATTATTGTCAAACCTCTGTGACGAACAGTCCAGTTTACCAATTTAGCATAGACTACGTCCAGACTATCTAAAAATCTCTGAATTGGTGCATATATCTTTTTGGAAAAATTGGATTGCTTTCTCTCCAATCGCAGCATTTGGGCACTCATCATAGGTGTAAGCGTCAAAGCACTGATTAATGATACGATCAAAATAATGGTAACAATCCAACCCAACTCTTTGAACATCACTCCAGCAAAGCCAGTAACCAAAGTCAGTGGGAAGAAAACAGCTATCAGCGTCAGCGTTGAAGCCATAACGGATAGATATACCTCGTTTGTTCCGTGCACTGCTGCGCTCTTTGGTCGGCTACCACGCTCAATATGTGTAGTGATATTTTCTAATACCACAATAGCATCATCCACCACCATACCAATTGCAATGGAAAGGGAACTTAGCGATAAGATATTCAATGTGCCGTCAGTTGCATATAGATAGATAAATGCTGCTACCAAAGAGACAGGAATAGTGATGATAATAATTAATGTAGCTCGCCATCTTCCTAAGAAAAACAATACCACAATCATCACAAAAAGGAATGCATAAAGCACTGTTTCGACCAATCCGTTGATGGTATTTTTAATATTTTGTGATGTATCGTTAATTACGGATAGTTTAATATCAGGTGGTAGGTTTTGTTCGATTTCGGGCAAAGCAGCCAAAACTTGATTGGCAATATCAACTGTATTGGCACCCGATTGTTTTTGTACAACAATCACTGCACCTTGGTTTCCATTTGTATAACTCTCTTGTGCACGTTCTTCAAAACCATCTTCTACTCTTGCTACATCTGATAAGTAGATTAGCTTGCCACCGTAATTTCCTACAACAATTTGATTGATTTCTGCTGGTTCTTTGAATTCGCCCTGCACACGCATAGAGTAGGTTTCATTTCCTATATCCATTGTACCTACAGGTGTGTTGAGGTTTTCAAGACCTACCGCTTGCCCTACTCCTTCAAGTGTGAGGTGGTAAGCTTCCAATTTTACAGGGTCAACATAAATTTGAATTTCGCGTTGAGGTGCACCCTGAATGGATACAGACCCTACACCATTGATACGAGCCAAACGATTGGCAACATTATCATCTAAAATTCGATACAATGCTGGCACACTCTTATCAGCAGTGGCTGAAAGCATAATTACCGGAATCATATCTGTACTGAATTTCATAATGATGGGCTCTTCAGCATCTTTGGGCATCATAGCTTTTACCAAACTGAGCTTATCTCGCACATCGTTGGTTATCTCATTCAAATCCTCACCATACTCAAATTGCAAGGTGATTATTGATCGGTTCTCACGCGAAGAGGAGTTCATCTCTTTCAGGTTGGGAACAGTATTCAATACATTCTCCAATGGTCGCGTAACATTGGTTTCGATATCGGCTGCACTTGCTCCATCATATGATGTAATCACCATCAAGACGTTCATCTCGATTTTGGGCATCAAGTCAACCGAAAGCTTAGTCAACGAGAAAAGACCTAATATCATAACACCGACAAAAACCAAGGCGGTCATAATCGGTTTGCGTACTGCACTTTCGTATAATTTCATTTTTTATTCTGTTTTATTGTCCTAATTAAATTGTGAATTGAAGAAAATCTTTATAGCCTTATTCATTCACCACTTCTACCGCAGCACCGTCAGTTAAACGAGCTTGACCTGCTACAACCACTTGAGAGCCACTCGAAACACCCGAAAGCAATTCATATTCCCCTTCCAAACGCTGGCCTAACTCCACTTCAACAAACTCAACCACACCCTCATTATATACATACACAAAGCGTGAACCTGAACCAACTTGCTTAACTACGGCTTGGTCGGGAACAACAACACGATTCTCTGTTCCAAAATTGATTTTTACACGAGCATACATACCTGGGCGAACACGATTATCGGCATTATTCAAACGAATTTCTACACCAAAAGTACGTGTCATTTCATCTACCACTGGATATACTTTTGATACTTTACCCACAAAACGCTCGTTGTTAAATGCATCAATGCTTATATCTACATCCATTCCCAATTTTACTTTAGAAAAATAGCTTTCAGACACATTAACCACTACTTTTAGAGGATTAACTTGCATCACCGTCAAAATGGGGGTTTGTCCATTAAATAGATCGCCATTATCGTAAAATTTTGCAGTAACCACACCATTAACAGGGCTTAGTAGGTAGATATTTTCTTGTAAATTCTTTTTACTTATCAAAGCTTGGTCTAATTGTGATTTCAAATTATCCAAATCTTGCTTTGATACACCGCCCACTTCATAAAGCTCTTCAAGTCGGTTGTAGTTATCCTGCAAAGTTTTGATTTGTGTTTCTAAATTATCTAAACTTACGGCATCCATCTGCACCAAACGTTGCCCTTTGGATACGCGTGAGCCTACATCGACCATAATGCGACGAATACGCCCTGGGGTGGTGGGTGCAATGTTGTTTTTAACTTCAGGCTGAATAGTGGCTGTAAAGTTGGCCATTTGTGGTACTTGGCGTTCAAAAACTTGAGCGGTTTTCACTATCACTTTTTGCTCTGCTGCATTGGTTTCAGCCTCTTTTTTCTCGCCTCCACACGAAGCTAACATTATGGCTGCTGCCATAATCGCCATTAAACGAATTGTTCTACTTTTCATTTTTATATATGTTTTTTATTTTATTTTCGATGATCATTAAAAGTCTTTTCCTGTAAATTTATCTACATCTGCCGCCGCATTCAGATAATCAAAAAGCGATTGATGGTAGGATAATTGGGCCTGAGTAACTGCTAATGAAGCATTTTGTAACTCAATCATTGTACCCGCACCATTTTCATAGCGTTTTGATGAAATTTCATACGCCTTTTTCGATAATTCAACACTCTCTTTTGCACTCTCCATTTGCTTCACGGCATTGTTCATTTTGTCAATACTTGTAGCTGTTTGAAGGTGAATGCTATTTTGCAATTGCTCGCGTTGTAGCTCCAGTTCTTTATCTTGTATTTTTATTTGTCTCTCTTTTGTAGTGTTGGTAAAAATAGATGTAATCGGAACGCTTAATTGCAAACCAACAATTGCTCCTTGGCTATACCAATCTTTACTTGCTTCAACCGGAATAGGCATTGCACCAAAGTTAAGCAAAGTCTCTTTATTTCCCATTCCTGAATAACCCAACTGACTAAAAGCTGCCAATGTAGGCATACGTTGAGAAGTTTGTAGTTTCAAACCTCTTTGCAACTGCTTACGTGCAATATCCAACTGTTTCAGATCACTATTTTCATTAAAATTATACTCATTAAGTTGGTTTTGTTTTTTTACCATCAGCTCAAAATCACTCAATTTGTTGCTTGCTGCAATTGGCACATCAACATCCAGACCCATCAAAATTTTAAGATAAGTTTTGGCTTGCTCAATTCCGCTCTCCGTTTGCAAAATTGTAGGCTTTAGATTATTCAGTTGCACCTCAGCCGATATATAATCATAAGCAGCAATAGCCCCAACCTCATATCCACGTTTAGCAATTTCGTAGTTCTCTTGTGCCAAAGCATATCCATCCTTCAACACCTGATAAGAATCTTGTGCTACTAAAAGTCCATAATAGGCTTTAGAAACCTCATTTTTCAAATTAATTTTAGAAGCACGTGCTTTTTCTGCTGCCGATTGCATCTCAATGCCCGACATTTGAATATTGTGCCACAAGGCAGGTGCAAAAATAGGCAATGAAACAGACAAACCTAAATTGGCATTGAAATCAGTAGGCGAGTCCATCACTTGGCCCATCATACTCATTTTGGCAGGAACTAAGAATTTTGAATATTGACCCGAAGCATCAACACGTGGAATAAGCTCATTCCAAGCACTCTTTTTCGAGTAATCCACTCGCTCTATTTCCATATTAGCCACTTTGATGGTTTGGCTTTCGTTCATCGCAATTTCTATAGCTTCATTCAGCGTTATTCGCAATGTGTCTTGTGCATTCCCAAACTGAAAAAGCATCAAGAGCGTAAGTATAAATCCAGTTTTTTTCATATTTATTTTATCTTCTCTTTTGGATAAGTTTTATCTGTATTATTTATTTATTATTATCTATGAAATTAAGGCTCTCTGATATGATCTTCGATATATTGCAAACCTTTATCATTGGCTATCAATCGAACAACGATATCAATATAAAAATCATTTAATCGCTTCAAAGGTATCTTGGGCATAGATTGACGCATCTCTTTGAAAGAGTTATTGATTTGCAACGCGTGAAACATAGATACCAACTCTACGTCCAAATCTTCGCGATAATACCCTTCTGCTATCCCTTGACGAATATTGTGTTCGAAACTTCGAAAAATTTTTTCCATTTGTTTATCCTGAAAGGCATCATATACCTCTGGATAATACTTTTCCAAGTCATACTGAAAACTATTTTTAGTCTCTTCTGAATATTTCCGCACCTCTTTGATAATTGCCACCAATGCATCTACTGCATTTCTGTTTTCTTGTATCTCCTCAAACTTTTTTTGAGCTATATCACTTGTATATTCAAGCACTGCTTCTATCAAATCCTCCTTTTTAGGATAAATCTGGTAAAAAGTTTTTTTAGACACCCTCACATCTTTACATATGTCATCAATCGACACACTACGAATGCCGTATTGCTCAAATTTTTGACAAGCTGAGTCTAAAATTCTTTTTGAACGATCTTCCATTTTTCTATACCTTTTTTATAAGAGCCGCAAAGATAAAACAAATTACTATGTAAAAGAAAAGAATTATAAGGTAAAATTAAGTGTAAATAAAATCAGCAGTTCAAAAAGAATTGATATAGTGATAGTTATAGTGTAAAATAATAAACTATAAAATTATTAAAGTTTCCTAA
>CAYFRA010000072.1:0-7012 GCA_964345395.1 uncultured Paludibacter sp. | reverse complement strand
GAGCACATCCCTTTTAAGGATGGGGTCCTGGGTTCGAACCCCAGCTGAATCACCTAATAAAAACCAAACTTCAATTGACGAATGTTTGGTTTTTTTATTTAAGTATCAATTCTATTCAATTACAACATAATAAGAGTTTTTGAGCTAAACTAAAAAGAGAGTTGATGTAAATTCAATAAAAAAGAGAGACTTTGTTTTGCGGCTTTAAAAAAATAAAGTTACCTTTGCAGTCGCTTTGACAAATCAGAGCCGATTCAGTAGCTCAGCAGGTAGAGCACATCCCTTTTAAGGATGGGGTCCTGGGTTCGAACCCCAGCTGAATCACCTTAAAAAACCAAACTTCAATTGATGAATGTTTGGTTTTTTTATTTTCAACAAGCTCAAAATGTTGTTTTTATTCCATTTTTTTATATCTTTGCTACAAGATTTCCTTTGCAATTGGAATTAACAACATATTAAAGGAGGATTAAATCTTTCGTTTTTCTACAATTAATAGCCAAGTCATACTTATGTACTCTATCGCTTCAAAAACAAAAAAAATGCTCATCGATGCTGCTCGTGAGTTATTTGCTTCTAAAGGTAAAGACAATATCACTATGAATGATATTGCAGAAGCTTCGGGGAAGGGAAGACGCACGCTTTATACCTACTTCAAAAACAAGGATGATGTGTATAAAGGAGTTGTTGAAAACGAGATACAATTTGTTATTGAAGCACTCAAGGTTAATGCCGAAAGAGACATCAATCCTTATGAGAAATTAAAAAATCACATTTTTATCCATTTAGATAAAATCAAAGAGTCTGTGATGCGCAACGGGTCTTTGCGTGCAGATTTTTTCAACAATATATATGAAGTTGAGAGATCGAGAAGAAAGATAGATACTCTGGAACTCAAAATGATTGAAAACACCCTAAAAGAGGGAGTCGATATGGGTATTTTTAAAAAGATGGATATTGAAACTATGTCTATTATCCTCTTATACTCGCTAAAAGGTTTAGAAGTTCCTTATATCAGAAAAAGCCTTGTAGCTAATGCTGAAGTAAGCAAAGACGATATTGTTGATTTGGTTTTAACCGGTATCTTACAACAATCTGTGTAATTTTTTTAGTTTGATATCAATTTTATTGAGATCAGATCTCCGATATTTGTGGTAAACAGTTTGACTGAGATAGCAAGCAGAATAATCCCAAAAAACTTGCGCATAATATAAATACCACCTTTTCCTATTATTCTTTCAATTTGATCAGTTGACTTAAGCACCAAATAGACGATAACAATATTGAGAAAAAGAGCTATCATAATGTTTTCAGTAGCATATTCTGCACGAATTGATAGCAATGTTGTGAAACTTGCAGGACCAGCTACCAATGGAAATGCAATGGGCACAATTGAAGTACTGCCTTTAGGGCCTTCGTGCTGGAATAGCTCTATATCCAAAACCATCTCTAAAGCAAAAATAAAAATAACCAAAGACCCCGCAACAGCAAATGATGAAAAATCTAAAGTGAAAAGTCGCAAAATAGCTTCTCCACCAAAGTAAAAGGCGATTAAGATAACAATCGAAATCACACTTGTTCGCAGTGGGTTAATTTGTTCGCCTTTTTCGCGAATACTCATAATAATTGGGATAGAACCCAAAATATCAATAATACTAAAGAGTACAATAAAAGCACTTGCAATTTGTATAAAGGAAAGATCCATATTAAATGTGATTTTGTTTATTTTTCAGTTTGCAAAGATACAAAAAAATATATAGCTAAGAGAAAATAAGCTTTGTTACTTAGATTTCAAGCTTTTATCAACATCAGCATACTTCTCATTGAGCTGCAAAATATCATCTACAACTTTTTTATTTATTTTGTTTCGCTCTTTATCAAATATCCAACCCCATTTATTAAAATACTTAGTTATGTTCCAGATATGGACAAACAACATCTTTATGTTTTTGTAAGATGCCCGCTCGTGATGATGCACAACGGTTTCATTTGGATAAAAAACAGTTCTGTATTTTTGGTGTATCCTACGTGACAAGTCTGTATCTTCTCCATACATAAAAAAACGTTCGTCAAAAAGTCCTACTTCCTCCAAAGTTTTTGTGCGTAAAAGCATAAATGAACCTGACAAAAAAGGGACATCCATAATTTTATCATAATTGGAAAAACGAAGTTCTGAAATCTCATTGCTATTTTCGTTCCAACTTTTAGGAACAAACCTTCTAAAAATAAGATCTTTTGGTTTGGGCAGCAATCTACATAGGTATTGGATGTCGCCGTTGGGATAAACAACTTTGGGCATTAGCAGACCAACATCAGTATGATTGTTCATAAACGAAATGATATTTTCTATCGTTTTTTCTGAATTTATCTCAATATCTGGATTTACCACCAAGTGGTAAGGTATGTTTTGTTTGATTGATGATTTAAGAGCTATATTATGAGCTTTGCCATAACCTAAGTTTTTACCAGTAAAAATATAGTTTTCAGTAAGAGTCGAAAATTGATTGTTTGGTATTTCGGAATTATCTATCAAGAAAACTTTATCTACCAATTCTGATTTTCTAATCTTATCTGTCAATCTTCTAATCATTTCAGGAGAATGATTGTATAAGACAATTGAAACATTTAACATAAACTATATTTTTACTTCTGAAAGAGATCTATCGATTGATGCTACTTTCTTAAATTTTTAATTATAAACGTTTAAAACCCCTACCCCATTGTATCTACTCTGGACCGAATGAATTGCATTTTGAAAATCTATTTCATAGTCAAAAGTAACCCTTGTTATATTTATATTCATTTTTTTCATTTCCTCCTCTTTAACAAACTAACAAAAACAGATGTTCTAAAATTGAGCTTTTCTAAAAACGTTGTTTGGGATTTTTCAGATGCAGTTGAAGCGTTGTTGCCATGTCTTCGATAATAAATCAACTTATCGGGCAAGAATTGCACTGACTTCCTAAATGCAGCTACATTTCCAAGCCAAATATCATGCATCGGTATCGACTTCGGAAAAGGAAGCGCCAAATCAAGCACAGTCCGATTAAACGCCATAGCACACCCCAAATAGGGATTTCTCAAAAACGCTTTGTATTTATTTGTTTTTGACCTATTGGTTTCATAAAACGAATCTGAAATTATATTTAGTTTTTCATCAGTTATATAACAATCTGATACAATCAAGTCGTAATTTTTGAGAGCTTGCAAACAGATTTCAACTTTATCAGGAAGCCACACATCATCTTGATCTGCTAAGAAAATCACATCCCCTTTTGCAGCCAACAAAGCATTTTCAAAATTGGAAACAACTCCTTTTCTCGTATTTGTAATGACTTTAATACGTGAATCATACTCTTTAATCAAAGCCAAAGTGTTATCTGTAGAGTTATCATCAGAGATAATCACTTCGTCTTTTTCAGAAAGCTGCAACAGAATACTATCTAATTGCTCTAAAATGTATTTTTCACCATTATATGTTGCTATACAAACCGAAATCATAACTTATTAATATTGACTCTCGTATCAATCAATTTATGGGATACGCTACAAAATTAAAACTTCTGACAAACGCTTTAGTTTCAAAAATTGGAACTAAAAACAGCTCAAATTCAATTAGATTTACAAACTCTAATCTTTTCAACTCTTAAAAAGAATAACGTTTGAAAAAGAATTTAATTATAAATGTTTGTAGCTTTCTGGCAAAATGAGTTTTAAACCAAATATAATTCATACTTAAATGAAAATAAACACAATTAATTGATATTTTAAACGTTATTAATCAGTTCAAATAAGCTCACTAAACATAGCAATAAATTCTATAGTTAGAACAAATATTACAACAAGGTTCATTATGGTTATAGCATTAATTATCATACTAACTACTTTAATTTTAAGCCTTATTACCTCTAATAGAATTTTAGCACCCACCACCATCATTTCAAGCATTTGGCTCTTTATCATCTTAGCTTACTGGGTTTATCCACACGGTTACTACCCCCTAAAAGGGCAGTTTTACACGGCGATTTCGCTGTGGGTTTTCTTTTTTGGACTATTTGCTATGTTACGTCAAAGCATTTCTGTTTCAAAAAGCCATACAGAGCCTCCTACTAAACTTATTCGGAATGTTTATTTTATCATTGCACTCATAACTTTCCCAATTAGTGTATTCAAAATATACAGTGCCATACAGGAATTTGGTATTAGTAATAATATATTTGCTGGACTAAGAAATATCGCTTTAGGAAGCATCCAAGGCATGGATGAAGGTTTGTCTAACAATTATTTTGCTACATTATGGCTTGTTGCTTATGCCATTGAGTTATTGCACTACAACAAAAAAAACTTATACAGAATACTTATCTTATTAGTAATCAATATTGCTTGGGCTTTTTTAATAATGGCAAAGATAAGTTTTCTACTTATTTTCTTCGTAAGTTTATCTATTCTCTTTTTCAAAAATGTAATAAAGCCAAAAGTGATATATATTTCATTGGGAGTTATATTTTTATTTTTCACATTTGTACAAGTGATAAGAACCACTGGGGCTGAGAGTAAAGATGATCTCAGATATGATTTCTTTTCTCTATACGTATTATCTGGTGTTCCTGCATTTGAAAAAGTAGCACCATCATCTTCACAACATTACGGAGAAAGCACATTTAGATTTTTTTATAAAGTTGCCGAAAAAATAGGAATTGTTGATGTGGAGGCAGCTGACTCACTACAAGAGTTTACTAATGTCGGTGTAAAAAAGAAGTCAAACACAAACATCTACACCACGATGTATCCTTTCTATAAAGATTTTGGTTATTGGGGGATTGTTATTTTTGCAATGCTTACGGGTCTGCTTTATGGATATCTGTATAAGGCAGTAGTAACTGAGGTCTATCCTTCTATCATCGTATATTCTATAATGATGACATCTTTATTTATTCAGTTTATGTCAGAGAATACATTTACTGCATTTTCTTTCTTGATACAGATAATTATTTTCTCTTACTTGCCTTATTGGCTCAATGGTGTATTAGGCAAAAATAAAACTGTGCCAGAAGAATAAGCAATTGAAATGAGCGATAATAAAAATATAATTGTAATTGTATTGGTTCTTTATAAAATGAAGCTTGAAGAGTCAGTCAGCTATCAATCATTTGTTAGACACATCAAACATTTGAAACAAAAACATCATCTTATCATATTTAATAATTCAAGCGAAATAGAAATACCTCATTCGGAATCATATACCAGCTTTACTAATTTAGAAAACAGCAAATTGGTCGAAGCTTATAATTTTGCATTTGATTTTGCAAAAAAGAATAGTGCTAAATGGTTACTTTTATTAGACCAAGATACAAATATTACCGCTGAATATTTCCAAACACTTTCATACACATTGGATAAGGAAAAGATTGGCGGAAAGCAAAATGTTGCAGCTGTAGTTCCTTTTCTTACAAAAAACAATAAAATTATTTCTCCTCATCAATTGCTCTTTTTTAATAATATTACACGAAAAATAAAACATCCTGGATTTTTCAATCACCATATAATAGCACTAAATACGCTCTCATTACTAAAGATAGATTTTTTAGATCAAATAAACGGATTTTCTAATAAATATCCTTTAGATATGTTGGATTATTGGGTGTACAGCCAAATTTTCAAACACAAAAAGAGCGTCTATCTTATGGAGTGTAGGGTCGAACATGATTTATCAGTCTTAGATTATGATAAAAACTTAAGCTTGGCAAGATATAAAAGCATATTAGATGCTGAGAAACAGTGGTTTAAAGAACTTAATCTTGCAAGTCTGCTTCTATACAGATTTAGATTATTGCTAAGATCTTGCAAACAATCCATTTTTATCAAAAACAAAAAATTTGCTTTATTAAGCTTAAAGCACGTCTTCAAATAATTGATTTTTCAGTCTAATTTGTAAGGAATGATTGTTTTTATTTTTCAAAATTTCAACACTTAAAAACTCTCTTCAATTAGTTGATAATTGCTTCATCTTTTTGCAACCATATTTCTGTATTTTAAACCCAATTATAATTGAATAAAACTTTGCGTAAAATTTTTCATTTAAAATAAAAAACTGCTATCAAATAATTGATAACAGTTTTTTAAAACTTCTTTAAGCTTAATTTTATTCAGCAACTTCAGCTTCGTTCGAAGCTTCTTCAGCAACACTTTCTGCCTCTTCGGCTGCTGCTTCTGCTTTGATTTCAGCTTCCTTAGCTGCCAATTCTTCTGCTTTCTTATCAGCCAAAGCCTTGGTTCTCTCTTTAAGTAGCTCTTTTTCAGCTTTTAATTTAGCTTCTTGTTTTGCTTTTTGTTCAGCATCAACCTCTTCTTGAGTTTTTCTTAGCTTATTTTCTTTTTCAGATTTCCAAGCATCGAAACGTCTTTGAGCTTCAGCTTCATCAAAAGCACCTTTTTTCACACCACCTTGCAAGTGTTTCATCAACAAAACACCTTCTCTTGATAAGATGTTATTAACTGTGTCAGTTGGCTGTGCTCCTACATTAAGCCAGTAGAGCGCACGGTCAAATTCCAAATTTACAGTTGATGGGTTGGTGTTGGGGTTGTATGAACCAATACGTTCAACTACGCGGCCATCACGTGGAGCGCGCGAATCAGCGATAACAATGTGATAGTAGGCATAAGCTTTTCTACCACGACGCTGTAATCTCATTTTTACTGCCATTTTCTCGAAATGTTATTAAAATATTTATAATGATTTAATGCTTTTACTCGAAAAGCGGGTACAAAGGTACGTCTATTTTTTTAATAATAAAACAATTGGAATGAAATATTATTCAAAATCAAGCATTTACCACAATGAATCTGCAAACCTTTGTTTTGCAAAATAAGAAAATCTATGACTTGAACAATACGTGGAATGCTTCCTCTACCTTTCTAACTTGTACCAATTCGATTTTCACCTTTTTGAGGTCTAAATTACTAAGATTGGTTTTTGGAATAATCATTTTCTTAAAACCCAATTTTTCTGCTTCGT
>CAYFRA010000071.1:0-7046 GCA_964345395.1 uncultured Paludibacter sp. | reverse complement strand
CTAAGATTGGTTTTTGGAATAATCATTTTCTTAAAACCCAATTTTTCTGCTTCGTGAATGCGTTGCTCAATGCGGTTTACTGGTCGAATTTCACCTGACAAACCCACTTCACCAGCCATACAGACGCTTGAATCAATGGCTGTGTCGATATTTGAAGAGAGTATAGCCGAAATAATAGCCAAGTCAATAGCTGGGTCTTTCACTTTTATTCCGCCGGCGATGTTGAGAAAAACATCTTTTTGTGCCAATTTGAATCCCACTCTTTTTTCTAAAACAGCAAGCAACATATTCAATCTGCGTAAGTCAAAACCGGTACTGGAACGTTGTGGCGTACCATAGGCGGCTGAGCTGACTAAGGCTTGAGCTTCAATTAAAAATGGTCGTGCTCCTTCTATAGTCGAGGCAATGGCTACACCGCTCATACCTTCGTGGTTTTGCGAAAGCAGCATTTCTGAAGGGTTGCTCACTTCACGCAGACCACCTTGTTGCATTTCATAAATCCCCAATTCGGAAGTACTTCCAAATCTGTTTTTTATAGGTCGCAAAATACGGTACATATAATGTTGGTCACCTTCAAATTGCAAAACTGTATCAACAATATGTTCTAATACTTTAGGTCCAGCAATACTGCCTTCTTTGTTGATATGTCCGATAATAAACACCGGAATATTTGTTGTTTTACAAAATTTCAACAGTGCAGTTGCACATTCACGTACCTGTGAAATACTTCCAGGTGATGATTCTACCGTTTCGGTTGTGATGGTCTGAATTGAGTCAACTATCAACAAATCAGGTTTCACATTTTGAGTATGCACAAAGACCTCTTCCAAAGAAGTTTCGCTAACGATATAACACTCTGGCTCGTTATAACCCAAGCGTTCGGCTCTAAGTTTGAGTTGGTTAGTGCTCTCTTCGCCCGATATATAAAGAGTGCGTTTTCCTTTTATTCCCAAAACTACTTGCAAAACTAAAGTTGATTTCCCAATGCCAGGTTCTCCACCAATCAAGACCAATGATCCTTTGACCAAACCACCGCCCAAAACCCGATTCAGTTCGTTGTTGTTTGTATCAATTCGCTCTTCGACCGACATCACCACATCAGAAATCAACTGAGGTTGTTGTTTGCTTTGTGTCAATCCGGAAATAGCAGTTTTCACACCGCTCTCTTTGCGGATTATCTCTTCCACAAAGCTATTCCACTCGCCACAAGATGGACATTTGCCCGCCCATTTTGGTGTGTCGTAGCCACATTGTTGGCACACATATGCTGTTTTGGTTTTTGTCATTTACTCTTTAAATTAATTGTACAAAGATATATTTTTAAAAATATAATCGCAAGTAAAACAAACATTCAAAAATCTAAGCGTCCGTTTACTTTATGAATTGATATTTTTTATGTATTTTTGCAGCTAATTTTTCAACTATATAATATTATATCCTAAATAGAAGATTTTTCAGAAAATTTACTCGTTTAGTGCATCTAATTTTAATAAAACTATGAGCAAAAAATTTAACGAATACAGTGCATTTGATCTGTCAGATATCAACAAAAAGATACTTGAGTTTTGGGAAGAGAATGATATGTTTCAGAAAAGTATCGAAACGCGTGAGGGAAAACCCACTTTTGTTTTTTATGAAGGACCGCCTTCGGCAAATGGTATGCCCGGTATTCATCACGTAATGGCACGCACGATTAAGGACGTTTTTTGCCGTTTCAAAACGATGCAAGGCTATCAGGTAGAACGAAAAGCGGGTTGGGATACCCACGGTTTGCCTATTGAACTGAGTGTTGAAAAAAGTTTGGGCATAACAAAAGAAGATATTGGTAAAACCATCAGTGTGGATGAGTACAATGAAGCTTGTCGTCGTGATGTGTTGAAATATACCAAAGAGTGGGAAGACCTGACAGAGAAAATGGGTTATTGGGTGGATATGAACGACCCTTACATTACTTATGACAACCGCTATATCGAAACTTTGTGGTGGCTTTTGAAAGATATGTATCAAAAAGGATTGCTCTACAAAGGTTATACAATTCAGCCCTATTCACCAGCAGCAGGCACCGGATTATCAACGCACGAGCTGAATCAACCAGGTTGCTATCGCGATGTGAAAGATACTACGGCAATTGTGCAATTCAAAGTGAATGGATTACCCGAAAATTCAGCTTTAGCAAAACAAGAAACTGATAATTTGTATATTTTGGCGTGGACGACCACACCTTGGACACTTCCATCAAATACAGCTTTAGCAGTTGGTCCAAATATAGATTATTTATTAGTAAAAACAGAAAACCCATATTCAAAAGAAGAGCATCACTATATTTTGGCTGAAGCTTTGGCGGGCTCAATTATGGGTAAGCAAGAGTACGAAGTGCTTGATAAGTTCAAAGGTTCTGATTTAGCCGGAATCTCTTACGAGCAGTTGATTCCTTGGGTAAATCCTGGCGAAGGTGCTTTCAAAGTGATTGTAGGTGATTTTGTTACTACCGAAGATGGTACAGGTATCGTGCATATTGCACCTACTTTTGGTGCGGATGACGACCGTGTTGCAAAACAAAATGGAGTGCCACCGCTTATTTTGATTGATAAAGAGGGTAATCGTCGTCCGATGGTTGATATGACAGGTAAGTTTTATACCATTGATGATTTGGATGCTGATTTTGTGGCTGAAAATGTAAATGTGGAGAAATATAAGGAGTTTGCTGGACGATTTGTGAAAAATGAGTATGCCTCAACTTTCGATTCAAGCAAAGCAGATAATAACGAAACTTTGGATGTGGCACTGGCTGTGATGCTAAAAACAGAAGGAAAAGCATTTAAAATAGAAAAATATACGCACAACTACCCACATTGCTGGCGTACAGATAAACCTGTACTTTATTATCCTTTGGATAGTTGGTTTATCAAAACAACAAAACTGCGCGAGGAGATGATTGCGCTGAACGAAACGATTAACTGGAAGCCGAAATCAACGGGAGCTGGTCGTTTTGGTAAATGGTTGGAGAATTTGCAAGATTGGAATTTGAGTCGTAGCCGCTATTGGGGTACGCCGCTACCAATTTGGCGAACAGAAGATGGTGCAGAAGAGATATGCATCGGCTCGGCTGAGGAGTTGGTGCAAGAAATTGAGAAGTCGATTGAGGCTGGATTTATGAATGAAAATCCGTATGCCAACTTTGTGCCAGGTGATTATAGTGCTGAAAATTATGATCCTAAAAACATCGATTTACACCGTCCATATGTGGATAATATCATTTTGGTATCGGCAAGCGGCAAGCCGATGAAGCGTGAACTTGACTTGATTGATGTATGGTTTGATAGTGGTGCTATGCCATTTGCGCAGCTACATTATCCTTTTGAAAACAGAGAGTTGGTGGAGAGCAATTCGTACTATCCTGCCGATTTTATTTCGGAAGGTGTCGATCAAACACGCGGTTGGTTCTTTACGCTTCACGCCATCAGTACAATGGTGCGAGGTTCCGTAGCCTTCAAAAATGTGATTTCTAACGGATTGGTTTTGGATAAAAATGGAAACAAAATGTCTAAACGTTTAGGCAATGCTGTTGATCCTTTTGAAACTATTGAAAAATACGGTTCAGATCCTTTGCGTTGGTATATGATGACCAACGCATCGCCTTGGGATAATTTGAAATTTGATGTTGAAGGTGTGGAAGAGGTAAGACGTAAGTTTTTTGGAACACTTTATAATACCTACTCTTTCTTTGCTCTTTATGCCAATGTTGATGGTTTTGTGAATGCAGATAAGGAGATACCTTTGGATGAAAGACCTGAAATTGATCGTTGGATTATTTCGCTGTTGAATACTTTGGTAAAAGATGTAACAGGGTATTATGAGGATTACGAACCTACGAAAGCAGGACGTGCAATTGCTGATTTTGTGGGTGAAAACCTGAGCAACTGGTATGTTCGTTTGAACAGAAAGCGCTATTGGGGAGGCGATTATGATTCGGATAAAGTGTCGGCTTATCAAACGCTTTATACTTGTTTATTGACTGTTTCGAAATTGATAGCACCGATAGCTCCATTTTATGCAGAGCAGCTTTATCGTGATTTGCAAAGTGTAGTAAATAAAGAAGATGAAGTGCTTAGCGTGCATTTGGCTGATTTCCCAAGTTATGATGAAAACGTGATTGATAGTTATTTGGAAGAGTGTATGCAGTTGGCGCAGCAAAGTTCGTCTATGATTTTGGCTTTGCGTCGTAAAGCGGAGATGAAAGTACGTCAACCACTATCAAAAGCGGTGATTCCAGCAGCCAATGAAACCATTTTTAATCAAATCAATTATATTGCTGATTTGATTAAGACAGAGGTTAACATCAAGGAGCTTGAGGTAATTCCTGCTGATGTAGAGATGGAAGGATTGATTAAAAAAATCAAACCAAATTTCAAAACATTGGGTAAGAAATATGGAAAGCAGATGAAGGAGATTGCTGCAGGAATGCAAAAGTTTAGTAAAGAGCAAATCAATGAGATAGAGCGTACAGGCGAATATAAATGGGATTTGCCATCAGGTGAAGTACTGCTAACGGCCGAAGATGTGGAAATATTCACAGAAGATATGCCCGGTTGGTTGGTTGCTAATGAGGGTAATTTGACAGTGGCACTGGATGTAGAGGTAAGTGATGAGTTGTTGCAGGAAGGTATCGCAAGAGAATTGGTTAATCGAATTCAAAACCTGCGTAAATCGAGCGGATTTGAGATTACGGATAAGATAATAGTAGAAATTGAAAAGAATGAAAATATCAATTCTGCTGTAGAGTCTTACAAGGAGTATATCGCCTCGCAAGTTTTAGCAAATAGAATTGAGCTTTTAGAAAAGCTTAGCGAAGCAACTGAGCTTGATTTTGAAGATTACACAGTTAATTTGTCGGTAGCAAAAGATTTGAAATAATTGCTTAAATGAAAATAAATGATTAATTTCGCATAGTTTTAATTTATATTGTTGAACCTGAAAACATGTAGGGTTATGGAAGAGAGAGAAAAAACAAGATATAGCGATGCCGAATTGGAGGAATTTCGTGATATTATCAATAAAAAATTAGAGAAAGCTCAAAATGATTACGATCAGTTGAGAAAAGGCTTAAACAACTCTGAAGGTAATGATGTGAAAGATACTTCGCCTACCTTTAAGGTAATGGAAGAGGGTGCTTCTACATTAAATAAAGAGGAGTCAGGACATTTAGCACAGCGTCAAATGAAGTTTATTCAGCATTTGCAGGCTGCTTTGGTACGTATCGAGAATAAAACGTATGGCATTTGTCGTGAAACAGGTAAATTGATACCAAAGGAGAGATTACGTGCTGTGCCTCATGCAACTTTGAGTATCGAAGCAAAAGAATCTGGTGTAAGAAAGTGATATAACCTTCTAAATTGGAGGTAAAACATTGTGTTACAAGATTGTTTTAAGAAAATAAAGAGTAAATTCGGCAGCTATACCATATTGTATTACTGCCGATTTTTTGTATAAATAGACTTATTCACTGATATGTCAACAAAAAACAAATCGCTATTATTAATTTTATTGCTTGTTTTAATAGATCAAGTATCTAAGTTTTACATCAAGCTAAATTTTCCTCTGTCTTATTCTGATATAACTGGCGATCAGAATGCTGTTGAAGTGTTTAGTTGGTTTAAGATATTTTTTGTAGAAAACGAAGGGGCTGCTTTCGGGATGAAGATTATAGGGAAGCTGTTTCTTAGTCTTTTTCGTATTGTTGCAGTAATAGTATTAGCAATTTACATACATAAACTTATTAAACGAGGTGCACGCGTTGGCTATGTTTTGGCTATTTCGGCACTACTTGCAGGTGCAGCAGGTAATATAATCGACTCGGTTTTTTATGGCGTGATATTTAGCGAAAGTACGCTTACTCAGGCAGCTGTGCTTTTTCCTGAAGGTGGAGGCTACGCTCCCCTATTTTATGGAAAAGTGGTTGATATGCTCTATTTTCCTATGATAACAAATAGTGCTGGTGACACCATTTTCTTTAGATGGATTTTCAACATTGCTGATTCTTGCGTAACGGTTTCGGTATTCGTTATTTTCATTTTCTTTAGAAAAGAGTTGAATGAGAGTCTTGAATCTAAAAAGAAAACTCAAAACGATGAGGAAAAGTCAGAATAAAATAGTTCAGATTTTTATATCTATCGTGCTACTTGGCTTGATGATGTCTTGTGAAAATCGACCCAAGAATGTATTATCTCCTGATAAAATGGAGAAACTACTTGTTGATATTCACATTTTGGAAGGAAGCTTGAACTCAATGGGATATGCCAAATTAGATGATGAAGAACGCAAAGCCTATTTTGAGTCAATTTTTCAAGATTATGGAATTTCTGTTAGTGATTTTGACTCTTGTTTGGTGTGGTATAGCAAAAATCCTAAAAAATTTGAACGACTCTATATCAAAGTCAACAATCAATTAAGCAAAATTGAGAAAGATGTAGAGGCCAATTTATATCATTTGCACGATACCATTCAAGAACGTGACATTTGGTATAAGACAAAACGTCATATTTTTGGTCCAGACTCAACTCGCACCCAATTAAATGAAACACTTAATATAGCTTCTTTGCTACCAAATGACCGATATGAGCTCTCTTTCTTACATCGCATTGCCCCATCTGACTCCAGTATTAACCACCATGCGGTAATGTATATCAATTATAAAAACGGTGAGATAGATAGTATCTACACCAAAACAGAAAATGATAGTACATTGAGAAGAATAACGATGAGGCTAAAAGCTCGAAAAATGGAGAGCATTCAATCCCTCCAAGTCAAATTTTTAGGCGTGGATAGTACCAAAGGTGAGATGAATGCCATCATTGATAGTATCAAACTTCTTCGCATCTTCAATCCGCAAAGAGAGGATAGTATCAGAGCTTACTTAGAAAAGATGGATACGACTAAAACTGAAAAGAAAGATAGCCTGAAATCTAAGCCAAAAAAAGAGAAGAAAGCTATGCAACAGATTAAATTAGAGATTGAATCGGGCGATAAAGTTTTGGCACGATAACACA
>CAYFRA010000070.1:0-7604 GCA_964345395.1 uncultured Paludibacter sp. | reverse complement strand
TGTTTCAATAATTTTCATCGCAAAGTTTTGCTTATCAATAATATAGATACTACAACAAGTTTTTGCGGTGAATAATCTGGGTTAAAGCACCATTCTGTTTAACAATCGAATGGCAGATATAGTTCGCATCAAAAATTGAAAAGTAGAGAGCTATGCAATAAGATATATGAAAAATGGAGTTTGAATTTTGAAAAAATCATTAATCAAACCCGATATTTGTAAGGTGTACAGAATTAATTCATTATTTTTGTAAAGAATATAAATTTAAAAATTAAGATATGAAGCCTACATTATTTATTCTTGCGGCAGGTATGGGTAGTCGCTATGGTGGTTTGAAACAGTTGGATGGTTTAGGTCCCAATGGCGAAACAATCATGGATTATTCGGTTTATGATGCTGTGAGAGCTGGATTTGGGAAAGTTGTTTTTGTGATAAGAGAGTCGTTTGAGAAAGATTTCAGAGAAATAGTATTGAGCAAATATGAGGGAATCATCCCAACAGAGGTGGTATTTCAAGAGCTATCAAAAGTGCCAGCAGGTACTACTTATAACCCCGAACGCACAAAACCTTGGGGCACCAATCACGCTGTAATGATGGGTGAAGATGTGATTCACGAACCCTTTGCAGTGATCAATGCTGATGATTTTTATGGGAAAGAATCATTTGAGGTGATGGCTCGTTTCTTGGAAAGCATCGTTGGTAAGTCAAATGAATACGCTATGCTTGGTTATCGTTTGAAAAACACACTTTCAGACAGTGGTACAGTGGCGCGCGGAATTTGTGAAGTTGACGAAAACAACAAATTGACCCATGTGGTAGAGCGTACATCCATCATTCGAAAAGATGGTGTAATTGTCTTTACGGATGAGAATGGAGTTGATACTCCTTTGGATGAAAACGCACCAGTTTCAATGAATTTCTGGGGTTTGACACCCGATTATTTCAACTATTCAAAGGAGATGTTTATTGAGTTTTTGAATGAAAAAGGGCAAGAGTTAAAGTCAGAGTTTTATATCCCATTGGTGGTTAATAATCTTATTGTTGAAGGTAAAGCAAGCTGTGAAGTGCTTGACACCACTGCCGACTGGTTTGGTGTAACTTATGCAGAAGATCGTTCGGAGGTAGTTGAGAAAATCAAAAAACTAATCGAAGACGGTATTTATCCTGAAAAACTTTATAACAATTAATTTTGAACAAAAATCAAATGGCAAAAATATTAGTTACGGGTGGAACTGGATATATCGGTTCTCACACTACAGTTGAGTTGATCAATGCTGGTTATGAGGTGGTTGTTGCCGACAATTTATCCAATTCGAGTATTGATGTGTTGAATGGCATTGAAAAAATTACAGGTGTTCGTCCCGCTTTTGAAAATATCGATTGCACTGATTATGTCAATACAGACAGGATGTTTGAAAAGCATCAAGGTTTTGACGGTATCATCCATTTTGCAGCGAGCAAAGCCGTAGGTGAAAGTGTGGAGCAACCTTTACATTATTATAGAAACAATTTGGTGTCGTTGATGAATATATTGCAATTGATGCCCATTCACAAAGTGAACAATATTGTATTCTCATCATCTTGCACGGTCTATGGACAACCTGACCCAAAAGATTTGCCGGTTACAGAGCAGGCTCCTATCAAAGTGGCACTCTCGCCCTATGGCAACACCAAGCAAATAGGTGAGGAGATTATCAAAGATACTGTCTATTCAGATAGTTTTTACAAAGCTGTTTTGTTGCGTTATTTCAATCCAATTGGTGCCCACGCTTCTGGCGAAATAGGTGAATTGCCCATCGGCGTGCCCAATAATCTCGTTCCTTTTATTACACAAACTGCTGCAGGTATTCGCAAGCAGTTGCAGATATTTGGTAACAACTACAACACACCTGATGGCACTGCTATACGCGACTATATCCACGTTGTGGACTTGGCAAAAGCACATGTTATTGCTGTAAAACGCATGCTGGAGAAGAAGAACAAAGCCAATATCGAAACTTTCAACTTAGGAACGGGGCGTGGACTGTCAGTTTTGGAGTTGGTCAATACATTTGCTAAGGTAAATGGGGTGAAAGTTCCTTACAAAATCGTTGCTCGTCGCGAAGGTGATATTGAGCAGGTGTGGGCTGATCCTACTTATGCCAACAATGAGCTTGGATGGAAAGCTGAGGAGACAATTGAGGAGACGCTACGGAGTGCCTGGAAATGGGAGTTGAATTTGGCTAAAAAAGATAAGAAAGAGGAGTAACTCAAGATAATAACAGAGGGTATCTTTTAGGGGTGCTCTCTGTTTTTTTTTATAATGAAAAGCAATACTTAGAAATTGAAAACCCAGCAGCTATGTATCCATTAAAATTTAAACCTATAGTTAAAGAGAAGATTTGGGGTGGTCACCGTTTGGAGTTACTTTTTGGAAAAAACCCTGATGGCTTAATTAATATCGGTGAGAGTTGGGAAATCTCTTCAGTAGCTGGCGATATTTCCATTGTTGCCAATGGCAAATGGGAAGGAAAATCTATCAAAGAGCTAATTGAAACGCACAAAGCTGCACTTGTTGGCAAAAGCGTTTACGAGAAATTTCAAACGGAGCTTCCCTTGCTTTTCAAACTGATTGATGCCAATGATGATCTTTCGATACAGGTGCACCCCAATGATGAGGTAGCAAGTCGCAAGCATAATTCATTTGGTAAAACTGAGATGTGGTATGTGTTGGATGCAGAGCCAGAGGCTTATTTGATCATAGGTTTCAAAGAGGATACAAGCCAAGAGGCGTATTTAGCGGCATTAGAAGCTGGAGAGATTGAAGAGTTACTTCAAAAAATATATGTAAAAAAGGGTGATGTTGTTTTTATTCCAGCAGGCTTGATACATGCCATTGGCAAAGGGGTGTTGATTGCTGAAATTCAGCAAACCAGTGATATCACTTACCGCATTTTTGATTTTAACAGGCGAGATAGCGATGGAAATCTGCGTGAACTTCATACCGATTTGGCTATGGAAGTGAGCAGATTTACCGCTTCACCCAATCCACTAATCCGCTATACTCCTATTGTTAATCAAGAAATACCACTGGTTCATTGCGACTATTTCACTACCAACTTATTGGATATCGATCAGAGTTACACAATCAAACACAATGCCGATAGCTCTTTTACGGCCTTAGTTTGTGTTGATGGTGAATTAATGATTTCAGGTGATAGTTTTGAAGATGTGATGCTAACAAAGGGTGAGTCAGTTCTCTTGCCTGCGGGTCTGAAAAACTGCACATTATCACCTAAACCTACAAGTCGTTTGCTAAAGGTTGTTGTTTAAGTTAACGGGGGTAACTTTGAGTTACCCGATCAATTTTGAATTAAATGAGTATTATGAATAATCTGTTTTAACAAAACGAATCATCATCCAGTTGTTTTTATTAGCATCATTTGTCTTTTTCAATTGAAACTTTTCAGCCTTACTCACAAGTTGTTCTGCATCTTCTGTATAGAATCCACTGATAAATAGCGAGCCACCAACACGAAGCGATTGAGCATATTTCTCCATATCATTGAGAAGAATATTGCGGTTGATATTTGCGAAAATCACATCAAACAGTTTTTTGCCCAATAGCGAAGCGTCGCCTTGAATAACATCAAATTGCTTCTCCTCTAAATCATTGAGAGCGATGTTTTCAATGGAGTTTCTCACACACCAATCATCTATATCTATAGCAGTAGCTGATAAAGCACCCTTTTTGATAGCTAAGATTGCAAGTACAGATGTACCACAGCCCATATCCAAAATCTCTTTTCCTTTGAAATCGTTTTTCAAAATCTCGGAAATAATCAAATGGGTTGTTTCGTGGTGCCCTGTTCCAAATGCCATTTGCGGATTGATGATGATTTCGTACTTCATATTTGGAATTTCATTGTGAAATGTGCTTCGAACAACGCATTGATTGTCAATAATGATGGGTTCAAAAAAGTTCTTCTCCCACTCTTCATTCCAGTTTTTATCCTCTAACTCTTTGATATGATATTTTACAGTTTTGTCATAACTGAACCCGGCAAGCATATCGTCAACAGCTTCAATATTGAGTTTGTTTTGTTGAATATAGGCATTCATCCCATCTGTAGTCATTTCAAAACTTTCAAATTCCAATTCGCCTAAGTGTGCAGCTAACAAATCACCAACATAATCATTGGAGTTGTCAAAAGTCAATTCTAATACCGTATATCTCATCGTTAAAGTATAATTAATTTCAATTTAACTTATAAAAACTACATCATTACAATTGATGTGAAAGTTTAATAATGTTTATCTTTGCAAAATTACTTAATCATATTTGATTAATTGACTATTTTTGAGATAAAGTTTTGTGCATTACATTTTTTGTGGCACAATACTTGATATAATATATAATAGAAATTAAAGCAAATTTGAATTTAATAAATAAGGGGGAACAAGAAATGAAACGCTTACTTTTACTTCTACAATTGATTGCATTTTTCTCTTTGTCAATTTTGGCACAATCGAATGCAATGTTTGATGACATATACATCTCGCCCAATGATGCTTATATGCTTGATGGAGGCAAAATATTAAAATCCAAAAAAGCAGATAAGAGTAATCAATCGGTGGTCTATCGCAATGGGGCACGCGAAATCGTTTTTGTCGATAAAGATGGAAATCGTATTACGGCGGTGTCTGACACGGTTTATGTGATAGATGGTGAGCTTATTGCCGATTCGATCTTTGTTGAGGAGTATGATGTTGATGAAGATGGTTATTACCTTCAAGGCTTCAAAGGCTCTGAGTCCGATTTTGAGTATGCCGAAAGAATACGCAGATTCCACAATCCGAGATATTCAATAACGATAGCCGACCCCGATTATAACGATATTTATTTCTTAGATGATAATTATTGGAACGTTTATGTAGATGGGTTCTATGCAACCATTACGCCCACTTGGAACAATCCCTATTATTGGAACTACCAATATTCTCCAATGAGTTACGGAAGTTATGCTTGGCGTCACAATTGGGGTTATCCCTACTATGGCTATGGCTGGGGTTTAGGCGGATTGCATAGTTGGGGCCATCCTTATTATGGCGGATATTATGATCCTTGGTATTCAGGCTGGGGCGGTTACTATGGCTATGGCTTTGGTTATGGCTATCCTTATTATGGAAGTTACTACGGTTATGGTTGGGGTTATCCTCACTATGGTTATGGTTGGGGTTATCCTTATTATGGCAACTGGTATAAGGCAGAAAACCAAATAGATAGACGCAGACAAGGTGCCGGAAGACAAGTTGTAGATAATCGTAATTTAGCAGGTAGAGGAGAGCTTTCGGGTGGTGCATATACCCGTGCTAACAATACTACTGTGAGTCGCCAGTTGCCCTCTGCAACGCGTGATGTGAGATCATCAGCTGTTAGCAGCTTACGTTCGACTGACAGGTCGGGAGTGAATACAAACTTAAGAACAGGAGCAGTACGTTCGGCAAACGAATGGAGCAGTGTAAGAGCCAATAGCGAGAGAATAACTTCAAACTCTACCAATACCATAAGCAATAGAACCAATCCTCGTGTTGGTAACAGCTCATCTGGAACATTAAATAGCGGCACACGTTCGGGTGTGAACACGCGAAGTATGACAAGCGGCACATCTACCACAACAAGAAGTTCTTCATCAAGTGGTACAACTACCCGCAGTAGTTCGACTTATTCAGCTCCTTCACGCTCTACAACGAGTACATCATCTTTTGGTGGTGGTAGCTCGGGCACTTCAACCAGAAGCAGTGGCGGCTCGTATGGTGGTGGCGGATCTTCTCGTTCATCAGGTGGTGGCGGACGTCGATAATAGAGTTTTTATTTTGAGTATAAACAATAAATTGAATATAAAAATGAAAAAGATTTTATCAATCACATTAATGGCTTTAGTGTTTGTAGGCTTACAGGCTCAAACAGAGTATGATGCCTTGCGTTTGTCGCAAACAGATATTCAAGGCACGGCTCGATATATGAGTTTAGCTGGTGCAATGGGTGCATTGGGTGCTGATGCTTCGGCAATCAAAGATAACCCTGCTGGGCTTGGTGTGTATCGTAGCTCGGAATTGACAGCAACTTTAGATGTTTCTGTAAATGATATCAAACCAATTGTTTATCACAATAGAGAAAACTTTCAGCCAAGAGAAACAAATACTTCTTTTAGCAATGTGTCTTATGTGGTCAACATGCCTGTTTATGATAGTCCGAATGGTTTGGTTAATTCTAACTTCTCATTTTCATTCCAGAAGTTGGCTGATTTTAATAAGTATTTTAGCGTAGAGGGCGGTATGTCGCCTACCTCATTTACTGATTTTTTAGCAGGCTTTTCAAGCCCAGATAATCCTATTCCTGGTGATATATCCTATAATAATCCTCAAATGCCTTGGATAACTGTTTTAGGTTTCAATGGATACTTAATCGATCCAGATGGAGACTATTTCAAGTCAGTTTTACACCCAGGCGAACGGGTATTGCCAGCATATACTTTTGAGCAATATGGCTCGATGAACGAATTGAACTTCGGATGGGGAGGCAACTACAACAACAATTTCTTTGTAGGTGCAAGTATGAATATCAGAACAATTGATTATTCACTCTATTCACGACTTACTGAAGATTTTGAAGATGGCGGAGGTTTTGATTTGGATAATATTCTGCTTCAAAATGGTGTTGGTCTTAATGCCAAATTGGGTATGATTTACCAAATGAATAATGGTTTGCGTTTGGGTTTATCATTCCACACCCCAACTATCAATTATATCGAGGAGGAGAGTCGAGCTTCATTGGATTCATCGCTAATTCCTGAAGATGAGCAAAGCCCATCAAAAACTGAGACACATTATCACGATTACAATTTGTGGAGCCCAATGCAACTGCAAGCAAGTGCAGCTTATGTGTTTGGCAAGTCTGGTTTCTTATCGGCTGAATATAATTTAATCAATTATAACCTCTCAAAATTTGAGCGAACTCGCAATAGTGCTCAGGATTTTGCTATTGTCAATAGAGATATGGCTAAAGTTCTGAACAGTGTTCATTTACTCAAATTGGGTGCTGAAGGAAGATTGTCTGATAAGTTTTCACTGCGTGCTGGTTATGCATTTATGTCACCAGCTACCAATCAGTCTTATGAAGATGGTAAGTTGTTGGTGCAAAACACGGTGAATACCAATACAGAATATTTTGACCAAAAGTTTAATACCAACCTATTGAGCTTAGGTTTGGGCTATCGTTCAGGAAATTGGTTTTTAGATTTTGCCTACTCAAATCGTTTACAGAAAGAAGAGTTTTATCCTTACCAAGATCGTGCTTTAAGTGCCACGGTTATTGATAACAACCGATCGAATTATACTTTTACTATCGGCCTGCGAATGTAAGATTAAAGATATCGTAAAAATAGATAACAATCAGATAGGTATAATCAAAATGCCTATCTGATTTTTTTTATGCCCTTTTGTAGTCATTATATTTCTTTATAAAACTTAATAATGAAATAATTATATAGGAAATTTGTTACTTCACGAGAAATTATTATATTTGCAATTGATTATTGTATTATTTATTAATAATTAAAACT